>CAMAWC010000044.1 GCA_945861875.1 Bordetella parapertussis
GCGGAGCGACGAAGCAATCTCGTGGGGCGGGGCCTTGTCGGCAAAAGCGACGAGATTGCTTCGCTGCGCTCGCAATGACAGCGGTTTCAATACGGTGTGTCAGGCCTTCCAGGGAAAGACCGGCTCGGCTTCGGCGAAGTTGTTGGGCAGGATGACCTTGATATCGCCCTTGAGCACCTGCATCGTCAGCGGCTGCGCGCCCTGGTTTTGGCCGTTTACAAATTTGGTTGGACCATAGGGCATGAAGTGCTTGTCCCAGGTCGAATTGGTCAGCGCATCATTGATGGCGGCACGATCACGCGACTTGGCGCGCTCGATGGCGTCGGCAAGCAGGTAGACGGCCTGATAGTTGAGGAACACCTCGTAGGTGTAGAACTCGCCCATCGCCTCGACTTTTTTCTTCAGCGCGAGGGCACGCTTGTCCTTGGGGTTGTACCAGTGGTTGCAGTCGATCACGCCATTGGCCACATCGGGGAATTCCTTGACGAACTTGAAGCTCGATGCGGCGCCGCCCAGCACCGAGTAAATCGCCTTGGGTTGGACGTTCTGCTGCTTCATCGTGCGCACCAGCAGCGCGTATTCGTTGAAATAGTTGGCCGGGATGACGATGTCCGGATTGAGCGCCTTCATGCGCAACACGATGTTGTTGAAGTCGCGCGTCGGGTTGGCGTGCTTGACCACTTCCTTCACTTCGTAACCCATGCCCGGCAGTTCGGCGGCAAGCAGGTTGGCGGTGCCGGTGCCGAACAAGGATTCTTCGTGAATGATCATCACGGTCTTGGCCGGCTTTCTCGCCAGGGTGTTCATGATGTGCAGGTTGTTGATGGCGGTTCGCGCCACGACCTTGTAGCCGGGGGCGAAGCGGAAGGTGTTTTTCAGGCCGCGTTCGACGATCTGGTCGGCCACGCCGACATCGACCACGTGCGGGATGTTGTATTTGGCCGCCGCCTGGGTGGTGGCAAGGCAGATGGCGCTGGCGTAGGCGCCGACAATGGCTGACACGCCGGCCGAATTGAATTTTTCGACTTCGGCCACGCCGACCTCGGGTTTGGACTGGGCGTCGGCGTAGCTGGCGTCAATCTTGGCACCGCCAAGGGACTTGATGCCACCGGCGGCGTTGATTTCATCGACTGCGAGTTTGGCGCCGACACGGCACAGGTTGCCCGAGTAGGCGAGAAAACCGGTCACCGGATGGACGATGCCGATCTTCACCGGCCCGGACTGGCTTTGGGCGATGGCCGGGAAGCCGGCGACGGTGGCGGCAGCGCCGAGCGCGGCCGATTGCTTGAGGAATGTGCGGCGTGGGGTTTTCATAATGCCTCCGTGGGTGGAATCAGCAAGTCATGCCAAAGCTAACAATAAGGCAGCTTGAGGTGTTCTGGAAAGCCCTATTTTCCCCGATTTTTGAGCTAAAACACAGGCTGGTTTGCCATTGCCCCAGCGTTCCGGTAAGGTGCAGGCAACGTTAGGGGTCCTGCGGTCGCAAAATACTGCGCGTCGCGGGTGAGAGAGTCCCTCTGAACCTGATGCGGATAATGCCGCCGCAGGGAAGCGTTGGCAGACGTCCCATTCCGATTGCGCCCTCACCGGCGCCTGCCCCGCCCCTGCAGCCCGTTGTATAAGCCCAATTCCTAAAGCCCAAGGATGCAAGGAGCCACCATGAACGCCAATCCAAAATTTCTCGCCCAGACCGCGCATGTCGATGACGCGGCGGTGCAGCCGCTGCCCAATTCACGCAAGATTTACGTTGAAGGCTCGCGCCCGGATATCCGCGTACCGATGCGCGAAATCAGCCAGTCGGACACCCCGGCCTCGTTTGGCGCGGAAAAAAACCCACCCATCACCGTCTACGACTGCTCGGGGCCGTATTCCGACCCGGCGGCAAAAATCGACATCCGCACCGGCCTGGCCGCCGTGCGCGCCGGCTGGATTGCCGGGCGCAATGACACCGAGGAATTGCCGGGACCGAGTTCGGCGTTCGGCGTCGAGCGCCTGAACGACGCCAAGTTGGCCGAACTGCGCTTCAACCTGCAGCGCAAACCGCGCCGCGCCAAAGCCGGCGTGAACGTGTCGCAAATGCATTACGCCAGGAAGGGCATCATCACCCCGGAAATGGAGTTCGTGGCGATTCGCGAAAACCTGCGCCGCCACGAATATATGGCATCGCTCAAGGCCTCCGGCCCCATGGGCAACAAACTCGCCGACCTGATGATGCGCCAGCACCCGGGGCAGAACTTCGGCGCCAGCATCCCGGCCGAAATCACCCCCGAGTTCGTGCGCGACGAAGTGGCGCGCGGCCGCGCCATCATCCCCAACAACATCAACCACCCGGAATCCGAGCCGATGATCATCGGCCGCAATTTCCTCGTCAAGATCAACGCCAACATCGGCAACTCGGCGCTGGGTTCTTCCATCGGCGAGGAAGTCGAAAAAATGACCTGGGCGATACGCTGGGGCGGCGACACGGTGATGGACTTGTCCACCGGCAAGCACATCCACGAAACGCGCGAATGGATAGTGCGCAATTCGCCGGTGCCCATCGGCACCGTGCCGATTTACCAGGCGCTGGAAAAAGTCGACGGCAAGGCCGAGGACCTGACCTGGGAGATTTTCCGCGACACCCTGATCGAGCAGGCCGAGCAGGGCGTGGACTATTTCACCATCCATGCCGGCGTGTTGCTGCGCTATGTGCCGCTCACCGCCAATCGCATGACCGGAATCGTGTCGCGCGGCGGCTCCATCATGGCCAAGTGGTGCCTTTCGCACCACAAGGAGAGCTTCCTCTACACGCATTTCGAGGACATTTGCGAAATCATGAAGGCCTATGACGTGGCCTTTTCGCTGGGCGACGGGCTGCGCCCGGGCTCCATTTACGACGCCAACGACGAGGCGCAACTGGGCGAATTGCGCACCCTCGGCGAATTGACGCAAATCGCCTGGAAGCACGACGTGCAGGTGATGATAGAAGGCCCCGGCCATGTGCCCATGCACATGATCAAGGAGAACATGGAGCTGCAGCTGAAGGAATGCCACGAGGCGCCGTTCTACACGCTGGGGCCGCTCACCACCGACATCGCCCCGGGCTACGACCACATCACCTCGGGCATTGGCGCGGCGATGATAGGCTGGTACGGCACGGCGATGCTCTGTTATGTCACGCCCAAGGAACACCTCGGCCTGCCGAACAAGGCCGACGTCAAGGAAGGCATCATCACTTATAAGTTGGCAGCCCACGCGGCGGACCTCGCCAAGGGCCACCCCGGCGCGCAGATCCGTGACAACGCCTTGTCCAAGGCGCGCATTGAATTCCGCTGGGAAGACCAGTTCAACATCGGCCTGGATCCGGACAAGGCGCGCGACTTCCACGACGAGACGCTGCCCAAGGATTCCGCCAAGGTGGCGCACTTTTGCTCCATGTGCGGCCCGCACTTTTGCTCGATGAAAATCACCCAGGACGTGCGCGACTACGCCGCCAAGCAGGGTGTGGGCGAGGAGGCGGCGCTGAAAAAAGGCATGGAAGAAAAAGCCATCGAGTTCGTCAAGAAGGGCGCACAGATTTACAGCAAGGCTTGAGCAGCATGGGCAAGGACGAATTTGCCATGCAATGGCCGGATGGCGCGCGCATCGCCGTCATGGTGACGGTGATGTTCGAGGCCTGGCCCGAGGGCAAGGGGCCGCCATACGGCCCGATGGCGAGCGGCCTGCGCGAAGGCACGCTGGATCTGCAATCCGTCGCTTGGGCCCATTACGGCGGCCGCACCGGCATCTGGCGCTTGCTGCGCATCCTGGACGGTTTCGGTGTCAAGGCAACGGTGGCGGCCAACGCCGTGGCGATAGAACGTTTCCCGGAGGCTGGCAAGGCCATCGCAGCCGGCGGTCACGAAATTGCCGGGCATTCCTACGCCCAGAACATGTTCATGCCGTACTGCTCCGAGGAAGAAGAGCGGACGCTGATCAAGCGCTGCCGCGACAGCATTGAGGTCGTAACGGGGCAGCGCATGGTCGGTTGGGCGAGCCCGCGCATGACGCCCAGCGTGAATACTGCGCGCATACTGGCCGAGCAGGGCTTCTTGTGGCATGGCGACTACCACGACACCGACCTGCCCTATGTTGTGGATACTGCTGCGGGACGCTTGGTGGCCTTGCCGCACAGTGACTTCACCGACAATCGCGTGCTGCGCGGCAGTCCGCGTGATTTTCACGATGTCTACAAGGACACTTTTGATTTTCTCCACCAGAACGAACCGGGCGGCCTGCTCAACCTGACGCTGCACGCGCATTTTGGCGCACGGCCGCCGATGGCCGCGATGTTGTACAAGCTGCTTGCCTACATGCGCGGGTTTCCCGATGTCTGGTTTGCCCGCCACGACGAGTTGTCGCAGCACGTGCTTGACGCGCGCGGCTGATCGAACCTGCCCGCCGGCAGAAAAATTCAGGGAGATAACATTGAAACACTTGGCGCTATTCATCAGCCTGCTCGGACTGTCGGCCCCGGGTTTTTCGCAGGCACAGCCCTATCCATCCAAACCGGTGCGGCTGGTGGTCGCTTACGCGGCCGGCGGTGGTGTCGACACCGTGGCGCGCGCACTGGCGCAGGAACTTTCCGCCGGTCTTGGGCAACCCGTGGTGGTGGAAAATCGCCCCGGCGCCAACAGCCTCATCGGTACCGACTACGTTGCCAAGCAAGCGGCCGACGGCTACACGCTGCTGATCACGCTGGTGTCGCATTACGCCTTGCCCTTCCTGGCAAAAAATGTCCCCTACGACCCGGTCAAGGACTTCACCCCCATCACCATCGTCGCCAAGGCGCCGCAGGCCGTGGTTGTTAACGCTGCGGTGCCGGTCAAATCGTCGAAGGAACTGGTCGAGTACGTGAAGGCGAACAAGGGCAAGATTTCCTACGGCACCTCCGGCGCCGGCACTTCACAGCACCTGGGTGGCGAGTTGCTCAACACCACGGCCGGGCTGGACATGGTGCACGTTCCCTACAAGGGCGGTGCGCCGGCGCTCAACGACATTATCGGCGGCCAGATTCCCGTGGCAATCCTGATCCTGTCCAATGTGCAGCCGCACGTGAAGTCCGGAAAGCTGCGCGCGATCGGCGTGATTGAATCGACGCGCGCCAAGGCGGCACCGGATATCCCGACCATCGCCGAGGGCGGTGTTCCCGGTTTTTCCGTGCCCGATACCTGGATAGGCATTATCGGCCCCGCGGGCCTGCCGCCGGCGGTGGTCGAGCGTATCAATGCCGAATTGCAAAAGGCCGCGAACAACGCGGCGGTGCGCACCCGATTGGACGCCGCCGGGTTTGAAGTCAATCTCGTCGCGCCCGATGAATTTGCCAGACAAGTGCCGGCGACGGTTGAAAGCTATCGAAAAATCATTTCTGCGGCAGGCATAAAGCCGGAGTGACGGCCGGTGACGCCGGGCGACTTTGCGCCCCAGCGTTTTTGCAGAGACGATATATGCTGGAAAACCGCTCCAGTCGGGCATCTCCAGCCAATAGCCCCGTTCAGGCCGGCCGCAGCACCGGCCAGAATTTGCAGACGATGCTGTCGAGCGCGAGCTTGCCCGGGCCATGCAGCATGGTCACGAGCAGCAGCACCCCCCAGTACCAGTGTTGCGCGAGGGCCGGTTCGAGGTCCTTGAGCACGTGCCAGTAGGACAGCACCGCCATCAGATTCACCACAAAGAGTGACAAGGCGGCGAAGCGGCTGGCCATGCCCAGGGCAAGCAATACCGGAAACACCAGTTCGCCGAAGGTGCCCAGGGCCGCGGCCAGTTCGGGCGGCAGCAGCGGCACGCGGTATTCGTCCTCGAACAGCGACACGGTGCTGTCCCAGTTGGCGATCTTGGTCAGGCCGGACATGAAAAACACCTTGGCGACATAAAGGCGGATGCCCAGGTCAAGCACATGGCCGCCGGCGCCGGCCCAGGCGCGTGCGTTTGTGACCAGTGATGTGATGGTGTTGGCGATACTCATGCTATTCCCCTTGTTTTACGCGATGGCTGCTGATGGTTGCTTAAAGCCGCACGCTGACGGGGATTGGTCGTCGCAAAAGCGAAAAACCTTACGCCGTCTTGAAATCGATGATGACGCGATCGCTCACCCAGCGTGTGAACGCGGCATCGAGCATGAAGCCGGCCTCGGCCGCCATTGCGGCATTCAGTGCTGCGCCCAGGGTTCCGCCGCTGCTTGCGCTGACAAGGAAGGCGTGTTGGCCGGGTGAAAGCGCGCTGACGCAGACGCGCAGTTCCGGCCGGTACACCAGCGCGCATGACGGGCCGGCATCGAGGTCGACCTTGAATTCGCCGCTGAAATCGGCTTGGTGCACTTCCCAGATGCGCGCCAGCGGCCAGGGCGATTGCAGCAGGGCGCAGGCCGGGTGCAGCGCCAGGCGCAATGCCGCATAGCCGTCCTCAGCTACCCCGGCGAGGCGCGCCGGATCAAGATGCAGATGGTCGGCCGCATAGTGGGCCTTGTGAGCGCGCCACTCCAGCCGTGCCACGTCCGGCAGGTAGGGTAATTCCTGCGACGGCTCAAAACCGGCCAGAAAATCGCCAAAGGCTTCGCCATACTCATTCAGGTCGCCGCTCGCCGAGGGGAAGTTTTTGGCGTAGGCCCGCGCCAGTCCCTCAAAAAAGTCACTGCCGACGATTTGCGCCAGCACCGGATAAATCGCCCCTACTGCCTTGAGCGCATTGGCCTGGGCGTTGCCGCGGTAAATCCCCAGCCGTCGCGTAACGCCCGCCGCGTCGCCGCGAAACAGCCCCGCCGCGCCGCCGACTTTGCCACCGGGCGCGAGCGCCGCGGCAAAGCCCGACTGGATCGCCGCCAGCTCAGACATGTGCCGGCTCCATGCGCGCCGCGGCCGTATCAGCCTGGGCCAGCAGCACCGCCAGTTCGGGCACATCGGTGTCCCACTCGATCAGCGTCGGCACTGTCCCGAACAGCGCGAGCGCCGCCTCGTAGAGTCGCCACACCGGTTCGGCTACGGCCGAGCCGTGATCGTCGATCAGGCCGTCCTCGGTCCTGAGGTGGCCGGCGAGATGAATTTCGGCGACATGTTCGCGCGGTAGGGCGGCCATGGCGGTGAGCGCATCGTCGCCATGGTTGACATGGTTGACGTAGAAATTATTTACATCAAGCAGGATGCCGCAACCGGAGCGCCGCGCCAGTTCGGCGAGAAACTCGCCCTCGGAAAGGTCGCTGGCGCGAAACGCGACATAGCTTGAGACGTTTTCGATCAGCACGCGCCGGCCCAAAACGTCCTGCATGCGCTGTACCCGCGTCGTCATGTGGGCCAGCGCTTCACCGGTATAGGGCAGCGGCAGCAGGTCGTTGAAATGCCGGCCGCGATGCGCGCCCCAGCACAGGTGTTCGGAAATGGCCGCCGGATCGATGCGCTCGATCAGGCGTTTGAGCTTCGCCAGGTGGCGATCCACGCGCGCATCGTCATCGGTGGTGGCCGCCGAGCCGAGAGCGAGGCCGACGCCGTGCAGGCTGATTGGATAGCGGCTGCGCAGTTGTTCGAGCACGAACAAGTCGTAGCCGCCCTCGCCAAAATAATTTTCGCTATGCACTTCCAGCCAGGCCGCGGGAGGGTGGCCGTCGAGAAAATCACGGTAATGGCGGGCGCGCAGGCCGATTCCGGCGCCACTGATGGATTGGTTCATATGTAAAGGGGGAGGTGTGGGTTGGGCGGCGAATCTTTCTTCGGTTCAACCCGCACATTTAAAGGCACCTCTATTAATCCGAATTATGTCATTCCGAGTGAAGCGAGGAATCTGCTTTTCAGAGGGAGAACGAAGCAGATTCCTCGGCCTGCGGCCTCGGAATGACAATTTTTAGAGATTCCCTTAAGATTTTTTGTCCATTTTCTTGTCCATGGCACTGGTGAGCTTGCCGCCCATTTTTTCGCAGGTGCCCTTGGCGGTGTACTTCCACTCGTCCGGCGACATGTCGGCTTTGGACTGGCCGGCGCAGGAGTGGGTGCCGGCGGCGTTGGCGCAGTCGTTCTGGCCGGCTTTGGCGATGCCGAAGCATTTTTCCTTGGCTCCGGCCTTGTCCTGGGCGGCGACAGAGCCTGCGGCGAGGGTGCCAACGGCGATAAGGCCGGCGAGGGCGGCGCGGATAAGGGTTTGTTGGTTCATTTGTGACCTCCGATGGTTGAAAAAGTGGTGCGGGAAAGCTGTTCCCGGGCGTTGGTCGGCGGGTGTTGACGTTCCTTACATTTTTCCGGTACTGCGAAAAACTTCAGTTGGGACGCATCGATTCAACCAGGGCATTCAGGTTTTTCGGCACCACACGGATGATGCCGCCGGTCGGGCTGTCGATGTCGGCGATGGAAAAAAACGCTATGGAAACGATAAACGGCAATAACAACAGCAGCGAACGTTCCGCCTTGGCGTGACGCGCGCCATAGCCGATCAGCATGTTGCTGCAAATGGCGAAAAACACCATCAGAATCCATGCCCCCGCCGGGATGCGATTCCACCAGGCGGCCTGGGTATGGCCCTGGGAGTTCAGCACGTCGTTCATGCCGTTGACCACCAGGGCGGTAATCGGCGTCGGCTTTTCGGCGGCCGGGCCGACTACCGCGGCCCACAATTCATTTTGCAATTTTACCGTGCGGATATTTATTTCGCGGATCTCCCGCTCATCGTGGGTCGAATAAAACAGCACGCGCTGGTCCGTATAGGCGCGCAGCAAGGTGCGCAGTTTCGCCCCGTCCGCGGCGGCGAGCAGGTCGGCCCTGGCGTATTCGGTGCCGATGGCGTTGGCCTCGGCGTCTTCCAGGGTCTTGCGCTGGTCGTAGCGGTTGATGGCCATGGAAAAACTGAAACCGATGATCAGCCCGAGCATGGTGAGCGTGGTACCGGTGACAAGATTGAAGTCCTCGCGCGTGCCTTCCTCGATTCTGTGCCGCTTGGCAAGGAAGGTTGATCCGATGGAAGCCGAGAACCACAGCAGTAAAAAGCTCAGTACCAGCACCAGCAGGGGATAGTTCATGGGATTGATCATTGCCTGTTGCTCCTGAAGTAAGGATGACAAGACGGCTTATCGTCGGCGATGACGATCGCATCGAGGGTGTTTAAAGTCGTGCGCGCCAAAACCGCCATTCTAATGTCAACCTAAGGCAAGCCGGTCAGCACGATGGGCTCGAGCGCCCCGCCCTGGGGCAGCACCCGGCCGATGGCTGCGGCATGAACGTAGCCGAGCGTGTGCAAGGCGGCAAGGCAGGCCCCGGCGTTCGCCGCCGGCACGCTGGCGAGCAGGCCGCCGGCGGTCTGCGGGTCGAAAATCAGTGCATAGCGTGGATGGCCAAGCGCTTCGGCCTGGTTGCGCAGTGCGCGGCGTAGGCGCACGTTGGCCGGCTGTAGCGAACTCAAGATGCCGGCGGCGCTGGTTTCTTCGGCACCCTCGAGCAGCGGCAGGGCCGACAGCTTCAGTTCGGCGTCCACGCCCGAGGGCCGCGTCATTTCCACCAGGTGGCCGAGCAGGCCAAAGCCGGTCAGGTCGGTGCAGGCGCTGGCGCCGTGCTCGCGCAGGCATTGCGCGCCAAGGCGGTTGGACTGGCACATCGACACCAAGGCGGCGTCTATCCAGCGGCCGCGCGCCTGCAGCCTGGCATGCGCGGCAAACAGCGTGCCCGTGCCTATGGGCTTGGTCAGAATCAGCACCTCGCCCGGGCGCATGCCGCTTTTTTTCATCACTGCGGCAATGTCCTCGTCGATGAGGCCGTTGACGGCAAATCCCAGCGCGAGTTCGCGGCCCTCGCCGGTGTGGCCGCCGACCAGCGCGCAATTGGCCTCATTGAGCACTTCAATCGCACCGGACATCATCTGGAACAACTCGTCCTCGACCTTGGCTTCGAGGCCCGGCGGCACGGTGACAATGGCGGTGGCCGACTGTGCTTCGGCGCCCATGGCAAAAATATCGCCCAGCGCGTGGTTGGCCGCGACCTTGCCAAACAGGTAGGGGTCGTCGACAAAGGCACGGAAAAAATCCACCGAATGCACCATCGCCTTGCCCGGGGGCACGCGCACCACCGCGGCGTCATCGGGCGCGTGCAAGCCGATCAGCACATCGTCGCGATCGACCGGCATGAGCGCGCCGAGCGCGCGCGAGAGCACCGTGGCGCCGACTTTCGCGCCGCAACCACCGCAGCGCATGGCGATGGCCGAAATGGCTTGCGCCGTCTCCGCCGCGTCGAGCTTCACCGTCGGCGCCGCCGCTTGCGCGGGCCCCGCCTGCATATCCGGGAATTGGCTGAACTTGCGCATGAAGCGCCGGTCGATCCAGTCCTTCCAGCGCCACACCCAGCCACCTTTAAGCGCAATACCCAGTCCGCCGCGCGATGCCACGGCGTAACGGTCACCGGTGCTGATCAGCGCCAGCCAGCGGCGTTGCGGGTGATAGGCCTTGAGGGCGCGTCCGGCCACGGCGCGGCGCAGGTTATCCGCCAGCGGCGGCCCCTGGCGCACGGCAAATACGCCGGCTTTTTCCAAAGGGTGATTGAGCATGGCGGCAATGTCACCGGCGGCAAACACCTTGTTATCGGTCACGCTTTGCAGCATGTCATTAACCTGGATAAAGCCTTCGGCATCCAGGGCGAGCCCGGTTTGGCGCAGCCACGGCGCACCACCGGCGCGGGTGACCCAGACGATCTCGTCGGCTTGCAGGGATTCGCCGCCGGCTGTTTGCAATTGCGTTGCCGACACGTGCGTGACCTCGGCATTGCAATGCACGCTGACGCCGCGTTCGGCCAGCACGCGCTCGAAGCTGCGGCGTACCGATGCGTTGTGGGTCGGCAGGATGGTCGCGCTCGCGGTCAGCAGGTGAAAACCGAGTTCGTCCGGATCACGCCCCGCCGCGCGCAACTCGTTGCGCAGGCGGTATTGCATGGCCAGCGTCAGTTCAACCCCGCCGGCACCCGCGCCGACCACGGCAATACGCGTCGCCCCGGCGTGATTGCGCACCCGCTCGAGCAGCAGGCGCCAGCGCGCGTCAAAGCCGTTGATAGGTTTCACCGCCACGGCGTGCTCGGCCGCGCCGGCCACATTGTCCATTTGCGGCGTCGAGCCGATATTGATGGACAGCAGGTCGTAGGGCACAGGCGGGCGGTTGCGGCACAGCACCTTGCCCGCAGCGCGGTCCAGGCCGGTGACTTCATCGCGGAAAAAACGCGCGCCGGCAAAGCGCGCCAGCCGCGACAAGTCGATGTGCACGTCGTCGTAGCTGTAGTGCCCGGCGATATAGCCGGGCAGCATGCCCGAGTAGGGCGTGTGGGTATCGCGGCAGATCACCGTCAGGCGCACGCCGGGCTCCGGCCGCATGCCAAAGCGCCTGAGCACGCCGACATGGCTGTGGCCGCCGCCGACCAGCACGATATCCCTGAGAACCGGTTGATCCGGCGATTGCATTGCCAAGCCCTTTTTGCTGCGAAACGCGCGAAGGGCGAATGATAGTGCATAACGCCGGCGATTCAGCCGCAAGTCATGGATGATTCCGGCGGATCCGGCCGCGGCACAGGGGATGTAAGGAATCCGGTTCCCGGCCGACCAATTAACCTTGACCGGTATCGGCCCGCCCGCTTAGATTCGGGATTCCGTGCCGAGGGCACGGTCACCTTGTTCAGGATTATTCAAGCCAGTATGCACGCTACGCTGCCACTTCTCGTTGCCTCCGATTTCCCCGCGATTGCCCGGCGGAAGCTGGAAACCCTGCAGGTCAACCTCGGCTACAAATGCAACCAGGCCTGCCTGCATTGCCACGTCAACGCCGGGCCGACCCGCACTGAAATGATGGACAAGGCCACCGTCGATACGGTGCTCGAATTCCTTGCGGCCGCGGGCGTGAAGCAGCTTGACCTAACCGGCGGCGCGCCCGAACTGAACACGCATTTTCGCCACCTGGTGTCCTCCGCGCGACGGCTCGGCGTGCAGGTGACCGACCGCTGCAACCTCACCATCCTGGAGGAGCCCGGACACGAGGACTTGGCCGATTTCCTCGCCGCCGAGGGCGTCCAGATCGTCGCCTCGCTGCCTTGCTATACCGAGGAGCTGGTCGACCGCCAGCGCGGCAAAGGGGTGTATGAAGCGAGCATCCGCGCCATCCGGCGGCTTAATGCCCTCGGTTACGGGTCGCTGGACTCGGGTCTCACGCTCGACCTCGTTTACAACCCGCAGGGTCCGTCGCTGCCGCCGCCACAGCACACGCTCGAGGCCGAATACAAGCGCGTGCTGGGCGACACCTTTGGCATCAGCTTCAACCGCCTGTTCACCCTCGCCAACATGCCGATACAGCGATTCGGTTCGACGCTGGTGTCCAAGGGCCAGTTCAACGCCTACATGCGCCTGCTGCGTGACAGCTACCGGGAGGAAAATCTCGACGGCGTGATGTGCCGCACGCTGCTTTCGGTGGACTGGCGCGGGTTTGTGTTTGACTGCGATTTCAACCAGATGCTCGGCCTTCCCATCCGGCTGGACGGCAAACCGCGCGTCCACCTGTCAGACCTGGTCGGCCGCGATCTCAATGGCCATCCCATCGTGGTCAAGTCGCATTGTTACGGCTGCACCGCCGGCCAGGGCTCGAGCTGCGGCGGGGCGCTGGCCTAGGCAGTGGCAGGGATAAAGCGCGGGCCGGGCATCGCTGCACGGCCCCGCCAAAGAGCATAGGCTTAGTCATGAAATTCAAAATTACCCTGATCGTCCTGGTCGCAGTTGTCGTCGGCACCTACTTTGCCTTCGATCTCGGACGGTACCTCAGCCTTGACTACTTCAAGTCGCAGCAAGCGTTGATCGAGACGTATCGCGCCGCCCACCCGGTCGCGGCCGGCGCCATATTCTTTGCTGCGTATATCGCCATAGTGACCTTGTCCTTGCCCGGCGCGGCGACGATCATGACCCTTGCCGGCGGGGCGATATTCGGCCTTGGCTGGGGAATGCTGCTGGTGTCCTTTGCTTCCTCGATCGGCGCGACGCTGGCCTTTCTTGCCAGCCGTTTGCTGTTTCGCGACGCAATCCAGGAAAAATTCGGCGACAAGATAGTCGCTATCAACAGGGGCGTCGAGCGCGAGGGCGGGCTTTACCTGTTCACACTGCGGCTGGTGCCGGCGTTTCCGTTTTTTGTCATCAACCTGGTGATGGGCCTCACGCCGATACGGACCTGGACGTTTTACTGGGTCAGCCAGCTTGGCATGTTCGCCGGCACGCTGGTCTATGTGAACGCCGGCACGCAACTGGCGCAAATCGATTCGCCGCTCGGCATTCTGTCACCGCTGCTCCTCGGCTCCTTCGTGCTGCTCGGCGTCTTTCCGCTGATCGCCAAAAAAATCGTCGACCTGGTCAAGGCGCGGCGGGTGTACACGCGCTGGGCGCACTTGAAGCCCAAGACTTTTGACCGCAACCTGGTGGTGATAGGCGCCGGCTCGGCCGGGCTGGTGAGCTCCTACATCGCGGCCGTGGTCAAGGCCAAAGTGACGCTGGTGGAGAAACACAAAATGGGCGGCGACTGCCTTAATACCGGCTGCGTGCCGTCCAAGGCGCTGATCAAGACCGCCCGCGTGCTGGCGCAATTCGGGCGGGCGAAGGAATACGGCATTGCGCAAGCCGGCGCAAAATTTGATTTCGCCGACGTCATGGAACGCGTGCAGCGCGTGGTGCGCACGGTGGAACCGCACGACTCAGTGGCGCGTTACACCGAACTGGGGGTGGAGTGCGTCGCCGGCGAGGCGCGCATGGTCACGCCCTGGGAGGTCGAAGTCAGGCAGGCCGATGGCAGCACCAGTCGCCTGACCAGCCGCGCCATTGTGATTGCCACCGGCGCGCGGCCTTTTGTACCGCCCATTCCGGGCATTGGCGAAGTCGGCTGCCTGACCTCGGATACGGTCTGGGGCTTGCGCCAACTGCCGGCGCGCCTGCTGGTGCTGGGCGGCGGGCCGATAGGCTGCGAACTGACGCAATGTTTCGCCCGGCTGGGCAGCAAGGTAACGCAGGTGGAAATGCTGCCGCGCCTGATGATGCGCGAGGACGCGGAATTCTCCGTCATGGTGATGCAAAAATTCCGCGACGAGGGCGTCGATGTGCTGGTCGGCCACAAGGCGGTGCGCTTTGTGCTTGAGGCCGGCGAGAAGGTCCTTTACGCTGAAAGTGCCGCCGGCGAAGTGCGTATCGCCTTCGACGAGGTGTTGTGCGCGGTCGGCCGCGTCGCCAACACCGCGGGCTACGGTCTCGAAGAGCTTGGCATCCCGGTGACCAAGGGGCGGACCGTCGAAGTGAACGAATACATGCAGACCATCTACCCCAACATCCTCGCCTGCGGCGATGTCGCCGGCCCCTACCAGTTCACCCACACGGCGGCACACACCGCCTGGTACGCCGCGGTCAACGGGCTGTTCGGATCGTTCAAAAAGTTTCGCGCTGATTTTTCTGTCATTCCTTGGGCGACGTTTACCGATCCTGAAGTGGCGCGGGTCGGCTTGAACGAAACCGAGGCGAGGGAAAAAGGCATTGCCTGCGAGGTGACCACCTACGGCATCGATGACCTGGATCGCGCCATCGCCGACGAAGAGGCGCACGGGCTGGTCAAGGTGCTGACCGTGCCGGGCAAGGACCGCATCCTGGGAGTCACCATTGCCGGCGAGCACGCCGGCGACCTTATCGCCGAGTTTGTGCTGGCGATGCGCCACGGCCTCGGCTTGAACAAGATCCTCGGCACCATTCACATCTATCCGACCATGGCCGAGGCCAACAAGTATGCGGCGGGCAACTGGAAGCGCAATCACGCGCCGCAAAAACTGCTCGCCTGGGTCGGCCGTTTCAATGCCTGGATGCGCGGCTAGGGTGTTCGTCCCGGATGCGTGAGCCTGGGCGCTAAGCATGCTCGAACCTGACCGCGCGGCCTCTGTCTCCATCATTGTCCCGGTTCTTGACGAAGCGGCGATCCTGCCCGGCATCCTGGAGGGCTTGCAGCCCTTTCGGTCGCGCGGTTGTGAAGTGCTGGTCGTCGACGGCGGCAGCGGCGATGCCACGGCTGAACTCGCCCGCAAAGCGGCCGACCGGGTGCTGGTCGCCCTGCGTGGCCGCGCCAGCCAGATGAACGCCGGGGCGGCGGCGGCACACGGCGACATTTTTCTGTTCCTTCACGCGGACACGCGCCTGCCCGAAGATGCGGACGCGCTCATCCGCGCGGGGCTCGCGGCGAGCGGCCGTGCCTGGGGCCGTTTTGATGTGCAGATCGAGGGGCGGCATCCCCTGCTCAGGGTGGTCGCCGGCATGATGAACCTGCGCTCCCGCTTGAGCGGCATTGCCACCGGCGACCAGGCCTTGTTCATGACGCGCGCGGCCTTTGCCGCGGCGGGTGGCTTTCCGGCGATAGACCTGATGGAGGATATTGCCCTCAGCCGCAGGCTCAAGCGACTTTCGCCGCCGCTATGCCTTTACGACACCGTCGCCACTTCCGGGCGTCGCTGGGAACAAAACGGCGTGTTGCGCACCATTGTTTTGATGTGGTGGCTGCGCCTGCAATACTTTTTCGGTGTATCGCCCGAACGCCTAGCACGCGCCTACCGCAGTGGAAAAACTGCATAAGGCGGCCATCCTGGTGTTCGCCAGGGCGCCGGTGGCGGGCGAGGTCAAGACGCGCCTGATCCCCGCGCTCGGCGCAGAGGGCGCGGCGCGTCTTTACGGCGCCATGGCGCGGCAGTGCATCGCGACCGCCGTGCAAGCCCTGCCCGGTGCGGTGCAGTTGTGGTGTGCCCCGTCGGTGACGCATGCGTTTTTTGCCCAGGCACAGGCCGAGTGGGGCCTGAGCCTGCATCCGCAACCGGACGGCGATATCGGCGCACGTATGAGTGCGGCAATGCGCACGGCGCTCGAGCAGGCCGATGCCGTGCTGCTGATGGGCTCGGACGTGCCATCGGTCACCGTGTCTGACATCGAGGCGGCGCTGACGGCGCTGGCGGCAGGCCGCGATGCGGTGTTCGCCCCGACATTGGACGGCGGCTATGCCCTGGTCGGCCTGCGCCGGCATGACGCGCGCTTGTTCGAGGGCATCGCCTGGAGCACGCCGCAGGTGATGGCGCAGTCGCGTGAACGGCTGCGTGAACTCGGCTGGGACTGGCTTGAACTGCCGGCGCGCTGGGATGTGGATGAAGCGGCTGACCTCGCGCAACTTGCCGCCGATCCGGGGCTTGCGCATCTGCTCGCGCAAGGCGGCTGAGGCGGCAGGAGCCGTCCGAAGGCAAACACGGGCGATCACCCGGAGGCGTAAAGCACTTCCTCCACTATAATCACGGCAATATCTGCCGCGCCGTTGGTCACGCGCGACTGCAAACCCGCCTGATGGTTTCTCACTATGGATATTCCCATCCTGCTCAAAGCCCTCATTCTCGGCGTCGTCGAGGGCCTGACTGAATTTTTGCCGGTGTCTTCCACCGGCCACCTGATCCTTGCCGGTGACCTGCTCGACTTCAACGACGATCGCGGCAAACTGTTCGAGATCGTCATCCAGTGCGGCGCCATCCTTGCGGTGTGCTGGGAGTACCGCGTAAAAATCCTTTCCGTCTTGGGCGGGTTGGGTTCGCAGCCGGCGGCGCGGCGCTTTGTCCTCAACATCGCCATCGCCTTCATGCCGCTGGCGGTGCTCGGGCTCGCCTTTGGCAAGACCATCAAGGCTTACCTGTTCCAGCCGGTGCCGGTGGCGCTCGCCTTTATTGTCGGGGGCTTCATCATTCTCTGGGCCGAGCGGCGCGAACACAACATCACGGTGCAAAGCGTCGATGACATCGGCTGGCGCGACGCACTGAAGCTCGGTTTTGCCCAGGCGCTGGCGCTGATTCCCGGCACCTCGCGCTCCGGGGCGACCATCATCGGTGGCCTGTTTTTCGGCCTGTCGCGCAAGGCCTCGACCGAGTTCTCGTTTTTTCTCGCCATCCCGACGCTGTTTGCGGCCAGCGGCTACCAGTTGTACAAGGAGCGGGCGCTGCTCTCCATGGACGATATTGGCATGTGGGTGGTCGGGTTTGTCGCCGCTTTTGTGTCCGCGTTCCTGTGCGTGCGCTGGCTGCTGCGCTATATCGCCACCCACGACTTCACCATTTTCGCCTGGTACCGCATCGCCTTTGGCCTGGTGGTGCTGGCCACCGCCTGGAGCGGGGCGGTGAACTGGACGGCGTGACAGGCTGGAAAGTCCCTACTGGCGCGGGTTTCCAGCCGACGGCGAGGAACAAAGTTCAGCCGTTTTCAAGCTTGTCGAGAAAGCGGTCCGCGTCCCCGACCAGGGCCGCTTTTCGTTCCGCCGTCCATCCGGCCAGCGTCCGGTAGGGCAAGGACATGCGCGGGTTGCCGCCCAGCACTTTCTCGTTGCGGATCAGGAAGGCCCAGTACAGGTAGTTGAACGGGCAGGCGTCGGGACCGGATTTTTGCTTCACGTCGTAGGCGCATCCGCTGCAGTAGTCGGACATGCGATCGATGTAGGCGCCGGACGCGGCATAGGGTTTGGAGGCGAGCAGACCGCCATCGGCAAAAATCGCCATGCCATGCGTGTTGGGGAGTTCCACCCATTCGAATGCATCGGCAAAGACGGCGAGGTACCACTCCTCGATCTGTGCGGGCCGCACTTGGGCCAGCAGGGCGAAATTTCCCGTCACCATCAGCCGCTGGATATGGTGGGCGTAGGCATGGCGCCGGGTCTGGTCGACGACCTCACTCACACAGCGCATCGGCGTTTCCCCGGACCAGTAAAACGCGGGCAGTTTTCGGTCGGCGTTGAGGGCATTGCTACGGGCATAGTCGGGCATGCGCTGCCAGTAGATTCCACGCACATACTCCCGCCAGCCCAGTATCTGGCGTATGAAGCCCTCGACTGCGTTGAGCGGCGCCTCGCCGTTCCGATAGGCGGCCTCGGCGCGCTGGCAGACCTCGCGCGCGGTGAGCAGGCCGACGTTGAGCGCCGGCGCGAGCAGGGCGTGATACAGGAATGGTTCTCCCGCCTGCATGGCGTCCTGATAATCGCCGAAGCCGGGCAGGCCGTGCGCGACAAAATCATCGAGCGCCGCGAGCGCTTGGGTTCGCGTGACCGGCCAGCCAAACGACGCAGTGTCGCCAAAATGACCGGCGAAGCGCAAATTGACCAGCTGCAAAACCCCGGTGGTGATGGCATCGGGCTTAAAGCGCTTGCGCGCCGGCAGTACGGTACCCTTTTTCAATGACTTGCGGTTTTCGGAGTCGTAATTCCAGCTTCCGCCGGCCGGCTGATCGCCATCCATGAGTAGACCGGTCTCGCGGCGCAACTCGCGGTAGAAGAACTCCATGCGATAGGATTTGCGCTTCAGCGCCCAGCGATCGAAGCGTTCGCGGCTGGCGAAAAAGCGGTCGTCCGCGCGGATCTCGACCGGAACGCCGGCGCGGTCCTGCCATTGGCGCATGGATTCGAGAACGCGCCATTCGCCGGGCTCGCAGACGACGACCTTCCCGGGTCGGTGTCGTTTGACCGCCCGGATCAGCTCGCCGGTGAACGTGCCGCTGTTGCCCGGATCATCCAGCTTCACAAAATCGACGGTGATGCCCTCGGCGCGGAGGGCCTCTGCGAAATGCCGCATCGCCGAAAGGATGAAGGCGATCTTCTGCTTGTGGTGCCGGACATAAGTCGTCTCCTCATGAGTTTCGACCATCAGCACCACATCGCGCGCAGGATCAATGCCTGCGAGCGAAGAGACCGTTCGGGTGAGCTGGTCTCCCAAAATGAAGCGAAGCGAGCTCATGCTGTCTTCATTTTTGCCACAGCGTCCTCACGCCCTCGGCTTCAGGCGCCGCTGAAGCCAGGGACGTACCGGCAGGAACAGGCGATAAGCGCCCTCGAGGAGCGCCGCAAGCGGGCGGCGCTGGAACTGGCGGCCGATCCAGGCGAGGCCGGGCAGCGTCGCCCAAAGATCGGCAAAAGCACGACCCCCGCTCGCGTAGCTTCCGTCGGCGTGCATCACATGGAACCGCCGTAGCGCATCTTCACGCAGCAAACCCGGGGAGATCTCGGTGGCCGTTGACCGGCTGGCATCGATCCATCTTGTGCCTTCGGCGCCCCGCCAGCGGCGGTATGCGCGGATTTCGCGCTCACAAAGCGGACAGGCGCCGTCAAAGAACACCGTCAGTCCCGCCCGCCCCGGATCGCCGCAAGCTGGAGAGTCCTTCTTCACCATTGCACCCGCTCACCGCGATAGTCGAAAAAGCCGCCCGAGTCCTCCGGGCGCATGCGGTCAATCACTTCGAGCAGCCGGCCCGCCGCCTCGGCCGGCGAACGCACTTCGAGCCCGCTCTTCCCGAACGGGGCCGAGAGCCGGCTGTCGACCGTACCCGGATGCAAGGCCACGCAGATGGCCTCGGGTTGTCGCCGCTTCAATTCGATTGCCGCCGTTCGCACCAGCTGATTGAGCGCAGCCTTGGATGCACGGTAGCCATACCAGCCGCCCAGATGGTTGTCTCCGATACTGCCCACTCTGGCTGACAGCGTGGCGAATACGGCTTTGCCCGCGCGCGGCAGCAGGGGCAAAAAATGCTTCATCAGCAGCGCCGGACCGATCGCATTCAGGGCGAAGGCCTTGGCCAGGTTCGCCGCATCGATCTGTCGCAAGCTTTTCTCCGGCGACACGCCATCGCCGTGCAAAAATCCCGTCGCGTCAATGATGAGGCGCGGCGGGAGGTCGGACTGTAGCAGTTGATGTGCCGCATCGGCGATGGAGGCCTCGGAAGTCAGATCAAGCGATGGCAGCCGGCTGCGTGAAAAGCCAATGACGCGCGCAACTCCGAAGGCGGCTTGTATGCTGCCAAGCAGGGCGCCGCCGATCGCGCCGGAGGCGCCTATCACCACCCCCAGGCTGCCCGCCGGAAAGGACGGCAGCGGCGCTCCTTGCCTCACCTTTCGTAGCCGCTCCGCAGCTTGCGCCCGGCCGGATTCCTGACCACCGGGATTTTGCTGAACTCGCGTACGGTCAGCACCATGCCGAGTATGGCGAAGGAAAAGCAAACAATGCCCGCGTAGAGAAGCGTCGCGTCACTCATTGAATTGTCCTTTCAAGCTGAGCACTTTGAAATAAATTCCAAAACAAAGGATGGAGGGCACCCACGTTGCGGTGAAAAGGCCTTCATCTTTCTGGCCGTTAAACCAGAGATAAGCAGAAATGGAAAACGACAGCATTACTGCGAGCAATATACAAATGTCTGACATCTTGATCATATGTGGCACCTTTCTTTTGGCGTCGGTCGGCCATGCACGGGGGCGATCTAGACTTCCCAAAAAGCCCACGCTGAAATCATCAATAACAGTACTGCCGCGCCTGCATGCGTTCGCACTGCCGATTCCCCGGGAAATTGCAGTATTAAAGGAACCGCGTCAAATAAACCCAGCGCCAGCCAGCCGATCATCACAAGGGCGAGGGCGAATGAGACCGAGCCGGCAAGCCGTCTCAAGCTTTCAGTTTGGCCGGGCTTTACTTTTGGCGGTGTTCTCAAGCTTTCTTGGCGTAGGCCACGCACCACCCTTTCGCGTTGACTTGTTTGCCGCCAACTGCGCCGCAGGGCGCCCAAGGATCGGAGGGCTTGCCCGCGTAGAGCGTACAGTTGGCGCAGATGCTGCCCTTCAAGTACTGCGGATACTTCTTTACGTCAACCGCAGCAGCGTCGTGCTTGTAGCCGAGCGCAGTTGCCGTGACATCTTTCTCGTCGATACGCGCGGACTGTGCACTGGCGCCTCGCCCGGCCAGCATCTCGCCGGCGGCGGCGGGCAAGAAAGCAAGCAGGGATCTACGTAACTTGTTCATGGTGTTTTCTCTTCGGCTATTGCATCGATGAATTGAAATGCCGGTGGGAGAAGGGGAGGCTGAGAAAAATGCCGTACAGCCTCCCCTCCCACCAATATCAGTTGGGGATGATCACCGTGTCGATAACATGGATCACACCGTTATCGGCAACGATGTCCGTTTTGGTCACCATCGCCTTGTCGACCATGACTTTTCCGGCGTCAACCTTGACCATGAACGACTTGCCCTCGACGGACTTGACCGGGCCTGCCTTCACGTCTTTGGCCATCACTTTTCCTGCGACCACGTGGTAAGTGAGCACTGCGGTCAGCTTCGCCTTGTCGGCCAACAGCGCCTCAAGGTCGGCTTTGGGGATTTTCGCGAAAGCCGCGTCGGTGGGGGCGAACACCGTGAACGGTCCCGGACCCTTCAGGGTGCCAACGAGGCCGGCGGCCTGCAGCGCGGCTGCGAGGGTGTTGAATTGCCCGGCCGAGACTGCAGTATCGACAATGTCCTTTGCCCAGGCGTTGGATGCGATCAGTGTCGAAGCGGCGATTACGATTAGGGATTTCTTCATTTATTACTCCTTGAATATATTTAAGTGAATCGAAAATGGAAGACAGAATGAAACGGTATTTGTTGCAACGAGGCGGATAATACGTGACATATTCGAATTTTGTATCGTTATTATTCATAATACCGTTTCAATAACGATACAAAATGGCTATAATGAGCCCGTTTAACTAAAATCCACTTCATCCGTCTTCCCACCAAATGGCAAAGAGCAAATAAATGACAACCCATGATCAGAATGAAGGCACCTACCGCAGCGGTGTGGCCGCAAGGCTGGCGGGTGTGCCGGTCGACACCCTCCGCATTTGGGAGCGTCGCTATTCGGTAGTCGGACCGCGAACCAGTGAAGGCGGGCAGCGCCTGTATTCGAATGCCGACATCAGACGCCTGACCATGATCAAGCAGTTGGTAGACATGGGTCACGCCATCGGCACCGTCGCCGTTCTTGATACCAAGGTGCTAAGCGGCATGCGGGCGACCACAAGGTCCTTGCGCGAATCGCAGCCCCGCCAGCAGCAGAGTGCCGCAGTGCCCAAGACCGGCGTGGCACTGGTGGGCGCGATGCTGGCCGCCGATCAATTTGCCAACGCACTCGCCGGCAGTGCGTTCGATGTAGTGGGGCGCTGCGCCGATCCGGACAAAGCGGTTTCCGCGCTTGAAGACGTTCACGCGGATATCGCGATCATCGAACTGCCGACCATGCGCGATGCCGACCTCAAACGGGTGGCGGCAATCAAGGCCGCTTGCGGTGCGGCTAACGCGATCGTGCTTTATCGTTTTGCGTCCGGCGTGCTGGTAAGGCGCATGCGCATGGCCGGATATGCGGTGGCACGGGCGACGTCCGATCCCGCAGAGCTCGAGGCCATCTGCCTCGGCCTCCTGCCGCATACTGATGCCGATGCGAGCGACACCCTGCGCTGGCTGGATACGGCCCAGCCACGCCCGCCCAGGTTTGACGCGCAATCCCTGGCGGAACTGGCTGGCGTCTCCCAGACGATTGAGTGCGAATGTCCCAAGCATCTTGTCGACCTGGTGTTGAATTTGGGCGGGTTCGAGCGCTACAGCGCGGAATGCGCCAACCGCGGTCCTGCCGATGCGCTCCTGCACCTGGAGTTGCAGCGCGCCGCCGGTCTGGCGCGATCTCTCTTGGAGCAGGCGCTTGAGCGCGTGGTGATCGCCGAGGGCATCCCTTTGCCTGCGCCAGCCGCCAATCCGTGAGCACCGCTTTGAGCTCGATTCACTCCGCGCCCGCTCCGGTGCTCGTATTGGGTTTGGGCGGGCTCGTCCCGTTCATCGGACTTACTGTGTTGGCCTTGTTCTTCGCGGAAACCTGGTACGTTTTCTGGCTTACGACGCTTGCCCAGTACGCCGTGGCCATCCTGTCCTTCGTTGGGGCACTGCAATGGGGCCATGCGATCTGTGCTCAAGCGAGGGGCGTTCAGGCGTGGTTGCGCTACGGCTGGGGTGTGCTGCCCGCGCTGGTTGGAGTCCTGTCGCTGCAGTTTCCCATCTGGACCGCGTTACGGGTGCAGGCGGGTGCCTTGATATTGTGCGTTGTGGTCGATCGTGCGCTCGCTTCCACGTTCGGCGCACCGGCATGGCTGCTGCCCGTCCGCTACCTCCTGACCGCCGTCGCGGCATCTTGCCTCTTGGTTGCGAGTTACGCTTGAGCGGCCCCGGTTCGACGAAACTCCCGGCACGCAAGGATGCGCCACAAATAACGATGAACACCAATGGCTCACAAGACCGGCGCAATTCAATGCCCGCCTCGATGCGCGTCAATCACACGCCGGGCATCGTCACGATCACCGATGCCAACACGACGATTGCTTACTGCCGCTACGACGAGTCGGGCGAGATCGAGTACGTCTTCGTCAGCGCGTCGCATCGGCGCATGGGCTATGGCAAATGGCTGTTGGCTTTCGCCGAGGAGCACATGGTAACCATAAACGGTTTTCAACCGCCGATCAGCCCGCTTGGTGAGAAGCTGGTTGGATCCTACAAGCGACGACGGCGTCCTGAGCAGGGCGAGCCGGCGTGAATCAGTGGCATGCTAGGTGCAGGCGCGGGCGCCCGGCGTTTATGCAAAAGAGGGGTGTGACCGGGGCGGGCTGGTGGTGCCGGCGGTGCTGGAGGCGCCTCTCCTCGCGCGGTTCCCTTGTCTGCGCCTGCAGCGCAGGTGCGGTATATGCTCGCTTACCACCGCTCGATTTTTCCGGTTCAAGACTCGAGCCGGAGTACTTGCACCAAAATCATCAATGAAATCGCGCCCCGGCTTGCCCCGGCGCGCACGCCCCCAATTCACCCCAAGGAGGAGACCATGAAAGCCACGCTATTGATTGCCGCGCTGTTTTTGTTTTTTGCCGTTCCGACGGCGCCTGTTGCGCTCGCCGCCGGGGATCCGCCGACCGCAGCGCCGAGCGACCCGGACTACGACGCCGGGAAAAAAGCCATCGAGTCAAAAAACTGGAAGTCCGCGCTCGATTACTTTGGCCGGGCTGCGGCGCGTGACCCGGGCAACGCTGACATTCACAATTATCTTGGTTATGCCTACCGCAAGTCGGGCAATCTGGATGCCGCGTTCAAGAGTTATGCCGAGGCCTTGCGCCTCGATCCCAAGCACAAGGGCGCGCACGAATATGTGGGTGAAGCCTACCTGCTGGTCAACAACCTGTCCAAGGCCGAGGAGCACCTCGCCGCGCTCGACAAGATCTGTTTTTTTAGTTGTGAAGAGTATCGCGACCTGAAAAAAGACATCGAGGAATACAAAAAACGGCCGGCGAAAAAATAGCCCTGGGGCGCGTGTCCGGGTTTGCTCGGGGCTGGCTTGCCGTGTCGCGTCGCCGCGGCCTCCATGCCACGCCGATAGAAACTTGCATCCGTCCGCCAAGCTTTCTATAAGATTACTTATCTGCAACCAGCAAGGATTCCGCCGTGACCGTACACGTACTGCCCTATGACACGGCCCATCCGGGCGACACCAGCGATTTTTCCAGGCAATTGCGCCAGTTTGCGCCAGCGGGCATCCGCCGCCTTGCGCTGCTGGTCAAGACCGAAGGCAATTCCGACGTCAATGATTTTTCGCGCGAATATGCGCTGCAAAGCGCCACCCTGGAAATCAAGGCACATGGCGGCGAGGCTTTGCTCGCGCGTTCGACTTTTCTGATTTCTACCGGCTGTGAAGGGGCGATGACGCCCTTTGGCTATCTTTTCGCCGATATGGACGAGCCTGCGGCGAAGCCCTCGCCGCGTGGCAGCGCCCTTGCCATCGGCTGTGCCCGCAGCCGTTCGCTCAGACCGGAGGAAATCGGTACCCTCACCCATGCCGACATCACCGCCGATACCGTGCGGGCGGCGATGAAAGACGCCGGTGTCGGGGCCGCGGAGGTCGCGCTGGTGATCGTCAAGACGCCGGTGAAGAGTTTCCTGCCGGCCGCCGCGGGTGCGCCGCGCGGCAAGCGCATCAGCTCCGGCTACTCGAAGGCGGTCGGCGCGCTTGGCGCCGGTGTGGCGCTGGGGGAGGTCGACCGCGCCCGCATCGTGCAGGAGGCGTTCGACAGCGACCATTCGCTGCACGCAAAGCGCGCCATGGTGTTTTCCGGGGCCGAACTCGACTGCGTCGAAATCATGCTGCTTGCCAACCGCAAAGGGGCTTCGGGGGCCTTGTCCGTCCACACCGGCTACCTGCGCGACGTACTTGATGGCAAGGGACTGCGCGACATGTTCGCCGCCGCCGGTTGCGCCCTCGACGCCGATGGCTGCGTCGCGGTGCCAGAGCGCGTGGTCGCGACCATGATCAAATCGGGTGTTGCTCCGGACGGGCGGTTGCGTGGCTTGCGCACGGTCATGAAAACCAGCCACATCGACATGGACAAGCACGTGCGCGCCACCATGAGCGGCGTGGTCGGCTCGATACTGGGTTCGGCGCGCGTGTTCATATCGGCCAATACCGTGCACCAGGCGCCGGCCGGGGGCGGGCTTTGCGCCTGCATCGTGCGCGACGCCTGAGACGGAGCGATGCCCGTGATTTCACCGCACAGCCTGCGCATCCTGGGTGAACAGGATGCGCGCAATGCCATGGACGCCGACAGCGCGCTCACCATTGCGCGACGCACCCTGCGCGACCAGGCCGAGGGTGCCAGCCACTTGTCGACACCTTCGGCAATGACCCTGGATGCAATAGCCCTTGGCGGACCGCGCTTCAAATTCAAGGCTGCCACGGTGGCGCATTTGGACGCCTCGGGCATACGCCTGCTGGCAAACCCGGGGCCGGCGGAAAAACAAACGCGCAACTACTGCGCGATATACGACCACGCCGATTTTCGCCTTGCCGGCCTGGTGGCCGAGAGCTGGCTGAGCAAAATCCGCACCGCCGCGTTCGGCGTGGCCGGCGTTGAATTGCTGGTCAATCCAGACCCGCTGGTGATTGCACTTTTTGGCACCGGCGGCATCGCCGCTGAAATCGTGCCCATGCTCGGGCGCGCGTTCAAGGTCGCCGAACTGCGCGTGCATTCGCGCCGCGCCCAGAGCATGGCGGCCTTTGTGGCAAGCCACGCCCCCAGGCTTGATTATCCGCTGCGTGCGGAACAAGACCGCGCCCGCACCAGCAAAGGGGCCGACCTGGTCATCACCCTTACCGAGTCGCCCGCGCCGCTGGTATTCCCGGGCGAATTGAAACCCGGGGCGGTCGTTTGCTCAATGGGCAGTTACAACGAAGTGGACTACGGTGTCATGCGCGAATGTGAACGGCTGATCGTCGATGACGCCGATTTTGCGGCTGAAATGGGCGATGGCGGCGCGTGGATTGCGCAAGGGCATCTGACGCGCGAACAGTTCAATGCCCGCATCGATGCGCTGGCCTGCGAAGTAATCACCGGTAAAAAGACCGGCCGACGGCATCCGTCGGAACGCATCGTCACATTGATGCAGGGCATGGCCATCGGCGACGTGGCCTTCGCCGCCCATGTGCTGCGCGAGGCCGAACGCCTTGGCAGGGGCCGGCTTATCGAGCTCGAATAAAGGCGGGCTACTGCTCGATCTTTATGTTCGCCGTCTTGATGACCTGGGCGTAGCGGGCGAAATCGGTCTTGAGCAGCGCGCCAAACTGTTCGGGGCCGCCCACCAGCGGATCGAGGCCCTGTTTTTGCAGCGCTTCCTTGAAATCTGCGGTGGCGAGGATGGCGGCGACCTGTGCCGCGATCTTGTCGACGATGTCCTTGGGTGTTCCGGCCGGCGCCAGTACGCCGAACCACAGGCGCACGTCGAGGTTGGGAACGCCGCCTTGCGTGAAGGTCGGTACATTCGGGATCGCCGGATTGCGGGTCTCACCCGATACGGCGATGCCCTTGAGCTTGCCGCTCTTGACCACTGGAATCAGGCTGGAAATCGCGCCCAGGTAAAGTTGCGAATGACCGCCCAGCACCGCCGTCAACGCCTCCCCGCCGCCCTTGTAGGGAACCGCCGTGAGTTTGGCGCCGGTCATGATGCCCAGCAGCTCGGCCGCCAGATGCTGGTTGCCGCCGATTTGCGTGGTCGCATAATTAATCTCCCCCGGTTTCGCCTTGGCGAGGGCGATCAGCTCCGGCAGGGTGTTGGCCGGTAATTCCGGGTTGGCGGCAAGGCACAGTTCGGCGGCCGCAATTGTGGCGACCGGCGCAAAATCCCTGACCGGGTCAAACGGGGTCTTGATTAGGCTGGGACTGATTACATGGGTCGTCAGCGCGACCAGCAGCGTGTGGCCGTCCGGCGCCGCCTTCGCCACAAAATCGGTGCCGATCACCGCGTTTGCGCCGGGCTTGTTTTCCACCAGCACGGTCTGCTTCCAGGCCTCCTGCAATCGCGGCGCCAACAGGCGCGCAACGGTATCTGCAGATCCCCCTGTGGAATAAGGCAGAACCAGACGCACCGGCTTGCCCGGGTACGCGGTCTGCGCACCGGTGGACAGGGCGAACAGGCTCAGGGCAAGGACACTAACGGCCTTCATAAACACGCAGGGGCGTTTCATCGCAATCGATCTCCAGGATAGACAGGTAGGAAGAAGGGCGACTGAACACAGGCGCCGGTGCAGTTGAAGCCTATCCGAGCGACGCGGTGCCGACAAGCGTTGGCGCAAAACACCCCAACATCGGGCGCAATGGCAGATGCCGGTGCGCCCGCTTAGCTCGCCCGCTCAGTTCGCCCGCAGCGGTGGTGGTAGCGGCATCGGCGGCATTGCCGCCTCGACCAGGTCCGCCACGGCCAGCAGTTCCCTTTCACTCCCGCCTGCGGCCATCAGCTGCAATCCGGCGGGCACACCCTCGCCGGGATAGACGCCCATTGGCAGGGTGATGGCGCAGGCATCCACCGCGTTGGCGGCACGAACAAAGCAATTGCGGTGCGGATCGACGGCAACACGCAGGCCTTGCACCTCTACGGTCGTTGTTTGGATGCCCGGTGCGGCAAACGGCCAGGTCGGCGTGACGATGGCAGCGGCGTCGCTTTGGCGCAAGGCTTGGGCAACATTGTGTCTAAGCAAGGTGCATGCGGCGCGCGCCGCGGCGATATCGCTGCCGGCAAGCTTTGCCGCCGCCGCCGCGCGTGCGCGTATTCCGGCACTGGCGCGCGTGAGGTCCATGTGCCCGAGCGCCGCACCTGATTCGGACAAGGACACCACTCCGGCCGCGTGTTCGCCCTCCATCCAGCCCGGTATAGCCACGTCGACGAGCGTAAAGCCCGCAGCCTCAAGCCGGGAAAGGGCTGCAGCAAACAGCGCCAGCGTTGGCGTGTCGCACATTGCCTCCATGAGCCGCCGCGGCACCAGCAATCGCGGCCTATCCGCCGTCGGGACGGACGCCGCAACCGGCTCGCCCAACACCGCAAACGCGGTCGTGACGTCGGCCACGCTCCGGGCAATCAGTCCGACGCTGGACAGGCTCGGAGCATGATTGGGTTTGCCGGCGAGGGTCAGGGCGCCGATGCACGGCATGAAGCCGACCACGCCGCAATGGCAGGCGGGGTTGCGTATCGAGCCGCCGCTGTCGGTGCAGATGTTCACCCGCGCCATGCCCAACGCCGCCGCGACGCCGGCGCCTGTGGAGGAGCCGCCTGCGGTGCGGTTGATATCCCAGGGATTGAGGCCGAGCGGCTCGAACGGGTTTTCGACGCCGTACATTGCCAGCTCCGAAAGCGTGGTCGTGCCCATGATGATGCCGCCGGCCGCGCGCACCCGCGCGACAATGCCCGCGTCCCGCATGGCCATCCGCCCCGCATACATGGCCGAACCCTCCGTCCATGGCAGCCCGGCGACGGGTATGTTGCCCTTGATGCTGACGGCGACGCCGTGCAGCGCGCTGCGCGATCGCCCGGCGTCAAGCTCCGCCTGCAACACGGCCACCTGCGGGCCGATGTCCGTGGCGAGATGCGAGTACGCCCGGTACACCGGATTGAAGATGCGAATCCGCTCCACGCACGCCCCGACCGCTGCGCCAAGCGTTGCCCCATGCGAAGCAG
>CAMAWC010000045.1 GCA_945861875.1 Bordetella parapertussis
TCGACCATTCCGCGTGCCATGCCATGACGAAACATCTGGCGCATCAGGGATAGAACCAGATTAGCGGTGCGCCTGGCACCCCGATCGAGGACTTTGTCTATAACTTGAACAACGTGCGCAAGTCTGACGTCCTTTGCCCTCATAGCCCCAATGGTGGGCAGAATGTCGCGTCGAAAGGTCGCTTCAACGGCTGAGCCACCGTCTTTTCGGTGCGCTTCCAGATAGACCCGCTTCCAGTCATCAAATAGGTCGCTGACGGTCCTTTCCATCTTTTCGAGCGCTTGGGCGGCGGTTCGGGCAATTCGGTCGTTCGCTTCTTTGATGGTTGGGTCAATTCCTGAGCGAACCAGAATCCGGGCGCTATTGCGGCGCCCCCGGGCTTCGGCGAGCGTGGTTTCTGGGTAGGTGCCGCAGTTGTATCGGCGCTCTGTGCCCAGAATCTCGAAGCGGTAGTAGAAGTTGACTACTCCGCCATTTTTTGCCGGGAGGACCCTAACCCAAAGTCCGCCACCATCACCGACGGTTTGCTCTTTGGGGGTCGGTTTGAGTTTGCGCAGATGCTTATCAGTGAGTTTGTTCTCAGCCATGCTTTAATTAGTACAATTTGTCACCAGAATGGTTGTCCGGTCGGCGTTTTGGAATAAGCAAAAACCTCGATTTGCGGTACGGTTTGCGGTACGGTTTGGCGGTTGCAACGGGTGAAACCAGATGATACACGATGAACTGCAATAGTTATGCAACTATATGAAAAACAAAGACTATATGGATGTTCATGAAATGCGGTGAAACATGCTGAAAAGCGATGGCACAATTATGGGGTGCAAGGGGTCGGAGGTTCGAATCCTCTCGCCCCGACCAACGTAATTGGTAAATTAGTTGTGATTGAAGAGCCGACGCAAGTCGGCTTTTTCTTTAGTAGCGAAAAAGCGCGCCCCATGTGATGCAAATCGACAAACCCGCTGGCATGCGCTAGGCTTTCAACCCGCATCGGTGTTACGCATCGTGCGCACATTTTTACTGCCGACTCCGATCGGTTTGTTCATTCATTTGACGGAAAATGTTATCCATGACATCCAAGGATTCTCGGGAAGTACTGATTGCCGGCGGCGGTATTGGCGGTGTTGCCACGGCGCTGGCGTTGGCCAAACGCGGCATCCGTTCGCGTGTGATGGAGCGCGCGCCCGAATTCGGCGAAATCGGCTATGGGATCCAACTCGGACCCAATGCCTATCGCATGCTCGACTTTCTTGGCGTGGTGAAGGAAATCGAGGAAACGGCGGTCCACCCCGAATTTCTTGTGCTGATCGATGCGCTGACCGACAAGGAATTGACCCGAATTTCCTGCGGCGCGGCGTTCAAGGCGCGCTACGGGGCGCCTTACATGGTGGTGCACCGGCGTGACCTGCACGGGGCTTTGTTAAGGGCCTGCCAGGGAAGAGAGGAAATTTCCCTCCATACCTCCAAGGAGCTTACTGGTTTCTCCGACCTCGGCAACTCGGTGCTGGCCAAATTTGCCGATGGCACGGAATATGAGTGTGCGGCGCTTATCGGCGCCGACGGACTGAGGTCCAGGGTACGCGAAGAGATCGTCGCCGACGGCGCGCCGCGACTGTCGGGGCATGTCACCTACCGCGGTGTGGTGCCCATAGACCAGGTCGAGGACAAGACCCATTTCAACAACATGACCATCTGGTGCGGGCCGGATCTGCATCTGGTGCAGTACCGCCTGCGCGGGGGCACGGTGCTCAATAATGTTGCAACGGTGGTCAGCGACAAGTTCCGCAAGGGCAACCAAACAGACTTTGGTGGCCCGGATGAATTGCAGGCGGTGTTTTCGCACACCACTCCTAATGTGAGGGAGATGCTGAGCTACGTTGGACTGGACAAGAACTGGGTGCTGAATGATCGCGACCCGGTTCCCAACTGGACGCGCGGTAACGTGACACTGCTCGGTGATGCAGCACACCCCACCTTGCAATATCTTGCATCGGGCGCCGTCATGGCGATCGAAGACGGTGTGGTGTTGTCAAAGCAGTTGGCCGATACGCCCGATAGCATCAACAGCGCGCTGATCCGCTACCAGGAGGCACGCTACCTGCGCACCGCACGTGTTCAGCTTACTTCCAGGATTTTCGGCGACATCATCCACACACGTGGGGGCGCGCGTGATTTGCGCAATCACCTGATGGCGCAGCGGACGCCCGAAACGGTCACTGAATTCGACTGGCTTTACCGCGGTATCGAGGCCGGCTAGCCTCGGGCAGGCCAGCGCCCGGTATCCGTAATATGGCGGCATCGCCCACGGCCACTCCCGGTCACGCCGATTACCTTTCGCGTGAAGAGGTATTGGAGATTCTTGGCATCAAACGCCAGACGCTCTATTCCTATGTCAGCCGCGGCTTTGTTCGCAGCATTCCCCAGCCCGGCGGTCACGCCAGCTATTACCTGCGCGAGGACATAGAGCGGGTCAAGGCGAAAAGCACTGCACGGTCAGGCCACGGCCCCGCGGCCGCCAGCGCAATGCGCTGGGGTGAACCGGTCATTCTTACCAGCATCACCGATATTACAGAGCAGGGGCCGCGCTACCGCAACCGGCTGGCAGTCGACCTGGCGCGATCGCGCTGTTCTTTCGAGGTGGTCGCCGAGTATCTCTGGGCGGGCAACTGGACGGACGAGCCGGTCGCCTGGCAATCAACCCCGGCGCCGGCGGAAATCCCGGCCCTTCTTGCGGCCACGACGCGCTTGCATCCGTCGGTGCACATCCTGCAATTGCTGACCCAGGCGACCCTATCCCTGGGCATCGCCGAGGGCGGCAGCGAGCGCGTGGGAGCAGGCGGGACGCCGGTGCTGTCGGCGCGTCGCCTGATCCGTACCCTGGCCGGGGTGTTCGGTTTTCTCGGGCCGCGCAAGGCCTATGTCGCCCCGCGCAGCGGCGAGTCCCTGGCGCAAAGCCTGGCACGCGCGCTCGGCCTGCCGCTCGAGCCGGTTATTGTCGATGCACTCAATACGGCACTGGTCCTGGTCGCCGACCACGAACTCAACCCTGCGACCTTCGCCGCGCGCATCGCGGCATCCGGGGGAGCGGAACTGCACTCGTGCATAGGGGCCGCGCTTGAGGTGCATTACGGCATAGGCCTCGGCTGCGACCGGGTCGAGGCCATGTTCGCACCGCCGGCCCAACCAGCCGTGGTGCTCGAACTTGTCAGGACGAGGCTGCAGACGGCGCAAAAGCTGGTGGGCTTTAACCATCAACTCTATCCGCACGGCGATCCGCGCACCCAGATGCTCGTCGACATCGCGCGCGAAGTCGCACGCGACCGCAAGATGACGCGCAACCTTCTGCTCGCCCTGGAGGGCATGGAAAAGCAGTTTAAGGCGCGGCCCAGCATCGATGCCGGCCTGGTCGTGCTGTGCCGCTCGCTAGGCCTGCCCGATCACACTGCGGGAGGCCTGTTTGCCCTCAGCCGCTCGGCCGGCTGGGTCGCGCATATCCTCGAGCAGCGCCGCGCCGGATTCATGATCCGGCCGCGGGCCAAATTCACCGGCTCGTCCGTGGGACGCTGAGCATCCCCGACCGGCGCGGGATCAGCAGTCGATTTGCCAATCAAGCTTGATTCCGTCCTATGGGACTGCCTAAACTGTGCCCTGCAATGCCCCGACAGAGGGCGAAGGAGAACGCAATGGGAAAAGTTGAGCCGCAGTTGGGCCTGACGCTGGCAGCCGATGGCCTTAAATGGCCGGAAATGCCGGTGTTCGCGTCAAAACAAGACGAACGCCTGCACCGCAAGCAGCGCCTTGCGGCGGCCTACCGGATTTTTGCGCACTACGGGCTTAACTACGGCGTGGGCGGCCACATTACCGTGCGCGATCCCATCCTGACCGATCACTTCTGGGTCAATCCCCTGGCGGTCGATTTCAGCCGCATCCGCGTATCCGACCTGATCCTGGTCAACCATGACGGCAGGATTGTCGAGGGCACGCGCACCATCAACGCCGCGGCCTACGCCATTCATTCGAGCATCCATCGTGCGAGGCCGGATGTGGACGCCGCGGCGCATTCGCATTCGCGCTTTTCCACCACCTTTGCCTCGCTCGGGAAAATGCTGCCGGCGATCACCCAGGAGGCCTGCTCGTTTTACAAGGACCACGCGCTCTACGACGGCTACGGCGGCGTCGCCGCCGATGTGTCCGAGGGCGACATGATTGCGCGCGCACTGGGAGCGCACAAGGCGGTGATCTGCCGCAACCACGGCGCATTCACCGTGGGGCACACGGTCGAGGAGGCGGTGTTCTGGTTTTTGCGGATGGAGCGTGCCTTTGAGCAGACGCTGATGGCCTGGTCGGCGGGAACGCCGGTGGAAATCGACGATGCCACGGCGTCGCTCGCCGCCCGCCAGGTCGGTTCGCACAAATCCGGCTGGTACAGCCTGACGCCGATGATGGATAAAATACTCGCCGAGCAACCTGACCTGCTCGACTGATTTGTGCGACTGATTTGTGCGACTTAGATGCGTAACGGGAAAACTGACCATGGATCTTAGCAACATCAAGAACTACATCGACGACCGTCCGGCCGACGGCGTGTTCCGCGTGCACAAGGATGTCTATTCGGACCCGGCGTTGTTCGAGCTTGAGATGAAGTACATTTTCGAGCGCACCTGGTCGTTCATCGGCCACGAGTCGCAACTGCCCAAACCAAACGACTGGATCGCCACCCACATCGGGCGCGTACCGGTGCTGGTGTCGCGCGACGGCAAGGGCAAAGTCGGTGCTTTCCTCAACGCCTGCCGCCACAAGGGGGCGCGGCTGACGCGCACTGAAGCTGGCAACCGCAAGTTCCACGTCTGCCCTTACCACGGCTGGGCCTACGGTTCGGATGGCCGCAGCGTCGATGTCAAGGACAAGAAAGACGGTTGTTACACAGCGGCCTTCGATAATGATTCACACGACCTTGTGCCGCTGGCACGGGTGGCTTCCTACAAGGGCCTGCTGTTTGGCAGCCTGTCGGCAGATGTGCCCGAGCTCGAGAGCTTCCTGGGCGAACTGAAGTTCTTTATTGACCTGGCCATGGAGCAGGGCGAGCACGGCATGGAATTCGTTCCCGGTCGCATAGAGTACGCCTACGACGCCAACTGGAAGCTGCAACTCGACAATGGCACCGACGCCTATCACCTGACCTCGACCCATACCAGTTTTCTTGATGTCATGGCCAAGCGTGCCAGCGGCGGTGGCAACCAGGAGGCGCGGCAGTTCGACTGGCAAAAGCGCTTTTCCCAGGAGGGCGGGGACTTCCAGTTCGCCAACGGCCATACCGTGATCTGGCTTAACCAGGCCGAGGTGATGAAGCGGCCGATATACCCGGGCATCGAGGCGATACGCAAGCGGGTGGGGACGGAGCGCGCCGACTGGATGCTGAAAATGCGCAATATGTCGGTGTTCCCGAACATGCAAATCGCCGACTCGACCTCGCTGCTGTTGCGCACCTTCCGGCCGCTTGCCGTTGACCGTACCGAAATGCGCTACTGGTGCATGGCGCCGGTGGGCGAACCGCCGGCGCAAAGGGCGTGGCGATTGCGCCAGTTCGAGGACTTCTTCAACGTCAGCGGCCTTGCCACGCCGGACGATACGGTCACCTATGAAACCTGCCAGGCCGGTTTCGCGGCGAGCGAGATCGACTGGTTGCAAGGCCATTGCCGCGGCCTTGCGGTAGTCGAGCCCGGGGCGAACGAGCTGGCGAGGTCGCTTGGTTTCAATCCTGTCGCAAGCCTCAAAGGCACGTTTGCCGTGCAGTCCGAATCGGCTTTCCAGCCGGTGTACCGCGAGTGGGCGAGATTGATGCAAGCGGGTATTTCTGGAGGCAAGGCATATGGCTGAGCGTCACGACTTGCTGGAGGCCGGACACGAGGTGCTGGCGCTGGAGGCGGCAGCCCTTGATGAGCAACGCTGGGATGACTGGCTTGCACTGTTCGCGCCAGATTGCGAATACTGGGTGCCGACCTGGGTGAGCGAGGACACCCTGGCGAGCGATCACCAGTCGCAGCTGTCGCAGATTTATTATTCCAGCCGTGCCGGCCTGGAAGACCGCATCGCGCGCATCCGTACCGGGAAGTCACCCGCATCCACGCCCTTGCGCCGCACCACCCACATGAACTCCAACGTGGTGTTGCTGTCGGGTTCGGCCGGGGGCGGCATGGCGCTGCGCTCGTCCTGGACCTGTCACGTCTTTGACCCGAATTCGAAAAAAACCTATGTGCTGTTTGGCCATGCCAATCACGAACTGCGGTTTACCGAAGCCAAATGGCTGATTGCGCGTAAAAAGACCGTGGTGCAGAACGATTACCTGCCAACCATGGTCGACGTGTATTGCATCTGACAACAAAACGCGCCCGCGGCGCTGGTCGCGGTTTTCACTCCAGGGAAAATTTCATATGAAATCACGATTTCTCGCCGGCTTGCTGGCGTTATTGCTGTCCGGCGCAGGTACCGCCGTGTTCGCGCAGGCCTATCCGAACAAGCCCATTCGCATCATCGTCCCGTTTACGCCCGGGGGCGGCAATGACGTGTACGCACGCACCGTTGGGCAGAAACTGAGTGAACGGCTGGGCCAGCCGGTTATTGTCGAAAACAAGCCCGGGGCGGGGGGTAACATCGGTGCGGAACTGGTCGCGCGCAGTGCGCCGGACGGTTACACGCTGCTGTTGGCGCAAAACGGCCTGACCATGGCACCCTTTCTCAGCAAATCACTGCCCTTCGACGTGATGAAGGACCTTGCCCCGATTGGCATAGGCGTCAATCTGCCGATGGGCCTTGCCGTGGCCACTTCGATTCCGGTCAAGTCCGTTCCGGAATTGATCGCCTATGCCAAGGCAAACCCGGGCAAGCTGCTGTACGCGACCCCGGGGATTGGCACGCCGCACCACTTGTCCACTGAAATGTTCCTGAGCATGACCGGAACAACGATGGTGCAGGTGCCCTACAAGGGCGCAGCCGGCATGCTGCCCGCGCTGATGACAGGGGAGGTGCAAGTCTTGTTTGGCGCGTTGAATTCCATGCTGCCGCACATTCAGTCGGGCAAGATCCGCGGTCTTGCACTGGGAGACCGCCAGCGCAATCCCATACTCAAGGACCTGCCGACCGTCGCAGAAACGGTTCCCGGGTATGAATCAGTGTTCTGGTTCGGCCTGATGGCGCCGGGTGGCACGCCAGAAGCGATCCTCAACAAGTTGTCCGAAGAGCAGAGGGTGATTGTCAACCTGCCCGACGTGCGCGAACGCCTGTCCAAGCTGGGATTCGAACCTAACGCGACAACGCCGAATGAAACACGGCGCATTTTTACCGAAGAACTGGAAAAATGGGGCAAGGTGGTCAGGGACGCGGGGATCAAGGCTGAATGAGCAACGAATTCGCAGGACGTACGGTTTTCATCCCGCAGGATTTCATGCTGGTCGATGTCTTCAACGACATTGCCGGCCGGCTGAAGGCGCGCGGCGTTGATGTCATCCGCGGACCGGAGTCGATACCGGGACAAAAGGTCGCCTTCCCGAAAGAGCGCTGGGCAGAGTGGTTCGGCCGCGCCGAGGTGGCGATGTTCTCCAGCCGCAATGTCTGCACGCGCGAGATTCTCGAGTACGCGCCGCGCCTGCGCGGCGTCGTCAATCCGACCATAGGCCTGGAAACCGTGGATTTGGATGCGGCGAAGGACCTTGGCATTATCGTCGGGCACGGTGCGACGCCGGAGAATTTTCTTGGCATGTCCGAAGCCACGGTGATGCTGATGCTCATGCTGATGTACAACCCGCAGGCCACCCAGGAGGTCATGCGCGGTACCCGCCCGCGCCCTAAGCCGACCCCGACCGACATGTGGGCGAGCATGATGCTGGGTCGTACGGTTGGTCTTGTGGGCCTGGGGCGTATCGCGCGCGGGGTGGTGGACAGGCTCACCGGGTTCGGCGTCAAGATGGTCGCCTTTGACCCCTACGTCAAACAGGATGCGGCGCCGCCCAACGTGACCATGACCGATCTCGATACGGTGCTCAAGACCAGCGACATCGTCGGCTTGTTTGTCAGCATCACCGCCGAGACGCGCGGCATGATTGGCGAACGCGCGCTGTCGCTGATGAAGCCGACGGCGTATCTGGTCAATACTTCGCGCGGGGAGGCCATCGATGAAGCCGCGCTGTACCAGGCGCTGAAGCGCAAGCGCATCGCCGGTGCCGCACTCGATACCTTTGTCGTCGAACCACTGCCCCCGGACAGTCCCTTGCGCTCGTTGGATAACGTCATCCTCACGCCGCACATGGTCGGCCATACCCGTGATGTGTTCGTTTCATTCGGCAAGGCGGGGGAGGAGAACATCACCCGAATCCTGCGCGGCGAGCCTCCCTTGCATTGCAAGAATGCGGAAATCATTCCCGCGTGGCGCGAGCGCCTGGCGCGGCTGGCAGCGCAATAAATGCCCTGACGGGCATCGGGCTTGAACTGCACTCTCGCCCGGGCACTCAGGAATTCCTCGATCTTGCGGATGGTTGAAAGCTTTGACGCGTCCATATTGATCACCATCCGCGCGCTGATCAACCCACCCACCAATTGCCTCAAAATCCCGCCTCAGGCTCATTTCTGCTTGGAATATGCCCCTCGCTCAGTCTCAGACGCCATCGGACAAGGCCGGGCGTTGTTGGTTTGTTGTTCCCGGTCTGGTATATTCAAGAACTATTGTCCTAACTAAAGGATCATCATGAAACTTAAAACTTTGTTCACAATCGCGACCGTGATCCTGTCAATCGCTGCGGGTACTGCATTTGCACAAGACGACAAAGCCAAGAAACAGGCCGAGATCAGGAAGGCTGCGCAGGTGTCGCTCGGGAATTTCTACAAAGCCGGTCCCAATATCAAGGGCGAAGTCGAGAAGTCGCCGGGCTATGCCGTGTTCACCACCTACGGCCTGAGTTTTCTGGTCGGCGGCGCCGGAGGCAAGGGCATCGCGCGCGACAACAAGACCAAGAAAGAAACATTCATGCACATGGCCCAGGCCAGCGTCGGGGCGCAGGTCGGCATTGCCGAGAGCGAGACTTTGATAATTTTCTCATCGCAGAAGGCATTGGATAACTTCATCGCCAAGGGCTGGGACGCGAGCGGGGGCGGTTCACTTCAGGGTGGCGCTGCCGGGACATCGGTGGGCGGGAGCGCCGCGCAAGGTATAGGCGAGAAATCCTATACGCTGACCAAGAATGGGCTGGCGGTCGGCATGATGGTGGCGGGGACGAAATACTCGAAAGACAAGGATCTCAACTAGGCACTAGAAGGCGGCGGGCCGGCCCCGCCGCTGTCTACGTGAGTCCCGTGAAACCCGCGCTACGCGGGGCCAGGCGGGCTTCGCGCCGAGAACTCTCGGCGCCCTGAACGGGTCTCCAGTCGGTGTTCCTGCCGCGTTGCGAAGCTTCAGGGGCTGCTTACGCGATCGACGCAACCGCCGTCAAACGCCTTGGGGCCCTTGGTCCCGGCCAAGCTTCCCAGCGGCCCGTCGACATAACCGCCCATGGTGCAGCGAATGCCGGCGCCACCATTGGGCTGTCCCGCAGCAGTCTGGTTGGGGCCGTCGCGGCGCGGTTCGCTGAGCAGGTTGACCCCACCGTTAAAGCTGACGTTGATCGCGTCGCCACCGTTGGCATTAATGATGTTGGCGATAACGTCCGCCTGGGCATTGCGGTGCACGGCGATGCCGGCCTCCTTGTTGCCGCTGATGGTGTTGCCGACGATCCAGGCGCCCGAGGTGCGCTCTATATTGATGCCGGGGCCGCCGTTGTTGCGGACGGTGTTGGGCGAGAGCGCCGGCACCCGTGGGATGAATACCCCGATATAGGCGTAGGACGCGCCGGTGACATCGATGCCGATGCCGCCGCTTTGTTCGACCGTGTTGTTGAGCATGCGCGCAATGCTGCCTTTGTCTATGTGGATGCCGCGCCCGCTGTTCTTTGTCACGACATTGCCATCGAGCACCGCGGAGGCGGGGCCGGATAAGTGAATGCCGTCCTGTCCCCCGGTCACGGTGAAACCCTTGAAAGTGATTTCCTTGGCACGGACATAGACAGCGTGCGGGGAGGCCGCGGGGCCGCCCGGGTGCTGGATGGTGGCTTTTTTCTGGCCGTCAAACGTGACCCTGGTGACTTCCGGCGCGATATTGACCTGCTCCTTGCAGGTTCCGCTCACCAGCACGGTGTCACCGGGTTTGACGCCGGAGAGAATGCCGCCGATGGTGTTGCCGGCGTCGCAATCTACGGTGATGGTCGCCGCGCCGGCTGGCGGCGCGCCAAAGTACAGGCTTGCCGCGAGCGCGAGCATCGCGGCCCTGCCATTGTTACTGCGGAATACTGTGCGTCGCATTACATCCCCCCTTGAGTGATGACGGTTGGCGCGCCGGCGCTTCAAGCCTGCGCGTGCCTACTCCGGCTTGATATTGGCGTCCTTGGCCACCTTGATGAACTTCGCCAGGTCAGCCTTCATGATTTCCATGCAGCGCTCAGGCGTCGTCCCCAATGGTTCGATGCCCACCGGTGTGAGCTTGTCCTTGACCAGTTGCGGGTCGCGCATCATCTTGTTGATCTCGGCGTTGTAGCGGTCGATGATCGCGCGCGGCGTGCCGGCCGGCGCCAGTACGGCAAACCACACTTCCATGCTCAGGCCCGGGAAAGGGCCTGCCTCGGCAAGCGTCGGCACGTCGGGAAGAATGGCACTGCGGGTCGCTGAGGCGACGGCAATGGGGCGCAGTTTGCCACTGCGGATGTGCGGCAGCAGGGAATTGATCGCGCCGATGGTGACGGTGATTTCGTTGGCGAGGAGCGCCGGCACGATGCCCGCTGCGCCCTTGTAGGGCACATGCGTCATCTCAATGCCGGCCAGCCCCTTGAGTTGCTCGGCGGCAAGGTGGTGAGGTGTACCTATGCCGGCGGTTCCGTAGGTCACCATGCCGGGCTTTGCTTTGGCCATGGCAATGAATTCCTTGAGCGTGGTTACCGGCGAACTGGCGTTGACCGTCATCACAAACGGAATGCTGCCCACCATGGATACGGCTTCGAAATCCTTGATCGGATCGTAGGGCAGTTTGCTGAAAAAATTGACATTGATGACATGGGTGTTGGACGAAATCAGCAGCGTATAGCCGTCGGCCGGCTGCTTGGCGACGTATTCGGTGCCGATGTTGCCGCCCACGCCCGGTTTGTTCTCGACCACCACGGGCTGGCCGAGCACCCCCTGCAGGCGTTCGGAGAACAGGCGGGCGAGGTAATCATTGGCACCGCCCGGGGTGAGGGGTACGACGAATTTGATCGGCCGGCTGGGCCAGGCCTGGCCCCAGGCTTTGGCGAAGGGGAGTGTGAGGGTGGCGAGGGCTGCTGCGACAAAATTGCGGCGTGTGAACATGTGATCTCCTTGTTGGCTTGCTGCGGACTCTGTGGCCCATCGGATGCAATCACCCGGAAATGCCCGCCTGGCGGGCATTTCCGGGTGGTGGTGAAGGTCCGCCGTGTCTGCGGCGGAGGGTTTTTTTTGCCTTAGCGCTTCTGGCTGGCCTGCGACCCGCTCATATTAGTGTCGTAACCGGGCAATACGCGCATGTCGATGACGCAGACCTTGCCGGCCTTGACGGCGGCGAGGCCTTGCTTGATCGCAGCAGCGACATCTTCGGCTTTGGTGACCGGGCCTATGCCTTCGGCACCCTGGGCACGCGCCATCATCGCCAGGTCGATATCCGGATCGTTTATTTTCTGGCCTATCCACTTGTTCTCGACCGGGCGCGAACGCTCCTTGGCGACGCGTTCCTGGTGTACTTCGTCGTTGAAGTAGGAGCGGTTGTTGGCGATGATCATCAGCACCGGCACCTCGTAGTGCGCGGCGGTCCACAGCGCCGTCACCCCCATCAGGAAATCGCCGTCGCCGAGCACACCGATCGGCACCCGGCCGCTGCCCTTGAGGGCCAGCGCGGCGCCCACGGTGATGCCGGGGCCGGCACCGATGCCGCCACCGCCGTTGAGGCCGATGTAGTCCATCGGGTGCTTGAAGTGGCGGTACTCGCCGTTCCAGCCCAGGGGCAGCTGGGTGAAGCACACATCCATGCCTGCGGTCGCGGCATTCACTGCGTCGGCGAGGCCGCGAATCGAAACGACGCTGTTATCCAGCGGCGGCAGTTCGGCGCGCGCTTGCGGCGTGGCTGCAGGACGGGCTTTTACCACTGCGGTGAGCAGCGGCACAACCGGATCGGTTTCGCACAGCATGTAAACGTCAACCGGGGGCAGGCCCTGGTAGTCCATGCTCCAGCCGCGATGCACCAGCTGGTCGGGTGAAACATTGATGACCTTGGCGGTGATGGGTTCAGCACCCCAGGCCTGCTTGAGCGCGCCGGCGACGTCGTACCAGTCCAGCGCCAGTACCACGTCGGCCTCGCGCAGCAGCTTGCAGGCGGCGGGCGAGAAGAATACGCCGGGCGCCACCGGGTGCAGCGGGTGGTCGGTGGGGAAGGCGGCAGGCATTTTGAGGTCGGTGAGCACCTTGGCCTGCAGTTTTTCGGCCAGCGCCACGCGCTGCTTCCAACCCGCCTCGCTGCGCGTGGCACGCCCCATCAGGATGACCGGATTTTTCGCACCCGACAGCAGCTTGGCGGCCTGCTCGAGCAGTTCCGGCGCGGGCAGTACCGGCGCAGGGGCACGAAAGCGGCTGGCGTCCGGGAGCGTTGGCAACGGGCCGATCTTGGCTTCCTGGATGGCGGCATCGAGATTCACATAGGTCGGGCCCTTGGGCGCGGTGTCGGCGATCTGCACGGCACGGAGCAAGGCCTCAAAGGTGGCCGGGACGGACGCCGGCTGGTTGTCCCACTTGGTGTAGTCGCGAACGATCGCACCCTGGTCTGACACAGTATGGATCCAGTCGATCCAGGGACGGCGCTTGGCGGCATCCCAGGGGCCGGTGGCGCCGAGGATCAGCATTGGAATGCGGTCGCACCAGGCGTTGAATATGGACATCGATGCGTGCATCAGGCCGACATTGGAGTGCAGCACACAGCCCATCATCTTGTCCGAGGCCTTGGCATAGCCCTGGGCGATGGATACCGCCGACTCTTCGTGCAGGCACAGCAGCATTTGCGGATTTTTGTTGCCGATATAGTTGACGATGCTGTCGTGCAGGCCGCGATAGCTCGCGCCCGGGTTCAACGCGAGGTAGGGGATGTCCAGTTCCCCCAGCATGGCGGCGATGGCGTCGCTGCCCCATATTTCCTTTTGCTCGGGACCGGGGACGGGGGTGTCGTGCAGGATGCCCGTCGCGACTTTGTGTTTGGCGTTCATGTTTGCTCCAGTGCGATGAAGTTAAAAAGTTCTGCTGAATATGAAAAAGTAAAAACGGGTGATGAGGTCAATTCGCCACCGTCCTCGCCCGGGCGAGATAGCCGGTTTCGATGTAGGGGGCGGTGTCGTCGCCGCTTCCGGCGGCCAGCAGTCCGGCGGCGATCTGGGTCTGGATGACGCGTTGCAGGCCGTGCGGGTGGAGTGACAGGTCGCGCGCGAGCACGCCGCAGCTGGTGTAATAGTCCCAGCCGCGCTCGGCGTGGGCCAGCGACATGTGCATTTCGCGTTCGACCAGTGCGGCAGTGCCGCCGCGGTTGTTGTATATCCATTCGGTGCTGTTGAGCATGGCGCGAAGGAAGCGCACCACGGTATCGGCATTGCGTGCCGCCCAGTCACGGTTGGCATTGAGCGTGGTGAACTGCCATTCGGGCACGTAGTCGGCGACATCGCCGAGGTTGGAGAATCCTGCGTCCTCCTCGAGGTAGACCCAAGGAATCGACTGCAGGCCGGCGTCTATGCCGCCCTCGACCAGCGCCTTGTGGCGCGGCGGCGCGCCGCCGGTCTCCTTGACCTGGTAATCGCCGGGATACTTCAGGCCGTGGCGTGCCATGATTTCCTGCAATTGAAAAAAAGTGCCCTCGACCATGTTGAGTATGCCTATGGTCGCACCGCGCAGGTCCTCGATACGCTTGAAGCGCGGCTGGGCGATGAAAAAATGCGACATCCTTCCCGCGTTCCCGGCGATAAAGCGCAAAGGGCCGCCCTGCTGCGTGTTTTGCAGCACCACTTCTGGTGAGGCGAGGGCGATGTGCATTGCCCCCGACACCAGCGGCTCCACCTGGGATGCATTACCGAATATCTGCAGATTGACCTCGAGACCTTGTTCGCGGAAAAAGCCGTGCTCCATGCCCACCCACAGGGGCACTGCAAAAAAAGTGCGCGAGACGGTGCCTACCTCGAGGCGATCCAGTGTGCTCATGGCGTCTCAGTAAGTGAGCTTGTTGTAAATCTCATCGTTGATGGCCTTGATCAGCGCGGGCCGGTCGGTGCCGGTCTTGTCGACGATCTTGATCCACTTTTCGATCGCGGCCAGGTGCTGTTTCATGATTTTGTCGGGGTCGCTGACGCCGCGTGCCTTGAAATCTTCCGCCAACCGGGGCAGGTCTTCGGCGCGGAATTTGGCCAGAGCATCATTGAAGTCCTTGCCGGGCTTGAAAAACTGGATTCCGCGCTTGGCCGCCTGCTCCCGCACTTCGCGTTGCTGTTCTACATAGCGGTCTGTGGCGAGCACGCCGTACCTGGCCATCAGCCCGACATAGGCCGTGCGCTCCTGTGGCGTGAAGCCGGCGAGGGTGTTGCGGTTGGTCACGAAGAGGCCGAGCCCGTGGTAGACGCCAAGCTCGATGTCGATGACCTGCTTGACCGTGTCCCACAGCGAGTAATCGGCAAGCCAGGCATTGGGGCCGACGGCGCAGTCGATTTGTCCGCCGGAAAGCGCGGAGGCGATTTCCGGCGGCGGCAGCAGCACCGCCACGCCACCGAGCGCTCGGATCATGCGCGTCGCCGAGGATCCGGTGACGCGTACTTTGCGCCCCTTGAAATCGGCCAGAGTGGCCACCGGCTTGGTGCACATCAGGTTCCAGCTGGTCGGGCCGTGTCCGCCGAGGAACATCACGTTGAGGCCTTTTTGTTCCTGTTTGCACTCTTCGCAGCCGAGCAGTATGGTTTCCAGTCCGGCTGCGGCTGCGGCTTGCGAGTTGGTCACCCAGGGCAGCATGTCGGGCACCATGGCGATGTGCTTGAGTTCTCCGAGGTTGAGGCTTGGAACGACAAAACCGCCGTCAACCACGCCGTCCTTGATGCCCTTCAAGGTGCCGGGGCCGTTGAGCAACTGGCCGCCGGCAAATACCTTGGTGGTGATGCTGCCGTTGGTGGCCTTGGCAAGTTCAGCAAAAAACTCATCATAGATTTTCGCCTCCAGCGTGCGCGGCGGCTGGAACATGTTGAACTTGATTTCCTTGGCGATGGCGCCGGCGGCGGTGGCGATGCCGGCGGCACCGATGAGGGCTGCCAGAATGGTCTTTGTTTTCATGTGTTCCTCCTTTGGTTGTTTGAACCGACGATCACTTCATCAAGCCCATTGCCCTGGGCAGATACAACGAAATATCCGGGTAGGCGACGAGCAGGCACAGCACGATGACCTCGCACACCAGGAACCAGCTTACGCCGGCAAAAATGCGTTCGATCGAAATCGCGTCGCCGACCAGGGTCTTGGCGGCAAAGACGTTGAGGCCCACCGGCGGCGTGATGAGGCCTATTTCCAGCAACTTGACGACGAGGATGCCGAACCAGATCAGGTCGACGTTGAGCTTGCTCAGCGCCGGCACGAGAATGGGCAGGGTCAGCAGCATGATGGATATGGGTTCGAGGAAACAACCCAGTATCAGGTAAAGCACCGAGGCGCCGAGGATCAGCAGCAGAGGGCCGACGGCGTTTTTCGAGATCAGGTCGGCGACAAAATCGGGCACGCCGGAGAGCGCCATGAAGCGTGTCAGCAGGATTGCGCCGAGCGCCACAAAAAATATCGTCGCGGTGCCGTGCAAGGCCTCGGTAAAGCTCGCCCACAGCACGTGGCGGTTCATTTTTCCGGTCCAGATCGCCAGCAGGAAGGCGCAACCGGCACCAAAGGCGCCCGCTTCGGTCGGGGTGACGATGCCGCCGTAGATGCCACCGATGACCAGCACAACCAGCAGCGGCAACGGCCAGGCCTTGCGCGTCGCCGCCAGTTGGGTGGCGAGGCTGTAAGTCTCGAGGCTGGCCGGGGCCAGCGACGGATCGAGTTTGACACGGGTGACGATCATGACCGCATAGACCGCCGCGGTCAAAAGCCCGGGCAGCACGCCCGCCATGAACAACGCGGCGACCGATTGGCCGGTGAAGGCGCAATAAATGATCATCATCACCGAGGGCGGGATCATCGACCCGAGCGTGCCGGCGCAGGCGCACACGGCGGCGGCAAGACCCGGGTTGTAGCCGGCCTTGAGCATTTCCGGTATGGCGATCCGTCCCATTGCAACCGTGGTGGCCACCGATGAGCCGCAGGCGGCGGCAAACACGGCGCAGGCGAAGTTGGTCGCAACCGCGAGTCCGCCCGGCAGCCGCCGCAGCCACATGCCCATGGCCACGAACAGCGGGTCGGTCAGTCCGGCGCGATAGGCGAGGGCACCCATCAGCAGGAACATCGGCACCGCCGACAATTCCCAGTTGGCGGCAAATTCGTAGGGCAGGGAGCCGGCCAGCGACATCACCACGCCGGAGCCGGCCACATACCAGAGCCCGCCGAGGGCAACCAGGGCGAGCACCGCGCCTATGGGCACGCCCAGCGCCACCAGCACCAGAATGGCGCCCAGTCCGGTGAAGCCTGCGGTGAGCGAGCTCATGGCGACGCGTCGTCCTCATTGGTGTTGCGCCCGATAAAGGCATGCAGGGTCTGGGTCAGGCAATGCACCGCCATCAGGCCCAGTCCGAGGGGGACGAACCAGCGCGACGGCCAGGTCGGGATGGTGAAGTAGGCGGTCTGCACGCTTTCACGCGCCTGGGTAAATTCAAGCGCATAGGCGCCGGTTCGCCAGGTGAGGAAAAACAGCAGGAGGGCGGTCACCAGGGTGCCCAGGACGGCCAGCGCGCGTCTCACCGGTGGCGGCAAAATGCCGGTAAAAATCTCCGCGGCGAAATGTCCATGGGTCGATTGCACATAAGCGAGCGGGCCGAAGATGACCGCGACCATGTAGTAATGCGACACCACTTCAACCGTTCCGGGCAGGGGAAAGTTGAACACGTAGCGTCCGGTGACATCGAGCACGACATGCAGCGCCATCAGGCCGACGAGGATTGCCCCCAGGGTCACCAGCACCCGGGCGGCGTTGTCGAGCACTCTTGTCAGTGTGTCCATGGGTGAGGTATCCGGTTTGTTCTGGCTTAGTGCTTGCTCAGCAGCTGGCCGAAACCTTCTACGCGATCTTCAATGCCCATGGTGCGAAGGCAATGCCAGACCGCCGCGGTATTGCTGGTGATCACCGGACGGCCCAGCGCGGCTTCGAGTTCCTCGGCCACATCGGCCGAGCGCACCGTGGTGCAGCTGATCAGGTAAGCATCGGCACCGGCGTGGCGGTGGGCGAGGGTGAATTCGCGCCATTTTTCCGGCGTCACCGCCATCATCGCGTTGGCGTCGGGACAGTCGAGGCCGGCCCAGTCGAGGATCTCAAAGCCGGCGGCTTTGAAATAAGTGGCTTCGCGCTTGTTGATGGCTTCGATGTAGGGCGAGAGCATGACGATTTTTTTTGCGCCAACCGCCTTGAGCGCGGCGACGATGGCCTCCGAAGTGGCGGTGACCGGCTTGCCGCTGGCCTTGGCGACGCGCGCCTTGATCGATTGTTCCAGTTCGACGCTGAATGTGGAAACAGCGGTGCAATGAAACACCACCAGGTCGGCGCCGCTGTCGGCGGCCAGTTCCGCCGCCTGCTCAATGCCTTCGGTCATGGCGAGCAGGTCTTTTTCCGAGCTGCCGGTGAGCTTGAGGCGGGTGGTGTGCAGCGACACGCCGGCGGGCAGCATGGCGTGGAATTGCGGTTCGGCCGCCTGGTTGCCAGAGGGCAGCAGCATGCCCAGCTTGGCCCGCGTGCCGTAGTTAATGGCCATCATGCGGCCTTGGCTCGTACAGGGGCATCCATGCGCATCAGGCTTTTTTCCATGTGCTTGCGCAGCTCGGCCCACAAGGTGTTGAGTGCGGCGATGTCGGTGGACTGCTTTTCCGTGCGGCGTTTTTCCATCGTACGCCACAGCCGGCCGCGCACTTCGTAGCGCATCGGCTGGGGCAGGGCGAAGAGGATGTCGGTCAACGCCTTGGCCACTTCCGGCGTCCAGACCTGTTCGTATTTCTCCCGCGCCGCCCCCAGGGTGTGCAAGCCGGCGTGAGCCTGTTTTACATGCCCCTGTCGCGCTTTGGCCGTGGCCGCAGGGTCAAGCAGTCCGTTGCGGACCACCACACCGTAGTCGCGCTCCGCGCCGGCGATGCTGACAAAGCCGTTGAGGACGTCATCGAGCACGCGCTGTGGGTCGCGTTCAAAGGCCTCGCCATAGCCACCGCCGCCGGCGGTGGACAGGCGGATGACGTCGCCTATGGTGGCGCGGATGGCATCGGCCTTGGACACGATCTCGAATGTGTCGGCGCCGTTGCGCTTGACCTCAATGCGGCCATTGGCGCCGCCCGAACCGCCGAGCAGGCCCCAGGGCTGGAAACGCAGGCGCTCCATGCCGCGGGCGATGATGACGCAATCGGGGGCCAGCACCTCGAACTCGAAGACGATGCCGCAGCCGCCGCGAAATGTTCCCGCGCCGCCCGAGTCACAGCGCAGGCCGTACTGGTGCACGCGTGCGGAGGATTTGCTCTCCACCGCCTCGAGCGGGTTGTTACGCATATTGGCGATGTCGACCACGTCGCGGGCATGCAGGCCGTCGGCCTGGGAGCAGCCGCCGGTGCCGCCGGAAAGGGGCTCCAGCACATTGACCTCGACGCCGCGGCCGCTGGCGCTGGGTTCGGCAAATACCACCGGCACAATCGTGCCCGAGCCGGCGGCCGGGATGAAGTCGGGCAGGGCCTGCGCGAGGGCGCCCATCACCGCGTCTTGCAGGCGCACACCCATGGTGGTTCGGAGGCCAATTGCGGCGGGGAAGACGCAGTTCACCACCGAGCCTTCGGGCGCGGTGACGCTGACCGGACGCATCATGCCGGAGTTGAAGGGCATGTCCGGTTCCATCGTCATGAACACCGACATCAGCTTGTAGATCAGCCAGGGATGCGGCTTTCCGGCACTGTGCAGGTTGAAAGCCGACTTCAGTTGCGGGTCGGTGCCGGTGAAATCCATGTGTACGGCGTCGTCCTTGATGGTCACCGCCACCATCAGCCGGACGGGAATTTCGCTGGTGACATCGTCGTCAAGGTAATCGTGGAAGCGGTAGGTGCCGTTGGGGATCTTGCGTATCAACGCCCTGGCACGCTGCTCGCTGTAGGCAAGGCAATCTTCCATGGCGGAAAGGAAGTCGGCGAGGCCGTAGCGCTCGATCAGTTCATGCACGCGGCGCTCGCCCACTCGCAGCGCCGTGACCATGGCGCGCAAGTCGCCCCAGTTGTCCGCCGGTACCCGCACGTTGTTCATGATCAGGCGGAAAATGTCCTCGTTGAGTTCGTCCTTTTTGTACAGTTTGAGCGGCGGGATGCGTATGCCTTCCTGGAACACCTCGTAGTTGGACGGCGTCAGGCTGCCCGCCACATTGCCGCCGACATCGGTGGAGTGCACGTAGGCGAAAGTGAAGCACACCAGCTTGCCCTCATGGAACACCGGCCGGAACACATTCACGTCGGGCAGGTGCGAGGACATCGCCCCGGAGCTGTAGGGATCGTTGGTGATGACGATGTCGCCCTCGTCGTAATGCTCGAAGGCCTTGAAGGCGTCGGACATGTCCAGGTTGATGAAGGTGGTGATGCCTATGCCCTTGGGGTAGCCGAATATTTCGCCCTTTGGCGTGACCAGGGCGACGCCCAGGTCGGCCGTCTCGTTGACAAAGGCGGTGTAGCCGGTGCGCTGCACCGAATAGCCCATTTCCTCGGCCACGGAACGAAAGCGCTGCATCAGCATTTCTAGAACGATCGGATTGGTCTTCATGATTTATTCCTCTTCACTCAGAGAAGCTCTCTATTAGTACGTCATCCTCGCGAAAGCGGGGATCCAGTGTCGTTGCATTTAAACTCAAGAGTCACTGGATTCCCGCTTTCGCGGGAATGACGGAGTAGCGACCAATTCAGGGTTCCCTTAGTTCTTTCTGCTTAATGTAAGCACGCCAAATTCATCGGTTGTTGCGACAAACCCTGGAGCCACCACGGTCGTGGTGTCGAACTGCTCCACGATCGCCGGCCCGTCAATGCGGTCGCCGGCACCGAACTGGGCGCGCTCGTACAGTTTGGCATCATGATGCTTGCCGCCGTACCAGATTTTTCGCGAACCCTTGGCCGGCGGTTTTCCATCACCCCTGGCCAGACGTTTTGGCGACAGCGCGCGCGTTTTGCCGGCAATGCGCACGCGCAGGTTCACCAGGTCGATGCGCGCCTTGCGGTCGCTGTTGCGGTACAGTTGCTCGTAGGTATCATGAAAGCAGGCGGCAATCGATTCGCCGGTGAGCTGGTTCGCATCACCGGGAAGATCGACTTCAATGTCGAAGGCCTGGCCGTAATAGCGCGCATCGACGGAGAATTTCACCACCACTTCATCGATGACCGGATTTTCCGCCGTCAGCCAGGCGCGGCCGGCGGCATCGAGTTCGGCAAAGCCGGCGCGTATGGCCGCGGCCGGCGTTTTTGCCAGGTCGCCGCGCAGGCTCTTGATGTAATCATTCTTGACGTCGGCGATGGCCGCTCCCAGGGCGCAGGTGGTGCCGGGATTGGGTGGCACGACAATGCGCGGAATGATGATTTCCTCTGCCAGCAGGCAGGCGTGCGTGGCGCCGGCGCCGCCGAAGGGGATCAGCGCGAAGTCGCGCGGGTCGACGCCGCGCTTGGTCATCATCGGCAGCAGCGCCGTGGTCATGTTGGAAGTGGCGATCTTCAGTATCGCCTCGGCCGCTTCCTCGAGGCTGAGCTTGAGCTTCACCGCGATTTTGCCCACTGCCGCCTCGGCCAGCTTACGGTCGAGCTTCATCGCGCCGCCGAGAAAATTGTCCGGATTGAGGTAGCCACAGACGATGTAGGCGTCTGTCACCGTCGGTTCGGTGTTGCCGTTGCCGTAGGCGGCGGGGCCGGGCATGGCGCCGGCGCTTTTCGGGCCGACCTTGAGCAGGCCGATGGGATCAAACCAGGCAATCGACCCGCCGCCGGCGCCGACCGCAAACACATCGACCGAGGGCATCACCACCGGATAGGCGCCGACCCGGGCTTCGGTGGAGTGCGCCGGCTCGCCGTTGCGGATCAGCGACACGTCGGCGCTGGTGCCGCCGATGTCTATGGTCACCGCCTCCTGCACGCCCACCAGCCGGGCGATATAGGCCGCACCGACCACGCCCGAGGCGGGGCCTGAGAGCAGGGTGCGGACCGGTTTGTCCTCGGCCGTCAGCGCCGACATCACCCCGCCGTTGGACTGGGTGATGTAGAGCTTGGTGGTCATGCCGATGGCGGCGGTGTCTTTTTGCAGCGCCTGCAGGTAGCGCGACAACACCGGTTGCACGTAGGCATTGAGCACCGCCACCATGGCCCGTTCGTATTCGCGGATTTCCGGCCACAGCTCTGTTGAAAGCGACACATGCACGCCGGGGAAAGTCTTCTCGAGGACCTTTTTCGCCTGTTGCTCGTGTTCTGGCGAGACATAGGAATTGAGAAAGCACACGGCCAGGCTGGCGATGCCCTGGTCCTTCAGCGCTACGAGCGACTGTTCCAGTGCGGCAACATCGAGCGGCGTGACTTCCTTGCCGCTGCGGTCGGTGCGCTCGGTCGCTTCGATTACATGGCGGCGCGGCAGCAGGTCTGGCGGCGCCGGGGCGCGCAGGTTGAAGGTGTCGTGCTTTACCAGGCGGGCGATTTCGAGGATGTCGCGATTGCCTTCGCTGACGATCAGCGCGACCCTGGCGCCGCGGTATTCGAGCAGGGCATTCAGGGCGATGGTGGTGCCATGGACAAAGCCGCCGATCGCCGCCGGCGTCGAACCGATGCGCGCCATCAGTTCGGTCACGCCGCGCGCCACCGCGCGTGACGGGGCGTCCGGCGTGCTCGGCACTTTGTGGGTATGGATGCCCTGGCCATCGGCGTCGATCAGCGTTAGATCGGTGAAGGTGCCGCCGATGTCGATGCCCAGCTTGTAGCGTGCTTCTGACGCAGCCATGCCAAATGCGCTCCCTGGTTCGATTGTCTTGTTGTTAGCGCGGATGCGGAACCGCTCGCCCGTATCGGCCAGCCAGTGTAGAAGGGTGAGCGTGCTTGCTCAAGATTGATAGCGCAATCAACCGCGATTTCGCGCCGCGCCGCGCTGGAGAAATAGCCGCGATTTCCGGGAGGGAATGCCCAAACCGGCAGTCAGGATAGGGCTGTACTTACGTCGCTATCGACTGGAAAGCCGCGCCAGTCGGGCATCTTCAGCCTATTGCCCGCATTTTTCTAGTGCGCAACAACCAGTTGGGCGAGGCGGTCCGGGTCGGCGAGGAGTTCGGCGCTGGCGCCGCTGTGGATGATGCGGCCGCGGCTGAGCACCAGCACCTGCTGCGTCACCTGCAAGGCCAGCTTGGCCGATTGCTCGACCAGGACCACGGTGAGGGCTTCTTCACGGATCAGCCGCTGCAGCGCGCCCATCAGCATTTCGACGATGATGGGGGCGAGGCCTTCCATCGGTTCGTCCAGCAGCAATAGCGCCGGGTCGCCCATCAGCGCGCGGCCGATGGACAGCATTTGCTGCTCACCGCCGGAAATCTGGTTGCCCATGTGGCTGCGCCGTTCCGCCAGGCGCGGGAAGAGGTCGTAGACGCGCTCCAGCGGCCAGCGGCCGGGCCGGGCTGCGACGCGGAGGTTTTCCTCTATCGACAGCGAGGGGAAAATGTCGCGCGTCTGCGGTACATAGCCGATGCCAAGGCGCGAGCGCTCGTGCACCGCGAGGTCGTTGATGGCCTTGCCGCGATAGGCGATGTTGCCGGCATGAAAGGTTGTGAGTCCCATGATGGTGGCAAGCAGCGTGGTCTTGCCCACGCCGTTGCGACCGAGCAGCGCTAGGGAGCCGCGTTCGGGCAGTTCGAAGCCGATGTCCTCGAGCACCACGGTGGCGCCATAGCCGGCGCGCACGCCCTCGAGTTTAAGCGCCGGAACGGCGGCCCGGTCAGTCATCCCGTTCCCCTAGGTAGACCTGGTGCACGCGCTTGTCCGCGGCGATTTCTTCCGGTGTGCCCTCGCACAGCACCTCGCCCTGGACCAGCACGGTGATGCGCTTGGCAAAACGGAAAACGAGGTCCATATCATGTTCGATGATCAAGATGGCGATGTCCTTGGGCAGCGCGTCCAGCGCCTGCAGGATGCGCTCGGATTCCATCGACGGGACCCCGGCCGCCGGTTCGTCGAGCAGCAACACCCTGGGACGCAGGCCGAGGGCGATGGCGATCTCGACCAGGCGTTGCTTGCCGTAGGGCAGGTCGATGACGCGCTGGCCGGCATCGCCGGCAATGCCGAGTGTTTCGAGCAGGTCGGTGGCCTCTTCGCGCACCGTTTTGTGGAAAGCTGCCGGGCGCCACATGCGGCCGGCCACGCCATGGCGCTCCGCGACGCTCAATGCGACGTTGTCCAGCACGCTCATGTTGCGGAACAGGGTGTTGATCTGGAAGGTGCGGCCGAGCCCTTGCTTGACGCGGCCGGACTGCGCCAGGCGTGTCACATCCTTGCCGCCTATCAACACCTCGCCAGAGGTCGGTGCGAGGCGCCCGGTGAGCATGTTGATGAAGGTGGTTTTGCCGGCGCCATTGGGGCCGATCAGTGCATGGCGTGCGCCGGGCTCGAGCCGGAAGTCGATTTTCTCGGCCACGGTAAGGGCGCCGAAACTCTTGCAAAGCTGGCGTGTTTCGAGGGCTGGGGCGGCGCTCATGTTTGCCTGGCCTTGAAGCGGGTTTTGAACCGGACAACCAGTCCGTCGATGATGCCGAGGATGCCGCCGCGCGCAAACAACACCACGATCACCAGCATCAGGCCGATGCCGAAGTACCAGTATTCGGGGAATTGCTTGGCGAGGTAGTCCTGCGCGATGAGGAACACCAGCGGGCCGACGAAGGCGCCGTAAAGCCGGCCGACGCCGCCGAGGATCAGCATCACCAGCAACTCCCCCGAGGGCTCGAAGCCGAGCACGTTGAGGCCGACGAACTGGTTGGTCTGGGTCAACAGGGCGCCGGCGACGCCGGCGATGGCCGCCGAGATGGTGTACACGACTACCAGGCGCCAGTACACCGGCGCGCCGATGGCGTGCATGCGCATGCTGTTTTCGCGTATCCCGGTCAAGCTGGCGCCAAAAGGCGAGTAGATCAGCCGGCGGATCAGCCACCACCCGGCAAACACCAGAGCGAGGCACCACAGGTATGCGGTCTTGCCGTAGAGATCGAATTTGAACATGCCGAGGATGGGCGCGATGATCACCCCGGACAGCCCGTCAGCCCCGCCGGTGAGGTCGGTCGCCTTGTTGGCGATTTCAAGGCAGACGGCGGCAATGGCAAGGGTCAGCATCAACTGGGCGAGGCCGTGGGTGCGCAGGATGACCGCACCGGTGGCAAGGCCCAGCAGGCCCGCCGCCACACCGCTGACCAGCAACTGGATGATCGGGTCGGTAATGCCCATCTTGGCCGCCATGATGCCGGTGACATAGGCGCCGAAGCCGAAAAATGCGGCGTGGCCGAGCGTGATGATGCCGGCGTAACCGAGGATCAGGTCAAGGGACAGCGCAAACAGGATGTAGGTCAGCACCCGCGCACCGAGCGAAAGATAGTCGGGCAGCAGAAAAAACACCGCGACTGCCGCGATCCACGGCAGCCATTCGGTCCAGCGCAGCCGGGGTGAGGCGCTATAGCCGACGTGCTGGCTCATGCGCGTTTGCCGAACAGGCCTGCCGGCCGCCACAACAGCAGGCCGATGGTGGCGACATAGATGAAAAAGGCGCCGAACTGCGGCACCCAGTATTTGCACGCGGTATCGGTTATGCCGATCAACAGTGCGGCAACGAAAGGCCCGCGCAGGCTGCCGAGGCCGCCGACGGACACGACGATGAGAAAGTAGACCAGCTGCTCAAACGGATAGGTCGGCTGCACGGCGATGATCTCGGCGCCGAGGGCACCACCGAGGCCGGCCAGGCCACTGCCGACGGCGAAGGTGATGCTGAACAGGCGTTTGGTGTTGATGCCGACGGACTGGGCCATGGCGCGGTTGTCCACCGCCGCACGCACCATGGCGCCCCAGATGGTGCGCTCCACGCCGAACCACAGGCCGGCGATCATGGCCGAACTGAACAGGATCAGGAACACGCGGTAGGCGGGGAAGTCACGCCCGAACAAGGAGAACTGGCCCTTGAGGTATTCGGGCAGTATCACCGGCTGCTGCAAGGTGCCGAAAATCAGGCGCGCGATGGCCACCGACATGAATATCAGGCCGATGGTGAACAACACCTGCTCGAGTTCGGATGCACCGTAGAGGCGCGAGTAGAGCAGGCGTTCGAGCACGACGCTGACTGCGGCGACGAGGATGAAAGACAGCGCGAGCGCAATCGGAAAGGGGATGCTGAAGCGCGCGAGGCAGGTCACCAGCACGTAGCCGCCGGCCATGGCAAACACACCATGGGCGAGGTTGGTGAAGCCCATCAGCCCCATCGTCACCGACAGGCCGACCGAGATCACATAAAGAATCATGCCGAAGGCCACGCCGTGAAAGGCGACGCTGACCAGGGATGAGAGAAAAGCGTCCATGCGGTTTTATCGGGGCAAAAAAAGCCCCCGCGGCGTGTGGCGGCGGGGGCTTTGATCCGTGCCTATTTCTTCTTGTCGAATTCCTTCAGCGGATCCTTGATGCCTGTGCTGATGGTCTCAATCTCGACGTTGGCGAGCTTGCCGCCGACCTTGCGCACTTCACGCAGGTATTCCGGATTGACGATGTCACGGGTGTCCGGGTCGATGGCGATGGAGCCGCGCGGGCTGGTGGTGCTTTTCCACTGCTTGAGCAAGGCCATTGTTTTGTCCGGGTCGACTTTGCCGCCTTGTTCGCGGATGGCAGAGAAGATCGCGTCCATCCCGTCCCAGGCCGCAACAGCCATGAAACCGGGCGTAAGGTTTTCGCCGAATTCCTTGCGGTAGGCGGCGACAAAAGCCTTGTTGGCGGGGCGCTCCGAGGCGGCCGAGTAGTGGTGAACGGTGGTCACACCCAGCGCCACATCACCCATGCTTTGCAGTTCCTCGTCGGTGACAATGTCGCCGGTGCCGATGAGCTTGATGCCTGCTTTAGGCAGATCGAGGTCGGAGTAGGCCTTCATCATTGCCGTTGCCTGTTTGCCGGCCGGGTTGAATGCGAAAATGACTTCCGGTTTGGTGTCCTTGATGCGCTGCATGAAGGGCACGAAGTCCGGGTTGGCGAAGGGAATGCGAACGGCTCCCGCGACCTGTCCGCCGCCCTCCTTGAAACCCCTGCTGAAGCAGTCTTCGGCCTCATGGCCGGGCGCAAAATCGGACACCGCAGTGTAGGCGGTCTTGTATTTTTTCGCCGCCCACAGTCCAAGCGGGTAGGCCGACTGGCAGATGGTGAAGGACACGCGCGCCATATAGGGCGCGTTGTTCATGATGCGCGCACCGGCGGCGTTCATGCTGACGAAGGGCGTTTTCGATTCCGTTGTCAACGGGCCGATGGCGGCCATGTTCGGCGTCCAGACCACACCGGTGATGAAATTCACCTTGTCGCGCACGATCAGCTCTTGTGCGACACGTTTGGCAACGTCGCCGTTGGCGCCGGTGTCGTCGCGTGTAATGAGTTCAACCTTTACACCGGGCGGGAGTTTGTCGCCGTTGAGCTTCATGTACAGCTTGACGCCCTTGTCGATCTGGTCGCCCTGGGCGGCACCGGGACCGCTGTAAGTGCTGATCAGCCCGATCTTGACGGTCTGCGCCGAGACGGGCAGCGCGAAAATGGCGGCTACGGCGGCGACGCCGGCGCAAACCGATGTGGTGAATTTCATGTGATCTCCTCCTGCGGTGGAATAAACGGCTGACTTCTCAGAGTGGCCCGGAAGTCTAGCAAAAATCGATTATATTGGCGACACTAACACACTATCCGGACGCCACTCAGACATGCCGCCAATGCCGAAGTTCAATCCCCTTCGCCGCCTGTTTGCCCTGACGCTGTTCGCTGTGCTGATCCCGAATGGGCATGCCCAGAGCGCCTGGCCCGGCCGTACCGTGCAAATAGTAGTGCCCTATACCCCGGGCACCGGTGCCGACATACTGGCGCGCACGCTCGGACCTAAATTGGCCGAGGCCTGGAAGGTGCCGGTCATCACCGACAACCGCGCCGGTGCCACCGGCAATATCGGCGCGGAACTGGTAGCCAAGGCGCAGCCCGACGGCTACACGCTGCTTTGCACCGCCACCTCGTTTGGCACCAATCCGGCGCTGAATAAAAAACTGCCCTTTGATCCGGTCAGGAGTTTCGCACCGGTTGCTGTTCTTGCCACCAGCGGCATGGCCTTGCTCGTTCCCGCCGAGTTGCCGGCAAAAACCGTGCGCGACTTTATCGAGCTGGTGAAAAGCCAGCCTGGCAAGCTCTATTACGCCTCGCCGGGCAACGGCGGCCTGCAACACCTTGCCATGGAATTGTTCAAGCAGGAGGCGCATATCGATATGGTGCATGTGCCTTACAAGGGAGCGGCGGGCGCAATCGGCGACCTCGTGGGTGGCCATGTGCAGGCGAGCATCGTCGCCATCCAGACGGCCGTACCGCATGTGCAAAGCGGCCGCCTGCGCGTGCTCGCCGTGATGGGGACGGAGCGTTCGGCCGCGTTCCCGAATGCGCCCACGCTCAGGGAATCGGGATTCCCCAACCTGGTGGTCGAGACCTGGTACGGCATGTTCGCCCCGGCCGGGACACCGCCTGAGATTGTCGCCAAGCTCAATGTTGAATTGAATACCCTGCTGGCACGCGCCGATATTCGCGAGCAATTTGGGAGGCAGGGCTTGAGCCCCGCAGGCGGGCCGCCAGGCCGGCTGGCTGATCTGGTCGGACGCGAATTACCGCGCTGGGCGGCAGTGGTCAAGGTGGCGGGCATCACCGCCGACTGAGCCCGATTCATCACACACCTCACCTGTAAAGGAAAGACAGCATGAGCTT
>CAMAWC010000046.1 GCA_945861875.1 Bordetella parapertussis
TCGGAAATCGAGACGGTGGAGCGGGTGGAAATCCTGCGTGACCTGCGCATCGGCATATTCGACGTGCTGGTGGGCATCAACCTGCTGCGCGAGGGCATCGACTTGCCCGAGGTGTCGCTGGTGGCGATCCTCGACGCCGACAAGGAGGGCTTTTTGCGTTCGGAGCGCTCGCTCATCCAGACCATAGGCCGGGCGGCGCGCCACCTCAACGGCCGGGCCATCCTGTACGCCGACCGCATGACCAACTCGATGCAACGCGCCATCGGCGAGACCGAGCGGCGGCGGAACAAACAGCTGGCCTGGAACGAAGCGCACGGCATCACCCCGGTGGGCGTGACCAAGCTCATCAAGGACATCATCGAGGGCGCCTACGACCCGGACCAGGCGCGCATGGAACTCAAGGCGGCGCAGGACCAGGCGCGCTACGAGACGATGAGCGAAAAGCAGCTGTCACGCGAGATCAAGCGACTGGAAAAAGCCATGTTCGAATTCGCCAGGAACCTCGACTTCGAAAAAGCCGCGCAGGCGCGCGACCAGTTGTCGGCATTGCGCCGCGGCGTCTTCGGCGCCGACGTTGCGGATGTGATCGACCTCGACAGCAAGCGGGCCAGTGCATGACGCGGGTGTTGTTCGTTTGCACCGGCAACATATGTCGTTCGCCCACTGCCGAGGGGGTGTTCCTGCAGATGGTGCGGGAGGCGGGGCTGGCGGACAGCATTGTCATCGACTCGGCCGGCACCCACGATTACCACATCGGCGATGCCCCCGACCCGCGCAGCATTGCAGCGGCGGCGCAGCGCGGTTACGACCTCGCGCCGCTGCGGGCGCGGCAGTTGCAGCGCGCTGACTTCGAGCGCTTTGACCTGATCCTGGCGATGGATGAGGGCCACCGCGCCCACATGGCGCGCCTGTGCCCGCCGGCGCGCGCAGACAGGCTCAGGCAGATGATGGACTACGCCACGCAGTTGACGGGGGAGGACGTGCCCGATCCCTACTATGGCGGTGCGCAGGGCTTCGAGCTGGTGCTGGACATGATAGAGGACGCGTCACGGGGGCTGCTGGCTGCGTTGCGCGGGCAGGGCAAGGACTGAAAGACCGGATACCGCAAGATCACTGGTCCATTTTGTAATGATCAGGAAGCGGCGTCATTGCGAGCGTAGCGAAGCAATCTCGTAGCGCTTGGGACTTGCGTCGCAACGCCACAAGATTGCCGCGTCGGCTTCGCCTCCTCGCAATGACGCGTCATCTTTATAACATGAAAATGTAAAAAGGCTGGAAAGCCGCGCCAGTCGCGGGTTTCCAGCCTTTTGTCTTGCTACAACCGGGCCTGGATTACGGCTTCGGACCGGTCTCCACCTGCATCAAGGGCTCGGCCGCGGGCGGCGGACGGCGTTCGCGTTTTTGGCGCGGCGCTGCCGGGGCTTCTGCTTCGGCTGCTACCGGAACTGCCCGCGAGCGGTCGGTCTGGATGAGCACCAGGCCGCTGTCCTGCAACACGCGTTCGAGATCGACTGGTGCGGGCGCAGGCTTGGGTGCCGCCACCTGTACCGGGGCAACGTAGACCGGCTCCACTACGGGTGCGGGCTGCGGTTCATGGGCTGCCATGCGGGCGGGGGCCGCTTCTGCGACGGGAGCGCTGTATGTCGGCGTGGCGGGGGTCGCTTCGGCGACGGGAGCGCTATACGTCGGCGCTGCCGGAGCAGCTTCGACGACCGGCGCCGTGTACACCGGCGCCGCCGGCGTCACGTGCACATCCGTGCTGTCGCTATGGGCCGCAGGTGCGGCGTAGGAGCCGGTGTCCGCAACGCTGGCGACGTTATGCTCGAACGGCTGCGCTTGCGAGGCATCATGCTGCATGCTTTGTGGCGGCAGGTTTTCGTTGCTGCGCTCTCCGCGCTCGGCACGATCCCCGCGTTCACCACGCTCGCCACGATTGCGACCGCCGCGACGGCGCCGGCTTTCACCGTTTCCACCACCGGCATTGTCATCGCCGGCAGTCAGCGCATCACCTGGCGGGCGTTGCTGCTGTTCACCGCGGTCCTCGCGCGGGGGACGCGGCTCGCGCTGTTCCCTTGGCTCACGTTGTTCCCGTGGCTCACGCGGCTCCCTGGCTTCGCGCGGTTCACGCGACTCCGGACCCGGACGTTCGCCGCGCTCCTGGCGCGGGCCACGCTCTTGCCGCGGGCCGCGTTCCTGGCGTTCGGCGCCTTCGGCGGCGCTGCGTTCCGGACGCGGTCCGCGTTCGGCACGATCGCCGCGCTGTGAGGGGCGGCGTGAATCGCGATCGCCACGCTCACCACGCTCGCCCTCGGGCCGTGGACCACGCCCGTTGGGGCGATCGCCCTCGGAACGCGATCCGCGGCCGCGGCCGCGATCGCCGCGATCGTTGCGCTCGGAACGCTCCGGACGGCCTTCGCGGCGCGGCGGACGTTGCGTTGTTTCGGTTTTGGGCGTTTCGGGCGTGTTGCTGCGGCTGAACCAGCCGAGGATGCGACCGATGATGCCCGGACGCGAGTCGGTGGCTGCCGGTGCGGCGGCAGGGGCGGGGGATGCGCCGGGAGCGGGCTGCGATGGCGTGATGCCTTGAACCGCCGCCTGTGCGCGCGCCGGTTTGGCTTCCTGCTGTGCCGCGTCGTCCTTTTTCTCTTCCGGCATTTTCACCAGGTTATAGCTGGGCGGCGGTACGTCGGCATTGTTGAGGTCGTCGTGGCGCAGGCGCTCGATGGTGTAGTGCGGGGTCGACAGGTGCACGTTCGGAATCAGCACGATGTTGACCTTGAGGCGTGCCTCGATGTTGTGGATGTCGGCGCGTTTCTCGTTGAGGAGATACGTGGCAACGTCCACCGGAACCTGTGCATGGACCGCGCCGCTGTTCTCCTTCATTGCCTCTTCCTGGATGATGCGCAGGATGTGCAGGGCGGTGGACTCGGTGCCGCGGATCTGGCCGGTGCCGGTGCAGCGCGGGCAGGTGATGGTGCTGCCCTCGCCGAGCGCAGGGCGCAGGCGCTGGCGCGACAATTCCATCAGGCCGAAGCGCGAGATCTTGCCCATTTGCACGCGGGCACGGTCGTGATGCAGCGCGTCGCGCAGGCGGTTTTCCACCTCGCGCTGGTTGCGCTGGTTCTCCATGTCGATGAAGTCGATGACGATGAGGCCGCCAAGGTCGCGCAGGCGCAACTGGCGCGCCGTTTCGTCGGCCGCTTCGAGGTTGGTGCGAAAGGCCGTCTCCTCGATGTCGTGGCCCTTGGTGGCGCGCGCCGAGTTGACGTCGACCGAAACCAGCGCCTCGGTGTGGTCGATGACGATGGCGCCGCCCGAGGGCAGCGACACCTGGCGTGAATAGGCGCTCTCGATCTGGTGCTCGATCTGGAAGCGCGAGAACAGCGGCACGTCGTCGTTGTAGCGTTTGACGCGGTTGACGTTGTCCGGCATCACATGCGCCATGAATTGCTGCGCCTGCTCGAAAATCGAATCGGTGTCGATGAGGATCTCGCCGATTTCCGAATGGAAGTAATCGCGGATGGCGCGGATCACCAGGCTGCCTTCCTGGTAAATCAGGAAAGCGCCCTTTTGCGAAGTGGTGGCGTCTTCAATCGCGTGCCACAACTGCAGCAGGTAGTTGAGGTCCCACTCCAGTTCTTCCTTGGTGCGGCCGATGCCGGCGGTGCGGCCGATGATGCTCATGCCCTGGGGCACCGGCAGCGAGTCCATGATTTCGCGCAACTCGTTGCGGTCTTCGCCCTCGATGCGGCGCGAAACACCGCCGCCGCGCGGGTTGTTGGGCATCAGGACGAGGTGGCGTCCGGCAAGGCTGATGAAGGTGGTGAGGGCGGCGCCCTTGTTGCCGCGTTCGTCCTTCTCGACCTGGACGATCAACTCCTGGCCTTCGCGCAACGCCTCCTTGATGGTGGCGCGGCCGACGTCAACGTCGGACCTGAAGTAGGCGCGGGCGACTTCCTTGAACGGCAGGAAGCCGTGACGATCGGTACCATAATCTATGAACGCCGCTTCGAGGCTGGGCTCGATGCGGGTGATGACGCCTTTGTAGATGTTGCTTTTTCTTTGTTCTTTGCCTGCCGATTCAATATCGAGATCAACCAGTTTCTGGCCATCGACGATTGCGACACGGAGTTCCTCGGCTTGTGTCGCGTTAAATAACATGCGCTTCATTGTTTTGTTCTCCCGCACGCAGCGGGCAGCACAAACCAAGGCCGAAATGTAATTTTCAGCTTGTCATCGTCATCGTAATTTGGTTAGGACGCATGAAAAATTTGGTTTGTCAGTTCGTACCCCGAACTTTGTCGATCGGGGCTGGAAATTCTGCCAGTGTCGCTTGCGCGCTGTTGTAGTATCACTACTTTTGGTGAGCGAAATTAACCACTTGCCGGTTCGGCGGGGTGTTGTCTTTAAACACCTGACGGAGACGTGTTGGCGGTCCTTGCGGATGATCCGTTTAGCGGCCGCTGTCTCGCTGTCCGAAGCTGCGAGGACATTATAAGCAAAATGAAGGAGTTAAGTAAAGCAGCTGCGGTAATTAATGTGGTCGGCGAGGAAGCCGCCGGGCAGCGCATCGACAATTTCCTCATCCGCCACTGCAAAGGGGTGCCGCGCAGCCACGTCTACCGCATCCTCAGGAGCGGCGAAGTAAGGGTGAATAGCGGCCGGGTGGACGCCACCTACCGCCTGCAGTCGGGCGACAAGGTGCGCATTCCGCCCATCCGCATTGCCGCGAAGCAGGACGCCGACCGGCCGGCGCCGCCGCGCGAACTGGCTATTGTGTACGAGGACGACGCGCTGCTGGTGGTGGACAAGCCCTCGGGCTATGCAGTGCACGGCGGCAGCGGCGTCAGTTTTGGCGTGATCGAGGGCTTGCGCGCCGCCAGGCCGGAGGCGCGCTTCCTCGAGCTGGTCCATCGCATTGACCGCGAAACCTCGGGGTTGCTGATCCTCGCCAAAAAGCGCTCGGCGCTGACCACCCTGCACGCGGCGATGCGCGATGGGGCCGTCCAGAAGTGTTATCTGGCGCTGGTCAAAGGCGTCTGGCCCAAGTCGCCGGCCAAGCGCGACGTGTCGCTGGCGCTGAAAAAATACGTCACCAAGGAAGGCGAGCGCCGCGTCAGCGTGGACAAGGAGGGGCAGGAAGCGCGGACGGTGTTCCGGTTGGAGCGCAGTCTTGGCGAATACAGCCTGCTGCAGGCGGAACTAAAGACCGGCCGCACCCATCAGATACGGGTGCATCTTGCCCACCTGGGTTTTCCCATCGCCGGTGATGACAAGTACGGCGATTTTGACTTGAACAAATTACTGCTTAAAAAGGGACTCAAACGCATGTTTTTGCACGCCGCATCGCTCGCCTTCGAACATCCGCTCACCGGCGAGCGCATGCGCCTGGCCGCGCCGCTGCCGCCTGAACTGCAGAAGTTTGCCGACAGACAGGTGGAATCGGCATGACGAGCCCGGCAACGATTGAAGCAAAGGTGAAACGCTTTCCATTGATAGTGTTCGACTGGGACGGCACGCTGATGGATTCGCCGCGGACCATCGTCCTGGCCATACAGAATGCCTGCCGCGACCTTGGCCTGGAGGTGCCCGACGATGCGCGCGCCAGCCACGTCATCGGACTGGGGTTGCACGATGCATTGCAGTATGCGGTGCCCGGACTGCCGGTAAGCGTGTATGGCAAGATGGTCGAACGCTATCGCTACCATTACCTCGCCAGCGACGCGGCGATTCCGCTCTACCCGGGCACCGAGGCGATGCTGGCCAGGTTACTGGCCTCCGGCCACGTGCTCGCGGTGGCCACCGGCAAGAGCACGGCCGGACTCGAGCGCGTGCTCGCGGCAACCGGGCTCGCGGCTTACTTCGCCGCCTACCGCTGCGCCGACAAGACGGCATCCAAACCGGCTCCCGACATGCTGCACGAACTCATGGAAGAACTCGATGCCAGGGCGGAGGAGACCCTGATGATCGGCGATACCTCGCACGACCTGCTCATGGCGCAGCACGCCGGTGTTGCGGCGGTGGGCGTGACCCACGGGGCCCATCCGGCCGAGGAATTGCGCGCCCTGATGCCGCTCGCCTGCGTTGACAGCACCGCCGAGCTTGAGCAATGGCTGTTACTGAACGCGTAATCTGCGCCAGCGAAGCGCTGGCCGATGCCGGCGAGGGCGTGCGCTTTGAGCTCGACGTGCAAGGACGGCAGGTGAGCGCCTTTGCCATACGTTTTGGCGGACGGGTCTATGCCTATGTCAACCGCTGTGCCCACGTCGGGGTGGAACTGGACTGGCAGTTGGGGAGATTTTTCGATGCCGAGGGTGAGCATTTGATATGCTCGACACACGGGGCGGCCTACGCGCCCGAGTCCGGATTGTGCGTACACGGTCCGTGCAAAGGCGCTGCGCTGGTCGCACTGCCGGTCGAGGAAAAAAACGGAAAGGTAGTGCAAACAAGCCATGACTGAAAAAGACCCAAGCTGGGAACGCCAGACGCTCGAAAAACTCGCCTTCGCCGCGCTCACGGAACAACGCCGGGCGCGCTACTGGGGCATCTTTTTCAAGCTGCTGACCTTTGCCTATGTCACCTTTATCCTGGTGATGGCGCTCGATTGGCGCGGCGAGGACGGCATTACCGGAGGCAGCAAGCACACCGCCCTGGTGACGCTGGAAGGGGTCATCGAGGCAAAGGGCGATGCCAGCGCCGAGCGCATCACCGGTGCGCTGCAATCGGCCTTTGAGGACAAGAACACGCAGGGCGTGATCATGCGCATCAATTCGCCCGGCGGCAGCCCGGTGCAGTCGGGCATCATCAACGACGAGATCCGCCGATTGCGCACACTGTTCCCCAACATCCCTTTTTACGTCGTGGTTGAAGACATCTGCGCTTCCGGTGGCTATTACGTTGCGGCGGCGGCGGACAAAATCTACGTCAACAAGGCGAGCCTGGTCGGTTCCATCGGCGTGCTCATGAACGGTTTTGGTTTTACCGGCGTGATGGACAAGCTCGGGGTCGAACGGCGCTTGATCACGGCGGGCGAAAACAAGGGCTTTCTCGATCCGTTTTCTCCGGTTGAGGCCAGGCAAAAGGAATTCGCCCAGGGGATGATCAATGAAATTCACCAGCAGTTCATCGCCGTGGTGAAGCAGGGCCGCGGCAAGCGGCTGAAGGACAATCCGGACACCTTCAGCGGACTGATATGGACCGGCCAGCACAGCATAGAGATGGGGTTGGCGGACGATTACGGCACCGTCGACTCGGTCGCGCGCGATGTCATCAAGGCCAAGGACATCGTCGATTACACGCAAAAGGCCAATATCGCCGAGCGCTTTGCCAAGCGCTTTGGCGCCGGCGTTGCCCAGGGCCTGACCGGTTTTTCGATGAGCGAACGCTTCAGCCTGCGCTGACTTCAGCCTAGCGGGGCCGACCGGCGGGATCAGCCCGCCAGGATCAGGAACACACTGGGCTTGCGGCCGATTTCCGGCGGCCGCTTTTTCCATTCGGCGATGGGGCGCGTGATGATGCGCTCGTCGGCCAGCGTCAGGTCGCTGGCCACGCACAGGCGCGTCGATGGCGCCAGACGTGCGAGCAGGGCGCCCAGCAGCCTGTCGTTGCGGTAAGGCGTTTCGATGAATATCTGCGTTTCGCGACCGCTGCGCGAACGCGCCTCGATATCCCTGAGTTTTACCGCCAGCTCCGCTTCGTCCTTGGGCAGGTAGCCGTGAAAGGCAAAGCGCTGGCCGTCCAGGCCCGAGGCCATCAAGGCCAGCAGGATGGACGAGGGGCCGACCAGCGGCGCGACGCGCACGCCTTGTCGGTGCGCGAGCGCAACCAGGGCGGCACCCGGATCGGCGACGGCCGGAACGCCGGCCTCGGAGATCAGGCCGCCGTCGCGGCCGGCAAGAATCGGCTGGAGAAGCCCGTCCAGCGCGGCTTCCGGGGTATTGACACTGAGCTCGCGGATATCGATGTCCTGCAAGGCATGGCTGGTTGCCATGAGTTTGAGGAAGGCGCGGGCGGATTTGGGATTCTCCGCCACAAAGTAATCGAGCCGGCGGATGTTTGCCGCCACGGCGACCGGAATGGCCTGTTCCGCCGGCATGTCGCCCAGCAGCGTCGGCACCAGGTAAAGGGTTCCGCTGGCCACGGCGCTAAATGACAGCCACGCCGCGCGCGGCGAGCATTTCGGTCAGCGCGATCAGCGGCAGGCCGATCAAGGCGGTCGGGTCGTCACCTTCGAGCCTGGCAATCATGGCGATGCCCAGGCCTTCGGCCTTGGCGCTGCCGGCACAGTCATACGGCTGTTCACGGCGCAAATAGCGTTCGATCTGGGCGTCGCTGTATTCGCGAAAGTGCACGACAGAACTCACCAGCCGGGTTTGCGCCTCGCCGCTTGCGGCATGGAGCAGGCATAAGGCGGTGTGAAAACTGACGGCCTTGCCCCGGGCGGCCTGCAGTTGGCGCACGGCAACATCGTGTACCAGCGGCTTGTTCAGGCGCAAGTCACCCAGGGCCGCAACCTGATCCGAGCCGATGATGAGGGCGTCGGGGTAGCGGCTGGCCACGGCCCTGGCTTTTGCCTCGGCCAGGCGCTTCGCTGTCGCGGCCGGGGCTTCGCCGGCAGCCTCGGTTTCGTCCACCTGCGGGTTGGCGGTGTCAAAGGCCAGGCCGAGCCGCTGCAAAAGGGCACGCCGGTAGCTTGAAGTTGATGCCAGAACGAGTTGTTGCATGGGAAAAAGTTACTGAAAAAGAGGATGTTGGGCGATTTAGCTCAAAAACGGCTTAGAAAGCCTTTTTTGACAGGAAATGCAAAAAATAATATCATGCTGCCCCTATGCCACACCCCGCGTTTATCGAAGGCCTGCAGTTTGCGCGGGATGGCCACACGGCCAAGGGCAGGCTCGGGCTGGAAAGCATGGAACGGCTCGCCGGACAGGGCTGCACGGCAGCGGGGCTTGATTATAGTGTGAGTGGCGGGGTTGACGGGGACGGCGCGGCATTTCTTTTGCTGCGGGTCTCCGGTGATCTGGAGCTGGTGTGCCAGCGTTGCCTTGGCAAACTGGTGTTTCCGCTGGATGTGGACAGTCGCGTCGAGTTGGCAAAAGACTGGGACGAAATGCTCAACGCCGAGGACGACGTTGAGCGGGTGCTGGCCGAGAAGGACATGAGTGTGGTGGCGTTGGTCGAGGATGAAGTGATCCTGGCCTTGCCGATGGTGCCGCGGCATGAACGCTGCGACAAGGAACAGACGGAAAAAAAGGCGGTGAGAACGTCGCCTTTTGATGTGCTGGCGGGCCTCAAAAGCCGCCCGTCAGGCAGGTAAAACCAGGTTTCAAACAAAAGTAGCGCGCCAATCCGGCGCAACGATGAAGGAGCAGTACCATGGCTGTACAGCAGAATAAAAAATCACCCTCCAAGCGCGGCATGCACCGTGCCCACGATTTCCTTACCGCAGCGCCGCTTGCCGTGGAACCGACCACCGGTGAAGTGCACATGCGCCACCACATCAGCCCCAGCGGCTACTATCGCGGCAAAAAAGTCGTCAAGACCAAGGGCGACTGATCGCTCTTAGCGGGTATCCGATACCGCCGCGAGCGGCCGCCACCGCCACTGAGCGGGGCTTGGCGGCGATGGCCGGCGGGGCAAAACAATAAATGGATATCACGGTCGCCATAGATTGCATGGGGGGGGATCACGGGCCGCACGTCACCGTGCCGGCCGCTCTCCGTTTCCTTGAGGCACAGCCCGGGACAAATATCGTCCTGGTCGGCTTGCAGGACGCCATTGCCGCGGAACTGAAGGCGGCCAGGGCCGAAGCCGGGCCAAGACTGCGCGTTCACCACGCCAGCGAGGTGGTCGCGATGGATGAATCGCCCGCCCTGGCGCTACGCAACAAAAAAGACTCTTCCATGCGCGTCGCGGTCAACCTTGTGAAAAGTGGCGAGGCGAACGCCTGCGTCAGCGCCGGCAACACCGGCGCACTGATGGCCACCTCCCGCTTCGTGCTCAAAATGCTGCCGGGCATAGATCGCCCGGCCATTGCCGCGGTGCTGCCGACCCTGCGTGGCAAGACCTACGTGCTTGACCTTGGCGCCAATGTCGATTGTGGTCCCGAACACCTGGTGCAGTTTGCCGTGATGGGCAGCGCCCTGGTTGCCGCAGTCGAGCACAAGGAGCGGCCCAGCATCGGCCTGCTCAACATCGGTGAAGAGGCGATCAAGGGCAACGAGGTGGTCAAGCAGGCGGCCGAACTGCTGCGCGCGACCGACCTTAATTTTGCCGGCAATGTCGAGGGCGATGATATTTTCAAGGGCAAGACCGACGTCGTGGTTTGCGATGGTTTTGTCGGCAACGTGGCGCTCAAAACCTCCGAAGGCCTGGCGCAGATGCTGAGCGCTTTTTTGCGCGAGGAGTTCACGCGCAACATTTTCACCAGGATGGCGGCACTGGTGGCCATGCCCGTGCTCAAGGCTTTCAAGGGCCGGGTGGATCACCGGCAGTTCAATGGCGCCAGCCTGCTTGGCTTGCGCGGGATCGTGGTAAAGAGCCACGGCTCGGCGGATGTCTACGCCTTTGGCTGCGCCATCGAACGCGCGGCCGAGGAGGTCAGGAACGGTGTACTGCAGCGCATCAGCCAACGAATTGAGATCGGGGCGGCGGCATGATTTATTCACGCATTATCGGCACCGGCAGCTACCTGCCCGGTGAAGCGGTCAGCAACGATGAACTGGCCAAGCGCGTCGATACCTCCGACGAGTGGATCCGCAGCCGCACCGGCATACGCCAGCGTCATCTGGCGGCGCCGGGGGTGACCTCGAGCGACCTGGCCCTGCATGCGTCACAGCAGGCCATCGCCGCGGCAGGCGTGGCGGCGGCCGACATTGACCTCATCATTGTTGCGACATCGACGCCGGATTTTATTTTTCCAAGCACGGCCTGCCTGCTGCAGGCCAAACTCGGAATAAAAGGCTGCCCGGCATTTGACGTGCAGGCCGTGTGCAGCGGCTTTGTCTATGCGCTGGCGACAGCCGACAAGTTCATTCGCTCCGGCCAGCATCGTTGCGCCCTGGTCGTCGGCGCCGAGGTTTTTTCGCGCATTCTCGACTGGAACGACCGCGGCACCTGCGTGCTGTTCGGTGACGGGGCGGGGGCGGTAATTTTGCGCGCCGATGCAAAGCCGGGGATTCTCGGCACGGTGTTGCATGCCGATGGCTCGCAGGCTGAAATGCTATCGGTGCCCGGCCAGGTTTGCGGCGGCAATGTCACCGGCAGCCCGTTCCTGCAAATGGACGGGCAGGGGGTTTTCAAGTTCGCCGTGCGCGTGCTCGACGAAGTGGGGCGCGAGACGCTGGCCTTGTGCAATGTGCCGATTGCCGAACTCGATTGGCTGATCCCGCACCAGGCCAATGTGCGCATTCTTGATGCGACGGCAAAACGCCTCGGCCTGGACCCGGCAAAAATGGTGGTCACCGTCGACCGGCACGGCAATACTTCCGCGGCATCGGTGCCGCTCGCGCTTGACTTTGCGGTGCGTGACGGGCGCATCAAGCCGGGTCACAAGGTGATGCTGCAAGGGGTCGGCGGCGGCTTCACCTGGGGCGCCGCACTGGTGGAAATGTAATGCCGACCTTTTTTATCGCGGGGATGGGCGCATGAAACTGGCAATGGTTTTTCCGGGCCAAGGCTCGCAGTCGGTGGGCATGATGCAAGGCTATGGCGACCTGCCGGCGGTGCGCGCCGTTCTTGCCGAGGCGAGTGACGTCCTCGGGATGGACATGGCAAAGCTGATGTCCGAAGGGCCGGCGGAAGCGCTCAACAGCACCGTCAACACCCAGCCGGTGATGGTGACGGCAGGGTATGCCGCATATTGCGCCTGGCGTGAACAGGGCGGGCCAGAGCCCTCTGTCGTGGCCGGCCACAGCCTGGGTGAATACACCGCATTGGTGGTTTCCGGAGCGATCTCCTTTGCCGACTGCCTGCCCCTGGTGCGCTACCGTGCCGAGGCGATGCAGCTGGCGGTGCCGGCCGGGGTGGGTGCCATGGCGGCGGTGCTTGGCCTGGACGACGCCGGCATCAGCGCGGCTTGCGCCGAGGCGGCACAGGGGGAGGTCGTCGACGCGGTCAATTTCAACGCGCCCGGGCAGACCGTCATTGCCGGCCATGCCGGTGCGGTGCAAAGGGCCATCGACGCGTGCAAGGCGCGCGGGGCGAAGCGCGCCATTGCGCTGCCGGTGAGCGCGCCGTTTCACTCCGCCCTGATGGGCCCGGCTGCCGCAAAGCTCGCCGCCTACCTGGAAAAAGTTGTCATCAGTGCTCCGCGCATTCCGGTATTGCACAATCTGGATGTGCAAACGCACGGTGATGCGACCGGTATCCGGCAAGCCCTGGTGGGGCAAGCCGACCATGCCGTGCGCTGGGTTGAAATCATTCAAAAGATGGCGGCGCAAGGCGTCACCCACGTCGCCGAATGCGGGCCGGGCAAGGTGCTTGCGGGCATGACCAAGCGTATAGACGGGAACTTGTCCGGATTGGCCCTGGCGGATCGCGCCGGCATCGACGCGGCGCTGGCCGCAGTCAAGGGAGGATGAGCATGCTGGAAACGCAGATTGCGCTGGTGACGGGAGCTTCGCGCGGCATAGGCAAGGCGATCGCGCTGGCATTGGCCGGTGGTCAGGCGACGGTCATCGGCACGGCGACCAGCCAGGCCGGGGCCGACGCCATCAGCCAGTATCTCGCCACTGCCGGCAACGGCGGGCGTGGCATGGTGCTCAATGTCACTGACAGCAGCCAGATCGACGCCGTCACGCAGGAAATAGAGAAGCAGTACGGCGCCGTTTCGATTCTGGTCAATAACGCCGGTATCACCCAGGACAACCTCGCCATGCGCATGAAAGAAGCCGAGTGGGATGCGGTCATGGATACCGACCTGAAGTCGGTGTTCCTGCTTTCCAAGGCGGTACTGCGCGGGATGATGAAGGCGCGCGCCGGGCGCATCATCAACATCACTTCAGTCGTTGGCGCGAGCGGCAATGCCGGCCAGATCAATTACGCCGCCGCCAAGGCCGGCATCGGCGGCATGACACGTTCCCTGGCGCGCGAAATCGGCAGCCGCAACATCACCGTCAACTGCATCGCACCCGGGTTCATTGACACCGACATGACGCGTGCGCTGAGCGAGCAGCAGCGCGACGCCTTGTTGACGCAGATTCCGCTCGGGCGGCTCGGCCTGCCCGAGGACATCGCTTCGGCGGTATTGTTCCTGGCCTCACCCGCAGCCGCCTATGTGACGGGCAGCACTTTGCATGTAAATGGCGGAATGTACATGAATTGACACCGCTTTCTGAATACGCCTTTGAATCTGATAAAATTACAACTCTAGGTTCGCACCGAACCGGAAAAAGGGAAGGAACTGGAAACATGGAAAATATCGAACAACGCGTTAAAAAGATCGTCGCTGAGCAGCTTGGTGTCAACGAAGCTGAAATCAAGAACGAGTCATCGTTCGTTGATGATCTGGGCGCGGACTCGCTCGACACGGTCGAACTGGTGATGGCGCTCGAAGAGGAATTCGAAACCGAGATTCCCGATGAAGACGCGGAGAAGATCACCACCGTGCAGCAAGCCATCGATTACGTGAATGCCCACGACAAGAAGGCCTGACCTGGGCGGATTGCCGTCGCATTTGAACAGCAAGCATAGCCTGCCGGGACCGACTCCCGGCGGGTGCCAGTACATCACCATTCGGGAGTCACATTGACCCGCCGCAGAGTAGTCGTCACCGGACTTGGCATCATCAGCCCGGTGGGAAACACCCTGAAGGAGGCTTGGGCCAACATCCTCGCCGGCCGTTCGGGCATCACCCGTATCACCCGCTTTGACGCGTCTTCCTTTACTTCGCAGATCGCCGGTGAGGTGAAGGGATTCGACCCGACCGCGTACATGTCCGCCAAGGAAGTACGGCGCTTTGACACGTTCATCCACTTCGGACTGGCGGCCTCGGTTGAGGCCCTCAAGGACTCCGGGCTTGACCTTGACAAGGTCGATCGCAACCAGGTCGGCGCCTGCATCGGGTCGGGCATCGGCGGACTGCCGCTGATTGAGGAGACGCACGACAGTTATTTGAGCGGCGGGGCGCGCAAGATTTCGCCGTTTTTTGTTCCCGGCAGCATCATCAACATGATTTCCGGGCAGTTGTCGATCATGTACGGGCTGAAGGGCCCGAACTTCGCCGCGGTCAGTGCCTGCACCACGGCAAACCACAGCATTGGCGAGGCCGGGCGCCTGATCGAGTATGGCGATGCCGACGTGATGATCGCCGGCGGCGCCGAGTCGGCACTGTCGCCCCTGGGGATCGGCGGGTTTTGCGCCGCCCGTGCATTGTCTACCCGCAATGACGACCCGGCCTCGGCGAGCCGTCCCTGGGACAAGGGGCGTGACGGTTTCGTATTGGGGGAGGGTGCCGGTGTATTGGTGCTCGAAGAGTATGAGCACGCGAAAAAGCGCGGTGCGAGGATTTACTGCGAACTGGCCGGCTATGGCATGAGCGCCGATGCCAATCATATTACCGCGCCGTGCGAAGACGGCGAGGGCGCGGCGCGATGCATGGGGAATGCCTTGCGCAACGCAAAACGCAATATCGACCAGGTGCAATACCTCAACGCCCATGGCACGTCGACGCCGCTGGGCGACCTTGCCGAAACCATCGCGGTCAAGCGCTGCTTTGGCGAGCATGCGAAGCGCCTGGCGATGAACTCCACCAAATCCATGACCGGGCACCTGCTCGGCGCGGCCGGCGGCATAGAGGCGGTGTTCTCGGTAATGGCGGTTCATGAGCAGGTGTCGCCTCCGACCATCAACCTGGTTGATGCGAGCGAAGGCTGCGACCTTGACTATGTCGCCAACGTGGCGCGCCCGATGAGTATTGATGTCGCCCTGTCCAATTCGTTTGGATTTGGCGGGACCAACGGTACGCTGGTATTCACCAAGATTTGACCCATCCCCTGGTGATCGAGTTGCGCCCATCGCGCCGCTTGCTCGTTTTTCTGGTCGTTGCCCATGTTGCCGCCATCCTTGCGGCAATAGCCGGATTGCCGGTAATTCCCGCAGCCATCCTGTCCGCAGCGCTGGTGCTCTCCCTGCTCGGGCAACTCCAGGTCGCGCGCCTGGGCCGGTCTGGTTCGGTAAAGGCATTGCAAATCGCCGCCGATGGCCAGGTCCAGATTCGCGATCCAAAGGGCGGCTGGCACCGGGTGCTGCTTGCAGGCCACGCATTTGCCACAGCCTGGCTGGTCATACTGCCCCTTGATGCGCCTTCGGGCGGCCGCCATACGGTTGTATTGCTGGCCGATTCGGCCGCAGGGGACGACCTGCGCCGCTTGCGCGTCTGGTTGCAGTGGGGACGAAAAGCCCGCGGTGGCGACCGTTCAGCGGCGAAATAGCGAATAACCATGCCTACGAGTGAACTATTCCAGGCCCCCCCGGTCTGTAGAGCAGGGCGTGACGCGGCTGCTGCGGCGGGCTCGGATATACTGCTGGCTTATCGCGGTAAGTGCTTGAAAAAAGAAAAATTAGCCGCGTATCAGGGATTGCCAGATGAGTGACCGAGAGCTGGACCAGCAGTTGGTTGAGCGCGCACAGCGCGGCGACAAGCGTGCGTTTGAGTTATTGGTGTCGAAATACCAGAGAAAGCTGGGGCGGCTGTTGTCGCGTTTTATACGCGATCCGGCCGAAGTGGAAGATGTTTGCCAGGAAGCGTTCATAAAGGCCTATCGCGCGCTGCCTTCGTTTCGCGGTGACAGCGCGTTTTACACATGGTTGTACCGCATAGGCATCAATACGGCGAAGAATTACCTGGTCACGATGGGCAGAAGGGCGCCGACGAGCACACAGTTCGATGCCGAGGAGGCCGAGGGTTTTGAGGATGCGGATCAGTTGCGGGACATCAACACGCCGGAAAGCCTGATGATGACGCGGCAGATCGGGGACACCGTCAATGAGAGCGTGGCGCAGTTGACCGAGGATCTGCGTACGGCGATAACCTTGCGGGAAATCGAGGGCATGAGTTACGAGGACATCGCGGTGATCATGAACTGTCCCATCGGGACGGTCAGGTCGAGGATTTTCAGGGCGCGCGAAGCGATTTCGGAGAAATTGCGCCCCCTGCTGGATGCGAACAAGGACAAACGCTGGTAGTTTTGAAGAGGATTGCGCATGAAGACTGAGATCTCGGCATTTGTGGATGGTGAACTTGATCAGGACGCCATGCAGCGCTGCCTGCAGCGCCTGCAGCAGGATGAGCGTCTGCGTCAGTCCTGGGATGACTACCATTTGATCGGGGATGCCTTGCGCGGCGAAACCGGACGCGCGCTCAGCGCCAGCTTTGCCCGGCGCCTTGAGGCTGAACCGACGGTGCTCGCGCCAAAGCCTGCTGTTGCGGCCAACCATTCGCGCTGGATGCCGGCCTTGTCTGCCGCGGCAGGTGTCGCAGTGGTGGCGTTCGCGGCGTGGATAGCTGTGCCGCAGGTGGGCACAGATGCCGGCACTGTGGCAGCGGCACCAGGCGCGCCCAGCCCCGTCAATCCGCAGATCGCAGCCGCCCCCCAGCGCGTGCCGGCAGGAACGGGCGTACCGGTCGCAGTCGGCGTCGAGGACTATCTGTTGGCGCACCAGCGGTTTTCGCCGGTGAGTCGCATCCAGGGTGTGGCGCCTTATGTCCGCACCGTGTCAGCCGAGCGCAAGGGCGACGGCCGATGAGGTTGCTGGCGTTTCTGCTGCTGGCAACGCAAGCCTCCTTCGTTTTTGCGCAAGCCGGGACGAACAATGATGCGCTGCAGTGGCTGCAAAAAATTTATGCCGGGACCAAGAGGCTCAGTTACAGCGGGGTGTTTGTCTATCAGCAGGGTTCGCAGTCGGAAACGTCACGCATCGCACGCCTGGTGGACGCCAGCGGCACGCACGAGCGGCTTGAAACACAGGACGGCACGCCGACTGAAATCATCCGCGACAACGACTTGGTGACCTGCTATCTCCCGGCCAGCATGACGGTGAAAATAGACCGTCGCTCAAGCCAGAAGCTGTCCTTCCCGGATATCCTTCCGGAACAATTCAAGGAACTGACCGGGTACTACAGCGTCAAGCTGGGCGAGGCGGGCCGTATCGCCGGCCATGATTGCCAGGGCATCGTCCTTGAGCCCAGGGACAAGATGCGCTACGGCTACAAGCTTTGTGTCGACCGGGGCACCGGCATGCTGTTGAAGGTGCGAACCTTCAATGAAGAAAACGACCTGGTCGAGCAATTCACCTTTTTGCAATTGAAGATCGGCAATGTCGATCGCGAACTGCTGCGCTCGCGGTTTTCCGGCAAGAGGCGGGACTGGCGGGTGGAGGATTCGGGCGTGACCGAAGCCGATCTCGCCCAGGCCGGCTGGAGCGTCAAAAGCCCGCTTCCGGGTTTTCGCAAAATCACCGAAATGAAACGCTCTCTGGGCGGCACGCCTGCCGTGGGACACATGGTGTTGTCGGACGGCCTTGCGGCGGTGTCGGTTTTTATCGCACCGCACCCGGCCAAGCCGGGCGCGGTGCAGTCCGGCCTGTCGCACCAGGGTGCCACCAACGTCTACGTCAGGCAGGTCGGTGATCACCTTGTCACCGTTGTCGGCGAGGCACCGGCCGAAAGCGTCAAAGCCATTGCCAATGCGGTCGAGTACCGCAAACCCAACTGAGTCGGGGAAATAGCCTTGCGCAAAGGCTTGAAGTTTCCCCTCGCTTGCTTATCATTCTGAAATTACACAAACATCGAGCCGCCATGTCCCGCATCCTGTTAGCAATTCTGTTGAGCATTTCCTTTGGCGCCGGCGCGCAGGGCCTGCCCGATTTCACCGAACTGGTCGAAAAGCAGGGGCCGGCGGTGGTGAACATCAGTACTACGACACAAGCGACGCAGCGGCGCGCCACGCCGCAGTTGCCGCAACTGGACGAAGACGATCCGTTTTACGAGTTTTTCCGCCGTTTCATCCCGCGCGGCCAGCCGGGCCAGCCGGGCCAACCTGGGCAGCCGGGGCAACCGTCGCCACGCCAGTTTGAGAGTCGTTCACTGGGCTCCGGTTTTATCATCAGCGCAGATGGTTACCTGCTGACCAACGCCCACGTGGTCGAGGCCGCCGATGAGATTACCGTCAAGCTGACTGACAAACGTGAATTCAAGGCCAAAGTGATAGGCGCCGACAAACGTACCGATGTCGCGCTTATCAAGATCGAGGCGACCGGCCTGCCGGCGGTGCGCTTTGGCGACCCGGCCAAGCTCAAGGTGGGTGAATGGGTGCTCGCAATCGGTTCGCCGTTCGGGTTCGAAGCCTCTGTCACCGCAGGCATTGTCAGCGCCAAGGGGCGCAACCTGCCGTCGGAAAATTTTGTTCCCTTCATCCAGACCGACGTCGCCATCAACCCGGGCAACTCCGGCGGGCCGTTGTTCAACATGCGCGGAGAGGTGGTCGGTATCAACTCGCAGATCTACAGCCGCACCGGCGGTTTCATGGGCCTCTCCTTTGCCATCCCGATTGATGTGGCGATGGATATCCAGAACCAGTTGCGCACCACCGGCAAGATCAGCCGCGGCCGTATCGGTGTGGTCATCCAGGAAGTGTCCAAAGAACTGGCCGAATCCTTCGGTTTGAAAACGCCCGCCGGCGCGCTTGTAAACGCCGTAGAAAAGGGCGGCCCTGCGGACAAGGCCGGGATAGAGGCGGGCGATATCATCCTGAAATTTGACGGCAAGTCCATCGCCACGTCCAACGACCTGCCGCGGGTGGTCGGTGCGACGCGGCCGGGCGCGAAAGCCGTTGTCCAGGTCTGGCGCAAGGGCGCCAGCAGGGATCTGACGGTCAGTGTCGGAGAGATTCCAGAGGATCGCGTCGCGACCCGCGACACCAAGCGTGGCAGCAAGCCGGCCCCGGAAGCGGTGGCCAACCGCCTCGGACTGGTTTTGGCTGATCCCACTGCAGAGCAGCGCCGCGACCTGAAAATAAGCGGCGGGTTGCTGGTCGAGGACAACAAAGGGACGGCAACCGGCGATATTCGCCCCGGGGACATCGTCCTGTCGCTGACTGCGAAAGGTGTGACGACCGAGGCGAAGACAGTGGAGCAGTTCAACCAGTCACTGGCCAAGCTCGACAAGAACACTACCTTGACGCTGCAGGTTCGCCGCGGCGACACCAACCTGTTCATTACCATTAAGGCCAACGGCGAGGCCAAGTGATCCGGCTGACGCTTTACAGCAGGCAGTACTGCCACCTCTGTCATATCATGCAGGAGCAGGTTGAGGCGCTCAAGCCTGAGTTCGGGCTTGAACTGGTGGTGCTTGACGTGGACGCCGATGCGGAACTTGAGGCACGCTACAACGAACTGGTCCCGGTGCTGATGCATGGCGAGCGTGAATTGGCGCACCATCGCATGGAGGCGCAAGCATTGCGTGCTTATTTGGCAAAAATCCGCTAAAATTCAATCCTTTCCGCGCAAAAAGAAAGGGTGCTAGAGGCACCCTTTTTTACACCATCCCCCGCAATGCAGCATATTCGAAATTTCTCCATAATCGCCCACATTGATCACGGCAAGTCGACGCTTGCAGATCGCTTTATCCAGTTGTGCGGCGGGCTCTCCGACCGGGAAATGGAGGCGCAGGTTCTTGACTCCATGGACCTCGAGCGGGAGCGCGGCATTACCATCAAGGCACAGACCGCGGCGCTGCAATACAAGTCGCGCAGTGGTGAAATCTACAACCTGAACCTCATCGACACCCCGGGGCATGTCGACTTTTCCTACGAAGTCAGCCGTTCGCTTGCCGCTTGCGAAGGCGCGGTGCTGGTCGTTGATGCCAGCCAGGGCGTCGAGGCGCAGACCGTCGCCAACTGCTATACGGCCATCGAGCAGGGCGTCGAGGTGGTTCCGGTCCTTAACAAGATCGACTTGCCCAACGCCGATCCCGAGCAGGCGATTCGCGAGATCGAAGACGTTATTGGCATAGATGCCAAGGACGCTATTCGTGCCAGCGCCAAGACAGGCGTCGGGGTGCAGGACATCCTCGAGGCGGTGATCGTGCGCATTCCGCCACCCAAGGGCGACCCGGATGCGCCGCTCAAGGCACTGATCATCGACTCATGGTTCGACAATTACGTCGGTGTGGTGATGCTGGTCAGGGTGGTCGATGGCGTGCTCAAGCCAAAGGACCGCATTCTCCTGATGTCGAGCAACAGCAACTTCCTGTGCGAGCAGGTCGGGGTGTTCACGCCAAAATCGCAGGGCCGCAAGCACCTTTCGGCGGGCGAGGTCGGCTTCATCATCTCCGGCATCAAGGAACTGCAGGCCGCGCGCGTGGGTGACACGGTGACCCTTGTAGACCGTCCGGCCGCGACCGCCTTGCCCGGATTCAAGGAAATCAAGCCGCAGGTGTTTGCCGGTCTTTACCCGGTCGAGGCGAACCAGTACGAAGGGCTCAGGGACGCACTTGAAAAACTCAAGCTCAACGATGCGTCGCTGCACTACGAGCCGGAAGTGTCGCAAGCCCTGGGCTTTGGTTTCCGTTGCGGCTTTCTTGGCCTGCTGCACATGGATATTGTGCAGGAGCGGCTGGAGCGCGAATACGACATGAACCTTATCACCACGGCGCCGACCGTGGTCTACGAGGTGCTGTTGCGCGACGGTACTGAAATGCGCGTCGAGAACCCGGCAAAAATGCCCGACCCCTCAAAGATTGAGGAAATACGCGAACCGATCATCACCACAACAATTTTTGTGCCGAATGATTACCTCGGTGCGGTTATCGCGTTGTGCATCGGCAAGCGCGGAACACAAAAGAACCTGCAGTACGTCGGCCGCCAGGTGATGCTGACCTACGAGATGCCCCTCAACGAGGTAGTCATGGACTTTTTCGACCGGCTCAAGTCGGCGACCCGCGGTTACGCCTCGCTCGATTATGAATTCAAGGAGTACCGTGCGGCGGACATGGTCAAACTCGACGTGCTGATCAATGCCGAGCGCGTCGATGCCCTTTCGCTGATGGTTCACCGCGCCAATTCGCAGTACCGTGGCCGCGAACTTGTTTCGAAAATGCGCGAACTGATTCCGCGGCAGATGTTCGATGTCGCGGTGCAGGCGGCGATCGGCGCGCATATCATTTCCCGCGAAACGGTCAAGGCATTGCGCAAGAACGTGCTGGCCAAGTGCTACGGCGGTGATATTTCACGCAAGAGAAAACTGCTGGAAAAGCAGAAGGCGGGCAAGAAACGCATGAAGCAGGTCGGGTCGGTGGAAATTCCGCAGGAAGCCTTCCTCGCCATTTTGCAGGTGGGCGGAAAATGAACTTCGCCCTGGTGCTGTTTTCCCTGCTGGTTGTCACCGGGTTGGTCACGCTGGCCGACCGCCTGGTGTTTGCCAGGCGGCGCGCCAAGGATGCGCGCGAGCCGTGGTGGATCGAATACCCGAAGAGTTTTTTCCCGGTGATCCTGATTGTGTTCGTGCTGCGCTCCTTCCTGTTCGAGCCGTTCAAGATCCCCTCCGGCTCGATGATCCCGACCCTGCTCATCGGCGACTTCATCCTGGTCAATAAATTCACCTACGGCATCCGCCTGCCGGTGATCAACAAGAAGATCGTCGACATCAACTCGCCCCAACGCGGCGATGTGATGGTGTTTCGGTTTCCGGAGGACACATCGCTCGATTACATCAAGCGCGTGGTCGGCCTGCCCGGCGACAAGATTGCCTACGTCAACAAGCGCCTTACGGTCAACGGCCAGGAGGTGCCGGTGAAACCGATGGACGATTACCTGCACAAGGAACGCATTTCCTACTCCAAGCAGTTCGCCGAAACGTTCGGCGGCAGGGACCATACAATCCTGGTTGACCAGGACGCGCCGCCAGGCGTTCCGTTCGCCACCGCATTCCGCTTTCGCGACAATTGCATTTACAATAGCGGCGGTGTTACCTGCACGGTTCCGCCCGGCCACTACTTCATGATGGGTGACAATCGCGACAACTCAAGCGACAGCCGTGTCTGGGGATTCGTGCCGGAGGAGAATATTGTCGGGAAGGCGTTTTTTATCTGGTTCAACTTCAACGAACTGAGGCGCTTCGGCACCTTCCAGTAGCGGGGGATTTATGATCAAGCGGCAACGTGGTGTGAGCCTTATGGGCTTGATGATGGGATGCGTCGTGCTGGTGCTCGTGGCGGTGCTGGGGATGAAGGTCGCACCCTCGTACATTGAGTACAGCTCGATTAAAAAGGCCGTGACCGGCATCAGCGGTGAAATGCGCAGCGCAACCGTGGCCGACGTGCGCAAGGCGTTTGACAAGCGCGCCCAGGTCGACAGCATCGAGGTGATCACCGGGGCCGACCTGGAGGTCAGCAAGGACGGTTCGGACATCGTCATTTCCTTCTCCTATCCGAAGAAGATTCCGCTGTTCGGCAATGTCAGCATACTGATCGATTACGCCGGTAGCAGCGGTGCGGGCGGGGCCAAATAGGGGCGAATGGACAGTTCCGTCCTTGAGGGCCGCATTGGCTATCGCTTCGGGCGACCGGAGCTGCTGCAGCAGGCGCTGACGCATCGCAGTCACAGTGCGCCCCACAACGAAAGGCTCGAATTCCTGGGCGACGGCGTGCTCAACTGCGTCATCGCAGACGAGCTCTACCGCGGGTTTGGAGCGCTGAAGGAGGGCGATCTTTCGCGTCTGCGTGCGCACCTGGTACGCCAGGAGTCGCTGCACCTTGTTGCACAGAACCTGGGCCTGGGTGATTTTTTGCAACTGGGCGAGGGCGAGATAAAAAGCGGCGGTTTCAACCGCCCGTCCATCCTCGCCGATACGCTGGAGGCCCTGGTTGGCGCGGCGTTTCTCGACGGCGGATTTGAAGGGGCGCAGCAACTCATCCGCCACCTGTTGCGGGCGCAGATCGAGACGCTCGACCCAAAGCTGCACGGCAAGGATGCCAAGACGCAGCTGCAGGAATTGTTGCAAGGCCGCCACATGACGCTGCCCGCCTACACGGTGGTGGCGACACAGGGTGCCGCGCACAGCCAATCCTTTGAAGTCGAATGCCTCATCGAGGCGTTGCAGGTAAAAACGCTGGGATGCGGCAGCAGCCGGCGTCTGGCAGAACAAGAGGCGGCGATGCTGGCATTGCAACAAATCCAACCATGAACGGCTTTCGTTGCGGCACCATTGCAATCGTCGGACGGCCCAACGTCGGCAAGTCGACGCTGCTCAACCGCCTGGTCGGGCAAAAATTGAGTATCACCTCGCGCAAGCCGCAGACGACACGTTACCGGCTGAACGGCATCCTCACCCGCGCCGACGCGCAGTACATTTTCGTCGACACCCCGGGCTACCAGATGCGGCACAAGAGTGCGCTCAACCGGGCGATGAACCGCACTGTCACCGACTCGCTGCGCGAGATCGACGTGGCCTTGCTGGTCCTCGACGCCGGGCATCTGGAGAAAGAGGATCGCGATGCGCTTGCCGTCATTTCAGCAGACACGCCGCTGGTGATCGCCGTCAACAAGATCGACAAGCTGGCCGGAAACGGCCCGCTGCTCGATTTCCTGCGCACCGTTGCCGAACTGTGCCCGAGGGCCGAACTGGTGCCGGTCAGTGCGCGCCTTGGCAAGAACATAGCCGAGTTGCTGAAGACGCTGCGCGCCCACCTGCCGGTCCAGCCGGCCGTTTATGCCGCCGATGACCTTACCGACCGCAGCGAGCGCTTTCTGGCCGCCGAATTGTTGCGCGAAAAACTGTTCAGGCTGACCGGTGACGAATTGCCCTATGGCAGCAGCGTGACGATAGAAAAATACGAAGAAGAGGGCCGAATGCGGCGCATCCACGCCGCGATCATTGTCGAAAAAGACTCGCACAAGGCGATGGTCATCGGCAACAAGGGCGCCAAGCTCAAGGAAATAGCCACGGCGGCACGACTGGACATGGAAAAGCTGTTTGACGGCAAGGTTTTCCTGCAGGTCTGGGTCAAGGTAAAAAGCGGCTGGACCGACGACGAGCGCGCCTTGCGCACGCTCGGGTTCGGTGATTTTTGATCGGCCATGAGCCAGGACAAGCAGCGCCAGGTGCAGCAGCCGGCATTTGTGCTGCACAGTTACCCGTATCGCGAAACCAGCCTGCTGGTGGAGGTCTTCAGCCGCAGGCACGGCAGGCTGGTGGTGGTGGCGCGTGGAGCACGCCGTCCGCGTTCGGCCATGCGCGGCAGCCTGCTGGCCTTCCAGCCCTTGCTGCTGGCCTGGTCGGGCCGTGGCGAGGTGCGCAGCCTGCATGGTGTGGAGTGGCAGGGCGGACAGCCGCTATTGTCGGGCGATGCATTGCTGTGCGGCTTTTACCTCAATGAACTGATGATCAAGCTGCTGCCGCGTGAAGATGCCCACGAAAAACTGTACGACAATTACCAGGAGGCCTTGAAACGGCTTGCCATGGAGGCCGACTCGGCCCCGGTGCTGCGCAGTTTCGAGAAGCAAATGCTGAAGGAGCTTGGGTATGCCCTGGACCTGGAGCGCGAAAGCGTCACCGGCGCCAGCGTCGAGGCCGACCGCCTTTATACCTACGAACCGGACCGCGGCGTGCTCGAGATGAACGGCGCCCGCCGGCACGAAGCGGACGGCCCGGTGATGCCCGGCGGAGCGCTGCTGGCGATGTCGCGCGATGATTATCGCGACGCGTCGGTGCAACAGCACAGCAAGGCCTTGATGCGCACGCTGATCAATCATCGTCTGGGCCGGCAATCGTTGAACAGCCGGCAGATTTTTCGCGATTTGCAGGAACTTTAAGGCTTTCACATGGCAGCCGTCCGGACATCGCTTAGCGTCAATGTCAACAAAATTGCACTGGTGCGCAACACGCGTGCGCTGGGTATTCCCAGTCTTGTCAGGGCGGCGCGCATTGCCCTTGGCGCCGGCGCGCAAGGCATTACCGTCCACCCGCGCCCGGACGGCCGCCATGTGCGCGCGCACGACGTGGGCGAACTGGCCGCGGTCGTGGCCGAATGGCCGGGTGCGGAGTTCAATATCGAGGGCAATCCCTTCCACGGCCTGCTCGATTTTGTGCGCGAGGTGCGACCGCAGCAGTGCACCCTGGTGCCCGACGAGACCGGTGCTTTCACCTCGGATCATGGCTGGGACCTGGCAAGGGACGCGGACCGTCTTCGACCCCTGGTGGGTGAATTGCGCTCACTTGGTGTCCGCGTAAGCCTGTTCATGGATCCGGATGCGGCGGCCATGCCGCTGGCAAAAGCCCTGGGCGCCGACCGCGTGGAACTTTATACCGAGCCTTATGCGGACAGTTTCGGCAAGGCCGAAGCGCCGCAGGTGCTCGCGCGCTACGCCGATGCGGCCGCGGCGGCGGTGCGGTGCGGACTGGGTGTCAATGCCGGTCATGACTTGAACCGTGAAAACCTGCCCGGATTCCTGCGTGCGGTGCCCGGCGTGCTGGAGGTGTCGATAGGACACGCGCTCATTGCCGATGCGCTGGAGTTCGGCCTGGCCGAGACGGTGCGGCTTTACCTTGCGGCGATACGAAGGGCTTACGCATGATTGTCGGCATAGGCACCGACCTGGTGGAAATCGGGCGCATTGAAAAAGCCCTGGCGCGGTTTGGCGAGCGCTTTGCGCAACGCATACTGGTTGATCATGAACTCGAGCGTTTCCGCCGGCACGTCAAACCGGCGGCCTGGCTGGCCAAGCGCTTTGCCGCGAAAGAGGCCTTCTCCAAGGCGATGGGAACGGGGATCCGCTTTCCGGTGAACTGGCACAACGTCAGCGTGGAGAATGCGCGATCGGGCAAGCCGGTGCTGCGCTACTCCGACCCGCTCGCCTCACTCATGAGCGAGCGCGGCATTACCAGCGCGCATTTGAGTCTGACCGACGAGATTAACATCGCCTGTGCTTTTGTCGTGCTCGAAGGCGGCCCGGAAAAATGAAAGCATATGCCCGGAAACCCGCGCCAGTCGTGCGTTTCCAGCCGATTGCCCTCGTTGTAAATCAACCCGGGGAACGGCTTTTTGGCATGAGACCTGTCGGCCCGGCAGATAGCCATACTGGAGACGCCGTATGAAACAACTGCCGCTCGGACCGGTGATGCTCGATATCGCCGGGACGCAACTGACTGCAGATGAGCGCGACATGCTGGCACACCCGCTGGTTGGCGGGCTGATTCTGTTCAGCCGGAACTTCGAGTCCGCGCAGCAAATTGCCCGGCTGACCGCCGAAATCCGTTCCATCCGCCAGCCCTGCCTTCTTGTCGCCGTCGACCACGAAGGGGGCAGGGTGCAGCGTTTTCGCGACGGCTTTACCCGCCTGCCGCCAATGCGCCGCCTGGGCGAGGCGTGGACGGCGGACCGCGCGCACGCCCTCGGCCTGGCCGAGGATATCGGCGTGATTCTCGCCGCCGAGTTGCGGATGATCGGCATCGACCTGAGCTTCACGCCGGTGCTGGACATCGACTTTGGCGAAAGTGGCGTCATCGGGGATCGCGCTTTTTCGGCCGACCCGGAGGTCATCGCCGCGCTGGCCGGTGCACTCATCAAGGGACTAGCCAAGGCTGGCATGGGCAGCGTCGGTAAACATTTCCCGGGACATGGTTTTGTCCGCGCCGACTCGCATCTCGCCCTTCCGGTCGATGCCAGGCCCTACGAAGAGATCACCGCTTGCGACTTGGTGCCTTACCAGCGCCTCGCCAACCTCGCCGGCGTGATGCCGGCGCACGTGGTTTATCCGGCCGTGGACGACCAGCCGGCCGGATTTTCCCGCCACTGGCTGCAAGACGTCCTGCGCCAGCGCCTCGGCTTCGACGGCCTGATTTTCAGCGATGACTTGTCCATGGAAGGGGCCAGCATCGCCGGCACCATGGTCGAACGGGCGCAAGCCGCCTTGGGCGCCGGTTGCGACATGGTCCTGGTGTGCAACGCGCCGGAAGCGGCGCGGGAGCTGCTGGCCGGACTGGAACACGTCACCGTCAATCCGCTGCGCGCCGAAAAAATGCGCGGCAAGCCATGCGCAGCCCTGGCCGGCAACCGCGCCTACCAGGACGCCCTGGCACGTTACCGGGGCTATTTTGACGCCGATGGCGGTGTACTCCCGGCTGCACGCAAGGGCGACGTTTGATGTTGCCGGTGCGGGTATGAGTGCAGCCTTTGACGCAGGTTGCCGCGCCTGTCCGCGGCTGGCCGTTTTTCTTGACGACGTCCGCGCCCGCGAACCGGCTTACTACGCGCTGCCGGTGCCGGCGTTCGGCGACCCTGCGGCGGATTTGCTGATTGTCGGCCTTGCGCCGGGAATGCACGGGGCGAATCGGACGGGGCGGCCGTTTACCGGCGACCACGCCGGCATCCTGCTCTACCAGACGCTGCATAAATTCGGCTATGCCAACCACGCCGGCAGTGCCGACCCCAAGGATGGATTGGTACTCAAGGGCTGTCGCATTACCAATGCGGTGAAATGCCTGCCGCCGCAGAACAAGCCCGAACTGCGCGAAATCAGGCAGTGCAACCATTTTCTCGCCGCGGAGGTGGCGCGCAAGCCGCCGCGGGCGATTCTCGCCCTGGGCACCATCGCCCACCAGGCGACTGTCACGGCGCTGGGCTTGCGGCCGCGGGATTTTGCTTTCGGTCATGGCGCACGGCACGACATTCCGGCATCGTCCGCATTGCCGGTCAGCCTCAGCCTTCACGATAGCTACCATTGCAGCCGATATAATACGAACACGCGACGACTGACCGAAGCGATGTTTCACCAGGTCTTTGCGGACATAGCCAGACAACTCGGTCGCAGCTAAGGACAGGCGGTGGGGGAGCGGCAAGACAAAGGCGGCAGTGCACCGGCGTTCGACAGCGCAACGCTGATCGGCGGCCTGCCCA
>CAMAWC010000047.1 GCA_945861875.1 Bordetella parapertussis
TGTTCGACCTCGATAACACCCTGCACAACGCCTCGCCGCATATTTTTCCGCACATCAACCGCAGCATGACCGCGTATATGAGCGAGCATTTGCGCCTGTCGGACGAGGAGGCGGGCGCCTTGCGTTCGCATTACTGGCGCAGCTACGGCGCGACACTGCTCGGCCTGATCCGCCACCATGACACCGATCCGCACCATTTTCTCTGGCACACCCATCAGTTCCCGGACCTCGCGCGCATGGTGGTGTCCGAGGCCGGGCTGCGCCACGCCCTGCGCCGGCTGCACGGCCGCAAAATTCTTTTTTCCAACGCCCCGGCACATTACGCCGAGGCGATCCTGGCGTTGCTCAACATCGGCGATTTGTTCGACGCCGTTTACACCGTCGAGCGGGTGCGCTTCCAGCCCAAGCCCGAGGCCGGCGGCTTTCGCCATATTCTGCAGCGCGAAGGTCTGCTGGCCAGGCGTTGCGTGCTGGTCGAGGACTCGCTGCCCAACCTGCGCGCGGCAAAAAAGCTCGGCATGAAAACCGTCTGGATCACGCGCGAATCGCGCCACCCGGCCTGTGTCGATGCCAAAATGGCCAGCGTAATCAAGCTGCCGGCGATTGCAGCGAAATTAGGCTTTAGGGTGTAAGCAAGCGCTCACATGAGTGGTAGAATGGCGGCACCCCCTCCTAATGGGAGGCACCTCTAAGGTGCCAATGCTGTTAACCGGAGCACACCATGCCCCCCAGAACCGGCGAACGAAAACTGCAAATCCTGCAAGTCATTGCCGAGATGCTGCAAGACCCCAAGGGCGAGAAAATCACCACCGCAGCCCTGGCCAAGAAGCTCGACGTGTCCGAGGCGGCGCTGTACCGCCATTTCGCCAGCAAGGCGCAGATGTACGAGGGCCTTATCAGCTTTATTGAGGAATCGTTGTTCGGCCTGATCAACAAGGTCACGGCGGACGAAGACAAGGGCTTGCGCCAGTTGCAGGTCATCATCAATTCCCTGCTCGGCTTTGCCGAGAAAAACCCGGGCATGACGCGGGTGTTGCTGGGCGACGCCCTGGTCAATGAAGACGGGCGCCTGCAGGCGCGCATCAACCAGTTGCACGACCGGCTTGAGGCGACCATCAAGCAATGCCTGCGCGTGGCCGCCACCCAGGGGCACGACGAACCTGACCCTGCGGCGCGCGCCAACCTGCTGCTGTGCCACGTCATCGGCCGCTGGCACCAGTTCGCCAAAAGCGGTTTCAAGCGCTTGCCGACCGAGGGACTGGACAAGCAGCTGCCCATGTTGGTGTGACGAAATTGTCACGTTAACTCACATGAAAGCCGCGCCTGGCGCGGCTTTTGCAATCTAAAAGTTCAAGATTCACAGCCCATGACCAGTCCGTCCCTGCCTGCCGACCTGTTGCGCGATGTCGCGCGCCGGCGCACCTTTGCCATCATTTCCCACCCCGACGCGGGCAAGACCACGCTGACCGAAAAGCTGCTGCTCTACGGCGGCGCCATCCAGATGGCCGGCACCGTCAAGGCGCGCAAAAGCGCGCGCCACGCCACCTCGGACTGGATGGAGGTGGAAAAACAGCGCGGCATTTCGGTGACGAGCTCGGTGATGCAGTTCGACTACGCCGGCCATACGGTGAATCTGCTCGACACTCCGGGGCACGAGGACTTTTCCGAAGACACCTATCGGGTACTCACCGCAGTCGATGCGGCGGTGATGGTCATCGACGCCGCCAAGGGCGTCGAGGTGCAGACCATCAAGTTGCTGGAAGTCTGCCGCCTGCGCAACACCCCCATCATCACCTTCGTCAACAAAATGGATCGCGAGGTGCGCGATCCGCTGTCGCTGCTGGAGGAAATCGAGTCGGTGCTCAAGCTCGACTGCGCGCCCATCACCTGGCCGGTGGGCATGGGCAAGGCCTTTCGCGGCGTGTTCCACCTCCTCAACGACCGCTTGCTGCGCTTCACGCCCGGCGAGGAAAAGCGCGGGGAAGAGGGCGAAATGATCGTCGGCCTCAATAATCCGAAGCTTGACGAGCTCTATCCGGGCGAGGTGGGAACGCTGCGCAATGAAGTGGGCCTGCTGCGCGATGCCAGTACGCCCTTCGACTTGGCGCGTTTTCTTGCCGGCACGCAGTCGCCGGTGTTTTTCGGTTCCGGCATCAACAATTTCGGCGTGCAGGAAATCCTGCAGGCCCTGCTCGACTGGGCGCCGCCGCCGCAATCGCGCGACGGCACGCTGCGCGTGGTGCAGCCGGCGGAAGGCCCGTTCAGTGGTTTCGTGTTCAAGATCCAGGCCAACATGGATCCGCGCCACCGCGACCGCATCGCGTTTTTCCGCATTTGTTCGGGCCGCTACACCCCGGGGATGAAGGTGCGCCACCTGCGCAGCGGGCGCGAGATGAAACTGGCCAACGCCCTGACCTTCATGGCCAACGAGCGCGTGGCAAGCGAGGACGCGGTGGCCGGTGACATCATCGGCATCCACAACCACGGCGCGCTGCAGATCGGCGACACCATCACCGAGGGCGAGGCGCTCGCCTACAAAGGCATCCCGTATTTCGCACCGGAACTGTTTCGCATGGCGCGGCCGAAAGACCCGTTCAAGGCCAAGCAACTGCAAAAAGGCCTGCAGGAGCTGGGCGAAGAGGGTGCCATCCAGGTGCTGACGCCGGCCTTCGGCAACACCCAGTTGCTCGGCGCTGTCGGGCCGTTGCAGTTCGAGATTGTGGCGCAACGCCTGCAAAGCGAATACAAGGTCGATGCGCTCTATGACATGGCCGACATTTACACTGCGCGCTGGCTGACTTTCCCGGACGAGGCAACACGCCGCGCCTGCGAAAAGGATCTCGCCGCCCATCTGGCGAGCGACGTCGATGACAACCCGGTCTACCTCGCGCCCAATCGCTACCACCTGCAACTGGCGACCGAGCGCTGGCCCAAGGTGGGTTTTCATGCGATTCGCGAGCACGGGCAAAAGATGGCGCAACAGGCCTGAAGGCTGTCCCTGAGTCCCAAAAACAAGGAGTGAAGTGAGTATGCAAGGGATTGTTCGCGGATTGCTGACGGCACTGTTGCTTGGTGCAATGGCCGTACCGGCGCTGGCGCTCGAAGAAGTGCCTTATGTGCAAACCCCCGACCGTGTGGTCGAGGGCATGCTCGACCTTGCGGCCGTGCGTTCGGGCGACTACCTGATCGACCTGGGTTCGGGGGACGGGCGCATCGTCATCACCGCCGCGCTCAAACGCGGCACGCGCGGCCTCGGGGTCGAGATCGACCCGCGCCTGGTGGAAAAAAGCCGCGCAGCGGCAAAGCAGCTGGGCGTGGAAGCCCGGGCGGGGTTTGTCGAGCAGGACTTGTTCGCCACCGACATCCGTTCGGCCAACGTGCTGACCATGTACCTGCTGCCGGACGTGAACCTCGCGCTGCGGCCGCGCATCCTTGCCGAAATGAAGCCCGGTTCGCGCGTGGTGTCGCACGACTGGGACATGGGCGAATGGAAGCCGGACATGAGCGTGACACTGGATGTGCCGGAAAAGAAAATCGGCCTGAAAAAAACCAGCACCCTGCATCTGTGGATGGTGCCGGCGCGCATTGCCGGGACCTGGCGCACCCGTGTGCCCCTGGCCTCGACGCGGGGCCCGATGGAAATCGAGCTCGAGTTGGAGCAAAAATTCCAGGAAATCGGCGGCCGTGCCAAAACCGGCGGACGGGTTTTGCCGGTGGAACGCGGCTTCGTGCACGGCGAATTGTTGTTCTTTCGTTTTGGCGAGGGCGCGGAAGCGCTGCTGTTCAAGGGCCGTGCCGGCAACGGGCGCATTGTCGGTCGCATCACCGATGCGCAAGGCAATGAATATCCCTGGCGCGCGCTGCGCGAGGGGCCGGCGGCGCAAGCTGCGGCGAAATAGCAAATCGACCGGAAACGACCGAGGGGCGCGGCTTTCCAGCCGATTGCCGGCTCAGGCGCCGACCAGCGGCACGATGTCCCCGCCTTCGCGCTTGAGCGCCCCGGCGCGCTCAAGGTCGGCCACCAGCCAGTCAGCCAGTTCTTGCGGTGTGAGCTTTAAGAAACGGTCGTTGATTTCCTGCAGTATGCCCACACCAGCCAGGTAGTCCGGCAGATCGGCCAGCGCGACGCGCCGCCGTTCGAGCAAAGAGAAAATCAGCATCACCTTGACCGCATGGCGCGCGAGTTTCGTGTCGTCCTTTTCAAAACTTTCCAGGCGGTTAAAGGCACGATCGAGCGCCGCAGGCACCTCGTCGAAGGCGGCGCCGTGGCCGGGAATCACCGTATCCACCCTTAGCGCGACGATTTTCTCCAAGGTGGCGCGTGTTTCGGCGTAGGCACTGGCGCTGCTCGCGGCGTCGCCGATGAGGCGCGGGAAAATCACGCCAAAGCCGTTTTGCCACAGCGCATCGCCGGAAATGAGAATGCGCTCCTCCCCCGCCCAGAACATCACCGCGTGCGGGTCGTGCCCGGGCGCGGCGATGACCTGCCAGGCGAGGCCGCCCATGGTGAGCACGTCGCCGTCGGCAAAGGTGGCGTCGTAGCCAAAGCGTTCGGCGCGCTGGTCGGCAAAGCCAAGCAGCAATTCGCGCTCGTCCCAGCGGTCGATGAGCGCGGCTTCGCCCTCGGGCAGGCTGGTGCGGCAGGCAAATTCGCGCTGTACCGCGGCGTTGCCGCCCATGTGGTCGGAATGGCAGTGGGTGTTGACCAGCCAGTCGAGCGGGGCGCCGGCAAGGACATGCTTTAACAGCGCAATGGTCTGCGGAGCATGGGTGACATAACTCGAATCGACCAGTACGGCGCTGCCGCCGGCGTCATTAGGGCCGCTGAGCAGGATGTTGTTGCACGACAGCCAGCCGCGCTCGAACACGCGGATGGAGACGGGCAGGGTCATGGCCGGCGCGCCGGCAGCAAGGCGAGCACGGCCTGTTTTTGCGCCGGCGTATAGACCGACCAATTGGCGATTTCATCGACGCTGCGATAGCAGCCCAGGCACAGCGTGCTGCCCGCGTCGAGGCGGCAGACATTGATGCACGGCGAGGGCACTTCGACCGCCCTGACGCTTGCGCTCGTGCTCATTCGCGAGCCCGCCCGGCGGCCATCGCCAGCGCCGTTTTCGAGGCCGGTGCGCGACCCAGTGCGGAACAGATGAATTGTCCGGCAAGGCAAAGCCGCTCGAGGTCGACGCCGGTTTCTATGCCCAGGCCGTCGAGCATGTAGACCACGTCCTCGCTGGCGACATTGCCGCTGGCGCCCTTGGCATAGGGACAGCCGCCAAGTCCTGCGACCGAACTGTCGACCGTGGCAACGCCAAGCTGCAAGGCCGCATAGATGTTGGCAAGCGCCTGTCCGTAGGTGTCGTGGCAGTGCACCGCCAGTTCGGCGGCCGGCACCACCGTGCTGACGGCGTTGATCATCGCCTGTACCCGCGCCGGCGTTCCGGTTCCTATGGTGTCACCGAGCGAGATTTCGTAGCAACCCATGTCGCGCAAGGCCCTGGCCACGGCGGTCACGGCTTGCGGCGTGATGGCGCCTTCATAGGGGCAGTCGATGACGCAGGAGATGTAGCCGCGCACGCGCAGGCCCTTGTCCCGCGCGGCGGCGGCGACCGGCGCAAAGCGCGCCAGGCTCTCGGCGATGGAACAGTTGATGTTTTTTCGGCTGAAGCTCTCCGATGCCGCCCCGAACACGGCGATTTCGCCGACGCCGGCGGCGAGGGCCGCTTCGAGGCCTTGCATGTTGGGCACCAGCACCGGGTAGCTGACACCGGGCTTCTTGCGAATGGCCGCCATCACCGCGGCGTGGTCGGCCATTTGCGGCACCCATTTGGGTGACACAAAGGCGGTGGCTTCCACCGCCGGCATGCCGGCATCGGCCAATTGCTCTATCAGCGCCACCTTGACCGCTGTCGTAACGGTGCCCGGTTCGTTCTGCAAGCCGTCGCGCGGCCCGACCTCAACCATGCGAACGCGCGCCGGCAATATCACGGCTTGGCCGCCTCCACCGACAGCAGTTCGGCGCCCTCGCTGACCTGCTCGCCGGCCTGGTAATGGACGGCCGCGATCACGCCGTCGGCCGGGGCGCAGATGGTGTGTTCCATTTTCATCGCTTCGAGAATCAACAGCGGTGCGCCGGCCCGGACCGTGTCGCCCTGCCTGACCAGAACCGCAATCACCTTGCTCGGCATCGGGGCGCAGAGGTTGCCTATGTTCTCGTCGGCACTGGCGCCGTGCGCAAGCGGGTCGAGTAGCTCCAGGCAGTGGTGTGCCCCAGCGTGAAACACGTCGAACAGCGCGCCGCGCCTGACAACGGTGGCCGACAGGGCGGCATCATCGAGCCAGATGGCGAGCCGGCCGGTACTGCCGGACAGGCGCTCGCCTTGCAGTTTGCGGCGACGGCCGCCTACTTCAAGTTCCCAGCCACTGCTACGGAAATGCACCACCACCGATGCTTCGCGTTCGCCATCGCGAAAGCGCAACTCGTGCTGGTTATCCGGATTGAGATCGTTCCGACTGAGGCGCCAGCCATCGGTGAGCGCCCAGGGCGATGCCGGATCGGTCGAGGCCGCCGCGCGTGCCTGCGCCGCCGCTTGTTGGTGTGTGAGTTCGGCAAAACTCGCCAGCGCCAGCACTGCGTCACCGGCCGGCGTGGGCGGCGGGAACAATTCATCGCCGCTACGCGCGATCAGGCCGGTGTCCAGGTCCGCCGCGGCAAAGGCCTTGCAGCCGACCAGGCGGGAAAGAAAGCCGGTGTTGGTGGTGAGCCCGGCGATCTGGTAATCGGCGAGGGCGCCGCGCATGCGCGCCAGGGCCGCCGGCCGGTCGACGTCCCAGACAATGAGCTTGGCGATCATCGGGTCGTACCACGGCGTGATGGTGTCCCCGGCGACAATGCCGGTGTCGATGCGCACATGCGCCGACTCGGCCGGCGTGGCAAGGTGGGCGATGCGCCCGGTGGCGGGCAGGAAGTCGCGCGCCGCATCCTCGGCATAAATACGTGCTTCGAGCGCGTGGCCGCGAATGGCCAGCTGTTCCTGCCTGAGCGGCAGCGCCTCACCGGCGGCGACGCGCAACTGCCACTCGACGAGGTCAAGGCCGGTGATCATTTCGGTCACCGGATGCTCGACCTGCAGCCGGGTGTTCATTTCCATGAAGTAAAAGGCGTCATCGCGCGCGCTGTTGTCGACCGGGTCGCAATCTACGATGAACTCCACCGTGCCCGCGCCAACGTAGCCGACGGCCTTGGCGGCAGCGACCGCCGCATCGCCCATGGCTTTGCGCCGCGTCGGTGTCATGCCCGGTGCGGGGGCTTCCTCCAGCACTTTCTGGTGGCGGCGTTGCACCGAGCAGTCACGCTCGAACAAGTGCACGGCGTTGCACTGGGTGTCGGCGAAGACCTGGATTTCAATGTGGCGCGGACGCTGCAGGTATTTCTCTATCAGCACCTTGTCGTCGCCAAACGAGGCCTTTGCCTCGCGCTGGCAGGACGCGAGCGCGGCGGCGAAGTCAGCCGCCTTGCCGACGATGCGCATGCCCTTGCCGCCGCCGCCGGCCGAGGCCTTGATCAGCACCGGGTAGCCTGTTTTATCGGCCTCTTTTTGCAGCAGGGCGGTGTCCTGCTTGTCGCCGTGGTAGCCGGGCACCAGCGGCACGCCGGCTTGTTGCATCAATGCCTTGGCTGCACTCTTGGAACCCATGGCGCGGATGGCCGCGGCCGGCGGGCCGATGAAGACCAGTCCGGCCATGGCGCAGGCCTCGGCGAAACCGGCATTCTCGGAAAGGAAACCATAGCCCGGATGCACCGCTTGTGCGCCGGTGGCCGCAGCGGCGGCGATGATGCGCTCGATGCTGAGGTAGCTGTCCTTCGCTTCGGCCGTGCCGATGCGGCAGGCCTCGTCGGCGAGCAGGACGTGGCGTGCGTGCGCATCTGCGTCCGAGTACACCGCGACCGTACCCACGCCCAGGCGTTTGGCGGTGCGCATCACGCGGCAGGCGATTTCGCCACGGTTGGCGATGAGGATTTTGCTGAACATGCCTAGGTTTTCTTGCGCGCCTTTTTCGCCGGCTTGCCTGCCGCGGCGGGTTTGGCCGGATTAATCCAGGCCGGTGCGCGCTTTTCGAGAAAGGCGGTGACTCCCTCTTTGCCTTCGGCCGAGGCGCGGGCGGTGGCGATGCGGCTGGCGGTGTCGCTGACGAGGTCGGCGGTGAGGGGAGTGCCGGCGACGGCGCGGATGAGGTCCTTGGACAAGGCCTGCGCCCCCGGTCCGCCAAGCAGCAATTGCTCCAGCAGTTCGTTGATGCGCCCGTCCAGTTCCGCCGCCGGCGCGATGTCGCTCAACAGGCCGACGCGATAGGCCTCGGCCGCGGTGAAGCGCTCGGCGGAGAGGAAGTAGCGGCGCGATGCGCGCTCGCCCATCGCCCGCACGACGTAGGGGCTGATGGTCGCCGGAATGAGGCCCAGTTTTACTTCCGACAGGCAAAACTCCGCCTCGTACGCCGCCACCGCCATGTCGCAGGCGGCCACCAGGCCCACGCCGCCGGCGAAGGCCGCGCCGTGCACGCGCGCGATGGTGGGTTTTTTCAGCGTGTACAAGGTGTGCAGCATGGTCGCCATACCCATCGCGTCGGCGTGGTTTTGCGCAAAACTATAGCCGGACATGCGTTTCATCCAGTTGAGGTCGGCGCCGGCGCAAAAGGCCGGTCCGGCGCCGGCGAGCACCACGGCGCGAATGGCGGCATCGGCCTCAAGCGCTTTTAGCGCCGTTGTCAGTTCGGCGATCATGTCGTCGTTAAAGGCGTTGCGCAGTTCCGGTCGGTTGAGCCAGAGGATGCCCACGCCGTGGTTGATCTGGACCAGCAGGTGCTTGAATTTTTTACTCATATCGATTCGATGTGAATGGGTGGGGGTGAAGGAGATGCGGGAGCGTCAGGCGTTGTTGCTCGGCGTCTGCGCGTTACATCCTGAACACGCCGAACTTGGTCGGCTCAATGGGCGCGTTGAGCGCGGCTGACAGCGCGAGGCCCAATACCCGGCGCGTGTCTTCGGGCGCGATGATGCCGTCGTCCCACAGGCGGGCGCTGGCGTAGTAGGGGTGGCCCTGGGTTTCGTATTGGTCGAGTATGGGTTGTTTGAACGCGGACTCTTCCTTGGCCGGCCAGCTGCCGCCCTTGGCCTCGATGCCGTCGCGGCGTACCGTGGCGAGCACGCTTGCCGCCTGCTCGCCGCCCATGACCGAAATGCGCGCATTGGGCCACATCCACAAGAAGCGCGGGTTAAAGGCGCGGCCGCACATGCCGTAATTGCCGGCGCCGAAAGAGCCGCCGATGATCACGGTGAACTTGGGCACATTGGCGCAGGCCACCGCCGTGACCATTTTCGCGCCGTCGCTGGCGATGCCGCCGGCTTCATATTTTTTGCCGACCATGAAGCCGGTGATGTTCTGCAAAAACACCAGCGGGATGCCGCGTTGCGCGCAAAGCTCGATAAAGTGCGCGCCCTTGAGTGCTGACTCCGAAAAAAGGATGCCGTTGTTGGCGACAATGCCCACCGGGTAGCCGTGAATGTGGGCGAACCCGGTGACCAGGGTGGCGCCGTAGTTTTGCTTGAATTCGTCCAGTTCGGAGCCGTCGACGATGCGCGCGATGACTTCGCGGATGTCATAGGGCTTGCGCGTATCGACCGGGATGACGCCGCCCAGCTCCTCCACCGGAAAGAGGGGATCCTGCGGCTCGCGCAGCGCCAGCGTGACGTTTTTTTTACGGTTGAGGTGGCCGACGATGCGTCTTGCGATGGCCAGCGCATGGGCGTCGTCCTGGGCGTAGTGGTCGGACACGCCGGAGATGCGCGTATGCACCTCGGCGCCGCCCAGTTCCTCGGCGCTGACCACCTCGCCGGTGGCGGCTTTTACCAGCGGCGGCCCACCGAGGAAAATGGTGCCCTGTTCCCTGACGATGATGGACTCGTCCGACATCGCCGGCACATAGGCGCCGCCGGCGGTGCACGAGCCCATGACCACGGCGATTTGCGCAATGCCCTCGGCCGACATGGTGGCCTGGTTGTAAAAAATCCGCCCGAAGTGGTCGCGATCCGGGAAGACCTGGTCTTGCTCGGGCAAAAAGGCGCCACCTGAATCAACGAGGTAAATGCACGGCAGCCTGTTCTGGCGGGCGATGTCCTGGGCGCGCAGGTGTTTTTTGACGGTCATCGGGTAGTAAGTGCCGCCCTTGACGGTGGCGTCGTTGGCGACGATGACGCATTCCTGTCCGGATATGCGGCCGATGCCGGTGATGATGCCGGCGCCCGGCGCATCGTCGTTGTACATGCCCAGGGCCGCGAGCTGGCCAATTTCGAGAAAGGGCGAACCCGGATCGAGCAGGGCGCGCACGCGCTCCCGTGGCAGCAGTTTGCCGCGCGCCGCATGCTTGGCGCGCGCCTGCTCGCCGCCGCCCAGTGAAACCGTGGCGACCTTGTCGCGCAGGTCGGCGACCAGCGCGGCCATGGCCGCGGTGTTCGCCGTAAAATCAGCGGCGCGTGAATTAAGCTTGGACTTTATGGCGGGCATGGATATGGCGCCCAAGAGTTGTTGATCATAAATGGGGGATCCAAGGGGGTGTTCCCCCTTGCGTTGTTCAACCTCTCAGCGGCGCGCGGATTGAGTTTGCTTTTTATCGCGGGCATGGTTTAGCGCGGGTCTGCGACTGTTTTTTCGAACCACTTTTGCACCGGTGGCGGTTGCCACGCGGCCATGCGGGCGATCAGCTTTTCCGGATCGGTTTCGGCCAACACCAGGCTGCGGTGCTCGGCACGCACGAATTGCTGCTCTGTGGCGCTGTCAAAAAACGCCAGCAGCGGGTCGTAAAAGCCCGCCACATTGAGCAGGCCGCAGGGCTTGCGATGAAAGCCAAGCTGCGTCCAGGTGAGCACTTCGCAATATTCCTCGAGGGTGCCGTAGCCGCCGGGCATGGCGACAAAGCCGTCTGCGAGGTCGGCCATCATGGCCTTGCGTTCATGCATGGACTTGACCACGCGCAGTTCGGTGATGCCGCGGTGGCCGTGTTCCTTGCGCATCAGGGCTTCGGGAATGATGCCTATGGCCTTGCCGCCGGCGGCCATGACCGCGTCACCAATGGCGCCCATCAGGCCGATATTGCCGCCACCGTAGACCAAGGTGATGCCGGCCTTGGCCAGTGCGCCGCCCATGGCGCGCGCCGCGGTTTCGTAGGCCGGGCTGGCACCGCTGTTGGAACCGCAAAATACGCACAGGTGTTTCATTGTGTTCACCATCCGCCGGTCGCCAGCCATTTGTCCAGTTGGTCAAAGCGGTCCATGCCCCAGAACGGTTCGCCGTCGACGATGACATAGGGCGAACCGAACACGCCGCGCTGGATGGCCGTGTCCACTTCGGCTTTTACCGCGTCCTTGATCGCCGGGTCATTCAGTGCCGCACGAAGCTTGTCGGCGTCAAGGCCGGATTGGGCACCGATCGCCACGGTGTCCTCCGGGTTGGAGATATTGATGTCGTCGACAAAGTACGCGCGATACAGCGCCGCTGCCAGCGCCTTGGCGCGCGCCGGATCCTGCTGGTGCAGCCAGTAAAAGGCGCGTGCCGGGGCTTGCGAGGAAATCGGCAACACCGTCGGCTGGCGGTATTCGACGCCGTGGAATTTTGCGCTGCGGGCAAAGTCATGGCGGGCGTAATCACCCTTGAGCGGAATGCCCGGCAGTGGTGCGCCACCGGTCACCTTCATCGCCACCCCGAGCAGGATGGGCCGCCAGTTGACGCTGCGGCCGTATTTGGCCGCCAGCGCTTCGATCTTGTGGCTGGCGAAATAGCCGTAGGGAGAGGAAAAATCGAAATAGAAATCTAAAGGCTGGGGCATACGCTTTCCTTGGAATCGGGTCTTCTTGCTTATTGGCTGGCGATTGCGCGGCCGATCACCAGCCGCTGAATATCGCTTGCCCCCTCATATATTTGGCACACTCTAACATCGCGGTAGATGCGCTCGACCGGGAAGTCGTTGACGTAGCCGTATCCACCGTGGATCTGGATGGCGTCGGAGCAGACCTTCTCGGCCATTTCGCTGGCAAAGAGCTTGGCCATGGACGCTTCCTTCAGGCAGGGCAGCCCGGCGTCGCGCAGCGATGCGGCGTGCCAGACCATTTGCCGCGCCACCTCGATCTGCGTCGCCATGTCGGCAAGACGGAAATTCACCGCCTGGTGCTCGATGATGGGCTTGCCGAAGCTCTCACGCTCCTTGGCGTAGGCGAGGGCCGCCTCGAAGGCGGCGCGCGCCATGCCCACCGCCTGCGCGGCGATGCCGATGCGCCCTCCCTCCAGGTTGGACAAGGCGATGCGATAACCCTCGCCTTCGGCGCCGAGCAGGTTGCCCGCCGGGATGCGGCAGTTCTCCAGCACGACCTGCGCCGTGTCGGAAGCGCGCTGGCCGAGTTTGTGTTCGATGCGGCTGACGATATAGCCCGGGGCACCGGTCGGCACGATAAAACCACTGATGCCTTTTTTACCCGCGCCCTTGTCGGTGACGGCAAAGACGATGGCGACATCGGCGTTCTTGCCCGAGGTGATGAATTGTTTGACGCCGTTGAGCACCCATTCGTCGCCCTCGCGGCGCGCCGAGCTGCGTATGGCCGAGGCATCCGAGCCGACATGCGGCTCGGTCAGGCAAAAGCAGCCGAGCATGGCGCCAGCGGCCAGCGGCTTGAGCCATTTTTGCTTTTGCGCGTCGCTGCCGTAGGCGAGGATGGGGCCGCAGACCACCGAGTTGTTGACGCTGATGATGGTCGAGCAGGCGCCGTCGCCGGCGGCGATTTCCTCCAGCGCGATGGCCAGTGATACGGTGTCCAGGCCCGCGCCGCCCCATTGTTCGGGCACGGTGACGCCGTATAGGCCCAGCGCCGCCATGCCCTTGAGCGCCTCTGCCGGGAAGGCGGCGTCACGATCCCACTGCGCGGCATTGGGGGCGAGCTGTTCGCGCGCGAAACTGCGCACCGCGTCGCGGATCATTTCCTGTTCGGCTGTCAGCAGCATGGTATCGGCTGGAAAGCCGCGCCTGGCGCGGCTTTCCAGGTGGTCCCCCTAGATGATTTCGAGCGCCATGGCGGTGGCTTCGCCGCCGCCTATGCACAGGCTGGCGACACCGCGGCGGCCACCGGTCTTGCGCAGGGCGCCGATCAGGGTGACCAGGATGCGCGCGCCGGATGCGCCTATCGGATGGCCCAGGGCGCAGGCGCCGCCGTGGATGTTGACCTTGTCGTGCGGCAGCTTGTGATCTTTCATCGCCGCCATGGTGACCACGGCGAAGGCTTCGTTGATTTCATACAAGTCGACCTTGTCCGCGCTCCAGCCGGTTTTCTCGAACACTTTGCGGATTGCCCCGACCGGGGCGGTGGTGAACAGGCCCGGTTCCTGGGCGTGTGTGCTGTGGCCGGCGACCACGGCCAGCGGCTTGAGGCCGAGTTTTTCCGCGGTCGAGCGGCGCATCATCACCAGCGCCGCGGCGCCGTCGGAAATGGAAGAGGAGTTGGCCGCCGTCACCGTGCCGTCCTTGCGAAAGGCCGGCTTGAGGGTGGGGATCTTGTCGAAATTGGCCTTGAACGGCTGCTCGTCCTTTTCCATGAAGCGCTCGTCCTTGCCGGCCTTGATCGCCATGGGTGTGGTCTCCCAGGCAAAGGCGCCCTCATTGTTGGCTTTTTGCGCGCGCTCGAGCGAGGCGATGGCGAACTGGTCCTGCGCCTCGCGGGTGAAGTGGTAGCTGCCGGCGCATTCCTCGGCGAAGCTGCCCATCAGGCGGCCTCCGCCTTTTTCGTCACGGACATAGGCGTCTTCCAGGCCGTCATAGAACATGTGGTCGATGACCTGGCCGTGTCCCATGCGGTAGCCGCCGCGCGCCTTGGGCAGCAGGTAGGGTGCGTTGCTCATCGATTCCATGCCCCCGGCGACCATGATGTCGTTGCTGCCGGCGGCGAGCAGGTCGTGCGCGAACATTGCCGCTTTCATGCCCGAGCCGCACATCTTGTTGACGGTGGTGCAGCCGGCCGACAGGGGCAGACCGGCGCCCAGCGAGGCCTGGCGCGCCGGTGCCTGGCCGAGCCCGGCGGGCAGCACGCAACCCATGATGACTTCCTCGACCTGTTCGGGCTTGACGCCGGCGCGTTCGATGGCGGCACGGATGGTCGCCGCACCCAGCTCCGGTGCGGCAAAGCCCTTGAGTTCACCCTGGAATGCACCCATGGGCGTGCGGGCGGCGGAAACGATGACGATCGGGTCGTTCAACATGGAAAACCTCCGTTAAATGGACTTGTCAGGACCGGGCTGCTGTTGCGGTTTTGTCGAGCCGCGACAGCGCCTCCTCGTAGCGGCCGCGCGCCTCATCGGGTGAACTGACGGCCATTCCCAGGTCGCGCAGCCGGCCGTCCTTCAGGCTGTAGATGAGGCCGTGAACCTCAATCGCGTCGCCGCGCGCCCAGGCGTCCTGCAATACCGTGGTGCCGCAGACGTTCATCACCTGCTCCAGCACGTTCAGCTCGCACAACCGGTCGTGGCGGCGTGCAACATCCTGCAGGCCGACCATGCCGTGTTCGTGCTTGTCATATACGTCCTGCACGTGCCGCAGCCAGTTGTCGGAGAGGCCGATGCGGCTTCTGGCCAGCGCCGCCTGCACGCCGCTGCAGCCGTAGTGGCCGCAGACGATGATGTCTTTTACGTGCAGCAAATCGACGGCGAATTCGATCACCGAGAGGCAGTTGAGGTCGGTATGGACCACGACGTTGGCGAGATTGCGGTGGACAAACAGCTCGCCCGGCAGCAGACCGACGATTTCATTGGCCGGCACACGGCTGTCGGCGCAGCCTATCCACAGGCACGAAGGCGCCTGCTGCGCCGACAGCCGGGAAAAAAACTGCGGATCCTTCGCCACGGCGGCGGCGGACCAATTGCGGTTGTTCTCGAGTAGCTGCCGGATGCCCATTTTCGCGGTCGCCCGTATTTACGCGGTTTCGCCGAACAACTCGCGGCCGATCAGCCAGCGGCGGATTTCCGATGTGCCGGCGCCGATTTCGTAGAGCTTGGCGTCGCGCCACAGCCGGCCGGTGGGGTAGTCGTTGATATAGCCGTTGCCGCCAAGGGCTTGTATCGCCTCGCCGGCCATCCAGGTGGCTTTTTCAGCGGAGTACAAAATCGCCCCGGCGGCGTCCTTGCGCGTGGTTTCGCCCCGGTCGCAGGCCTGGCCGACGGCGTAGACATAGGCCTTGGTGGCGTTCATGGTGGTGTACATGTCGGCGAGCTTGCCCTGCATCAGCTGGAATTCGCCTATGGCCTGGCCGAACTGCTTGCGCTCGTGCACGTAGGGAATCACCACGTCGAGGCAGGCCTGCATGATTCCAAGCGGTCCGCCGGCGAGCACGGCGCGTTCGTAATCGAGGCCGGACATGAGCACGTTCACACCGCGGCCCATGCCGCCGAGGATATTTTGTTCGGGGACTTCGCAATCCTGGAACACCAGCTCACAGGTGTTGGAGCCGCGCATGCCCAGCTTGTCGAGTTTTTGCGCGGTAAAAAAGCCCTTCATGCCTTTTTCGATGATGAAGGCGGTGATTCCCCGCTTGGCAGATTCGGGCCCGGCGTTGGCATCGGTTTTGGCGTAGACCACCAGCGTGTCGGCATCCGGGCCGTTGGTGATCCACATCTTGTTGCCGTTGAGGGTGAACCGGCCATTGGCGTAGTCGGCGCGCAGTTTCATGCTGACCACATCGGAGCCCGAGCCCGGTTCGGACATGGCAAGCGCGCCGACATGTTCACCCGATACCAGGCGCTGCAGGTATTTTTTCTTTTGTTCGGCGCTGCCGTTGCGGTGGATCTGGTTGACGCAGAGGTTGGAGTGGGCGCCGTACGAGAGGCCGACCGAGGCCGAGGCGCGGCTGATTTCCTCCATGGCAATGATGTGGGCGAGGTAGCCCATGGGCGTGCCGCCGTATTCCTCGGCGACGGTGACGCCGAGCAGTCCCAGGGCGCCCATTTTTTGCCACAAGTCCATGGGGAACTGGTTGGAGCTGTCGATTTGCGCGGCGCGCGGCGCGATTTCGGCGGCGGCGAAATCGCGCACCGTCTGGCGCAGCATGTCGAGTTCCTCGCCATGGGCGAAGCGCAGCGCTGGAAAGTCGCTCATCGTGGCACCTGGGGAACGGTTCGGCGTTGCATGCTGGCGTGCGCTCCGGGACGGGGAGGGGATTGTGCTTGACGTTAACGTTAACGTCAACCTACTGCTGACCGTGTGCCGGCCGCTGCGGCTTTTTTGCCGCGCCGGATTTGCCGAGGATTTTGCGCGATTGCGCCTCAAACGCGTTGATTTCGGCGAGCATTTCGTCGATTTCCGCGCGCTGGTGCAGCAGCTGGGTGCGCCGTTCGGCAAGCAGGGCGACGAAGGTGGCCAGCTGCTTTTTCTCGTCCTTGGCGCGGTCGTACATGTCGACCATTTCGCCCACTTCTGACAGGGAAAAGCCGAGGCGCTTGCCGCGCAGGGTCAGTTTCAGGCGCACATAGTCGCGCTTGGAATAGACGCGGTTCTGGCCGGCGCGGGTCGGCGCGAGCAGCCCTTGGTCCTCGTAAAAGCGGATGGCGCGCGGCGTCACGTCGAATTCGCGTGCGAGTTCGCTGATGGTGTAGGTCTGGGTCTGGGTCTGACCTTGGGCCGTGCGCTCTGCCATGAAAGCTCGCTATTCAGGTTGGGTGCCGTGGTGACCCCGCCATGCATTACCCGGAATCCGCGTTTTCACCGCCGGCGGGTATTCTGCGAAAATAGGCTGGCACAGAGTCAATTGTGCAATGATTCTAGCCGAATCGCCCGACCAGCCCCAAAGCATACTCAAATCCATGTCCCAACTCGCGCCCACACCAGTGCAATCAAAGCAACAGCCCGACCATTTGTTCGATTATCCGCAACGCACCCCGCCGGCGGCCGGCGCTACTATTGAAATCGCCCCCGGCGTGCACTGGCTGCGCATGCCGCTGCCCTTCGCCCTGGATCACATCAACCTCTGGCTGCTCGAGGACGGGGATGGCTGGTCCATAGTCGACTGTGGCATCGGCAATGACGTGACGCGCGACTTGTGGGAGCAGGTGTTTGCCACGCGCCTTGGCGGCAAGCCGGTCAAACGGGTCATCGTCACCCATTACCACCCCGACCACGCCGGCCTCGCCGGCTGGCTGACGAAGAAATTCGCGGTTCCCCTGGTAATGGCGCAGGGCGAGTACATGATGGCGCATCTGGTGCACGAGGGTCTGGCTGGCACGTCAAACGAGGACTTGCTGTCCTTGTTCCGTCGCAACGGCCTGGATGAAGATCGCATCAGCCAGCTGGCCACCCGCGGCAATCACTACGCCCGCATGGTGCCGGATCTTCCAGGTAGTTTTATACGCATCATGGACGGCGAGGTTCTCGCCATCCATGGCCGCGGCTGGCGCATGATCGCCGGCTACGGCCACGCACCCGAGCATGCGGCGCTGTATTGCGAATCGCTGGGTGTGCTCATTTCCGGCGACATGGTGCTGCCGCGCATTTCCACCAACGTCGGTGTGTGGGGCATCAATCCCGAGGGCAATCCGCTCAAGCAGTTTCTCGAATCCCTGGGGCATTACCTTGATCTGCCGCAAGACACCCTTGTGCTCCCCTCGCACGGCCTGCCGTTTCGCAGCATGCACGCGCGCATCGCGCAATTGCAGGAGCACCACCGCCTGCGCCTGGCTGAGTTGCAGGAAGCATGCATAGAGGCGCGCAGCGCCGCGCAGGTGCTGACCACGCTGTTCCGCCGCGAACTGGATATCCACCAGACGTTTTTCGCCATGGGCGAGGCGATGGCGCACCTTCACTACCTGCTGGTCGAGGGCCGCGTGACGCGTGAAAAGGATGCCGGCGGCGTGCTACGCTACCGTAGCGTTTAACCATTTGCCAGGGAGCAAGTCATGACCGAGCCGGTTACCCCGGACCCGGCTGATCTTGGCCGGATATTCGGCGAGGTCGCCCAGCGTTCCAGCCAGATACTTGGCGATTTTCTCAAGCGCCAGTCCGAGAACAAGGATGCGCCGCCGCCGGACGAGTTTGGCATCGCCAAGGCCTACATGGACCTCGCGGCGCAGATGTTTGCCAATCCCTACCAGCTCGCGGCGTCGCAGATCAACATGTTCTGGGATTACATGTCGCTGTGGCAGGTGTCGATGGCCAGGCTCGCCGGCGCGTCGCCCGAGCCGGTCGCCGCGCCGGTCAAGGGCGACAACCGTTTCCGCGACGAGGACTGGCAAAACCACTTCCTGTTCGACTACATCAAGCAGTCCTACCTCATCACGGCGCGCCACATGCAGGACGTCGTGGCCAAGACCGAAGGCCTGTCGGAGGAGTCACGCAAGAAGGTGAATTTTTTCACCCGCCAGTACATCGACGCCATGTCACCGTCGAATTTCGCCCTGACCAATCCGCAGGTGCTGCGCGAGACCGCCCATAGCGGCGGCCAGAACCTGCTCAAAGGCCTCAACAACCTGCTTGGCGACATCGAGCGCGGCAGTGGCGATCTGCACATCAGCATGACCGATGCCAATGCCTTCAAGGTTGGTGTCAATGTGGCGACCACGCCTGGCAAGGTGGTGTTCCAGAACGACCTGATGCAACTTATCCAGTACGAGCCGATGACAAAGGAGGTGCTCAAGCGACCGCTGCTGATCATCCCGCCGTGGATCAACAAGTACTACATCCTCGATTTGCGCGAAAAGAATTCCTTCATCCGCTGGGCGGTGTCGCAGGGCCACACGGTGTTTGTGATCTCCTGGGTGAACCCGGACGAGCGCTACGCCGGCAAGGGTTTTGAGGACTACATGACCGAGGGCCCGCTTGCGGCACTGGACGCCATCGAACAGGCGACCGGGGAAAAAGAGGTCAACGTCATCGGTTATTGCCTTGGCGGCACCCTGCTCGGGGCGACGCTGGCCTACATGGCGGCGAAAAAAGACAAGCGCGCAGTCGGTAAAACGACCGGCGGCGTAAAGGCCGCCTCAGCCACGTTCTTTGTGTCCTTGCTTGATTTTTCCATTCCCGGCGAACTGGGCGTGTTTATAGATGAGGCGCAGGTGACCGCGCTCGAGCAGCGCATGAACGAGCGCGGCTACCTCGAGGGTTCGGAAATGGCGTCGACCTTCAACCTGCTGCGCGCCAACGACCTGGTGTGGTCATTTGTCATCCACAACTACCTGTTGGGCAAGGAGCCGTTTCCATTCGACCTGCTTTACTGGAATTCCGATTCGACGCGCATGCCCGCGGCGATGCATAGTTTTTACCTGCGCAACATGTACATGGAAAACCGCCTCAAGGACCCGGGCGGGGTGACACTTTGCGGCGTGCCGATAGACCTGCGCAAGATCAAGGTGCCGGCGTACTTCGTATCCACCGCCGAGGACCATATCGCGCCGTGGAAATCCACCTACAAGGGGGCACACATCCTCGCCCAGGCCGGCGACAGCACACGTTTCGTGCTGGGCGGGTCCGGCCATATCGCCGGCATCGTCAATCCGCCGCCGGCGAAAAAATACGGTTACTGGACCCATGACGCCATGCCCGAGTCCCCGGACGACTGGCTGGCGCAGGCCGAGCAGCACGAAGGGTCATGGTGGACCGATTGGCATGACTGGGTCAGCGCCCTTGCCGCGAAGAAGGTGCCGGCGCGCAGTCCCGGTGGTGGAGGGCTTGATGTGATCGAGGACGCCCCCGGGAGTTATGTCAGCCAGCGGCTGGGGAAGTAACTAACCGGCGCATCAACCCGTTTGATTGTCAGCCCGTCAACGGGCGCTGTTGCAGATTGAGCCGAAAAGCGGCGAGATAGTCGAGTCCCGCGATGGCGCGGCTGCCATACCATGAAGTCATTTCGCCGTCGATGAGCTGTACGGGTTTTCCGGCAAGTGCCGGTATCGCGCGCAGTTCGGCGCAATGTTTTTCACTGAAGCGGTAGGGTTCGGAGGACAGCAGCACGCGGTCGATATCGTCCAACCAGGCCTCGTCCAGATTCAGGGCCGGGTATCGCTGCGCGGACTCGAGCGGGAGCGTCTGCCAGTTGACCAGCGCCAGCGTGGCCGAGATATAGGTGCTGCGCGACACCGTCATCCAGGGTTTTTTCCAGATCAGGTAAAGAACGCGCTCGGGCGCAAAGCCATCCTGGCTGGCCTGCAGCCCCGCCAACGCTGAGTCAAAACGACGGCACAAGGCCTCGGCTTCCTGCTCCCGTCCAAAAATCCCGCCTATCAGGCGATAAAGCGGCGGATTGTCGAGCGGACCGAGCGGGTGAGTGACCACCAGATGCGGCACGAATTGTCCAAGCGCCGCCGCCAGGGGTTTCTCGTTCTCGTCAATGTTGAGAATGACATGACTCGGAGCGAGGGTGCGCAGGGCAGCGATATCGACATCCTTGGTGCCGCCGAGTTTCGGAATGGCACGCAACTGTTCCCGCGGATGGACGCAAAAACCGGTTCGTCCGACCAGTTGCCCCGCCAGGCCAAGATCGCAAACAAGTTCGGTGATGCTGGGCACCAGCGACACAATGCGCGCGTCCGGTCCGGCACGCTGATGCAATGTGCCGGCGGCATCGCGCAGGCTCTCGCCGGGCATTTTCATCTAGAGCGGCAGATTGCGCGGTTTGCGCGGGGCATGCGCGAACAACTTCTCGAAAAGCCAGCCTGGCAACAGTCGCAATGCCAAGCCGACCACGCCCATTTGCCAGGGAATGACAGTGAAACGGCGCTTTGCGGCGATGGCACGGACGATTCGCCGTGCCGCATCGTCCGCTTCAAGAATGAATGGCATGGCGTAGGGATTGATGTCGGTCATCGGTGTGCGCACGTAACCAGGGCAGATGGTCGTCACACATACGCCCGAATCGTGCAGCTCGGTACGCAGGCTCTCCAGGTAGGAGATGGCGGCCGACTTGGAAGCGCTGTAGGCGGCGGCACCGGGCAGGCCGCGAAAGCCGGCAACGCTGGCAATGCCGACCAGGCTGCCGCTGCCGCGCGCGCACATTGCCGCGACAAAAGGCTGAAACGTCGCCGCCATGCCGTAGACGTTAACGTCCATGACTCGGCGAAAGGCCGGCAGGTCGTCTGCGTTATCGGCCAGCGTGCCCACGGATACGCCGGCATTGGCGATGACAATGTCCGGCGTTCCGAAGCGCGCGATATACGCCATTGCCGCTTTTTGCATCGCATCGTCGTCAGTGACATCAACAGACCAACTCGCGATACAGCCCGGGTGGCGCGCGGCGAGGGCTTCGAGTGGGTCAAGGCGCCGGGCAATCAACCCCACCCTGGCGCCCGCTGCGGCGTAGTGCGTGGCAAGGGCGGCACCGAGGCCGCTGGAAGCGCCGGTGATGACCACCCTGAGCGGATCGCTCAGTTGCCACGCTCCTTGCGCGCGAGCTCGACCAGCTGGTTGAGCACTGCGGGTATCTGCTTGGTGCTGCCGGCGAGTCGTGCGGAGGTGACGAACCTACCGTCAACGATGAGTGTCGGGACGCTGCGAACGTTGAAATCGACCAGCATTTTGCGCGCGGCCCCTACTTTTGCTTTTACCGCATCGGAAGCAAAGGCTTCTGAAAATTTTTGCGGGTCAACCTTGTTACGGCTGACCCATTCGAGCATGACCTTGTCGTCATTCAGTTGAACGCCGTCAAAGTGGATGTTGTCGTAAATGGGAAAGTGCAGGCGGGCAAGGTCGCCGGTGGCCTCAAGCGCGTAGAACAGTTTGGCGAAACTTTCCCAATTTTCCGAGGCCAGTGCCGGAACCCGGGTGAGCCTGACATAGTTGGGGGCCATGACCTGCCAGCGCGACAAATTGGGTTCCAGTTCATAGCAAACCGGGCAACCATAGTAGAAAAACTCGATTACCTCTACTTGTCCGGGTACCGCTGGGGGCTGTATTGCATCAAGACGGGTGTATTCGCGATTAAGCTGGATCTGCGCCGTGGCAAGTCCGGCAAACAAGCAAAGCAGCAGCAGGACCAGCGGGCGGGTGAGAGTGTTGGGAATGCGCATGCGGGACTCCGTTGATAGCCACGGAATGATACGGCTTTACCCGGCAAATTGCCAAAGTGCGGACGAGCCAGTAGGCTGCAACGATGCAACCGCGACTTCCCCGCTGTTTTTTACTGCTTATGCTTGCCTTGTTCTGGCCATTCGCCGTACAGGCTCAGGGCTTTGCCGACGAGGAGCGCGACTGGGGCATTGCGCCATCCGCAGCCTTGCGCCGGGCACCCTACACCGCTCCGACACCGCGGGAAATACCCGGCGCCGCGACCGTGGGCACCGGTCAGTTGCAGGCCATGTTGGCCTCCGCACAACCGCCGCTGCTCATCGACGTGTTGTCTTCGACCGGTCACCTGTCCCTGCCCGGGGCAATCTGGATAGGTGGAGCCGGGCGTGGCAGCAATTTTTTTGACCCGGTGCAGGCCGAATACGGCGAAGTCCTGGAGCGTGTCACAAAGGGCGACAAGAACCGTGCGCTGGCGTTTTTTTGCGCCAGCGTGCAGTGCTGGCTCTCCTACAACGCCGCCCTGCGGGCAAGCGCGCTGGGTTATACCCGCGTCTATTGGTATCGCGGCGGCATCGCGTCCTGGCACGCCGCCGGACTGCCGCTGGAAACTCTGTCCGAGCGCTGATTGACGTCCTGGTTAGCGCGGGTAAGGGGTTTCCCGTCCGCTTCTCGCGGCTTATTTTTTCGCCGGTGACTTGGCGAGCTCGGCTTGCGTTTTGGTAACGAGAAATTCGGTCGTCGCCAGCATCGCGGCGGGGGTGCCGTGCTTGCCGGAGCTGACTACGTATTTGCCTTGCACGGCCAGCGTGGGTACCCCGTCCAGTTGGTAAGCCTGGGTCAGTTGCAGCGCCCGCTTGAGTTTGCTCTCGACGGCAAAGGAACGGTAGGCGGCACCGAATTTCGCCGCATCAACACCTTTTTTGCCCACCCATTCGGTGAGGGCTTTTTCATCGGTGATCTTGAGGCCGTCCTTATGGATGGCGTCAAACAGGGCGCGATGCAGGCGCTCGGCATCGCCGGTGGCCTCAAGTGCGTAGTAAGCGCGACCTGCGAGTGCCCATTGGTCGTTGAATATGGCCGGAACGCGACGGAACTGGGCGTCCTTGGGCAGCTTTTTCACCCACGGCTCCAGGATTGGCTCAAGGGCGTAGCAGTGCGGGCAGTTGTACCAGAAGAACTCCAGCACCTCGACTTTATTGCCCGAATCCACCGGCTGCGGTTGCTTGAGTTCGGCATAGTCGGTGCCAGCCTGCGGACCCTGCGCCGATGCGCCCAGGGGGGCAAAGGCAACAAGCGTGAAAAGTGCGGTAATCAGTGCTTTAAACATGGAAAATCTCCCAATTTGTCGTAAATCCACCTGGGGAAGCTCTGATTAAGTCCATAAATCGTCATTCCCGCTTTCGCGGGAATGACGGACTTAATCAGAGCTTCCCTAGTTCTTGGCGGCGTCCTTCACTTTGACCAGCGTGGCCTCGATTCCGTTCTGCGCCAGGGTTGATCTCGTGTGATTGAGGTCGTCGATTTTTGTGTATGGGCCGATGCGCACCCGATACCAGGTGCCCTTTTCCGCGAGGTTGGTTGGCTCCACGCTGGCCTCCACCCCTAGTAACGCAAGTTTCGCCTTCAGGTTGTCCGCATCGGCGGGATTCTGGAAGGCGCCGGCTTGCAGCAGGAAAATATCCTTTGACGCCTTGCCGTCGGCCGGTGCTTTGGCCGCATCCTTGGCCGCCTGGCGGATTTGCTGCTCGGACATGGGTTCTTCCTGACCGGGCAGGATCTTGTAAAAATCAAAGCGCGGCTTGTCGCCGGCCTTGTCGGGGCCGGCTTTGAGCGTATCGGCAAGATTGGGTGTGGCGGCGGCTTTGGGCGCGGCGGCTTTTTCCGCCGGCTTGGCCTTGTCAAGAAAGGGAATCGGCGTCTTGTTGATATAGACGGCGATGCCGGCCGCGAGCGCGAGCCCGAGGATGAGGCCGATGAACACGCCCAGCAGCGTGCCGCCTCCGGAGGATTTTTTTGCCGCCTGGCGTGGTTTGAAGTCTTTGCTCATCGGTGATTACATTTTCTCCGGCGCGCTGACGCCGAGCAGGGCAAGGCCGTTGCCAAGCACCTGTTTTACGGCAGCCGCGAGGGCGATTCGCGCGTGTTTCAGTCGCACATCATCTACCAGGATACGCTCGGCATTATAGTAGCTATGGAAGTCCCCGGCCAGTTCGCGCAGGTAGAAGGACACCAGGTGGGGCGAGAGCTCCGCAGCGGCGTGCGTTAGCGCCGCGGGATAATCACCCAGGCGGGCGAGCAGGGCCAGTTCGCGCGGACTTTCCAGCATGCTCAGGTCAGCGTCCTTGTGGCTGGGTGCGCTCCCGCCTGCCTGCGCCAGTACCGAACTGAGCCGCGCGTGTGCGTATTGCACGTAATAGACCGGATTTTCCTCGGACTGCGATTTGGCCAGGTCGATGTCGAAGACAAATTCGGTGTCGGCCTTGCGCGATACCAGAAAAAACCGCGTCGCATCGCGGCCGACTTCGTCGATCAGGTCGCGCAGGGTGACGTAACTGCCGGCGCGCTTGGAGATCTTGACTTCCTCGCCGCCTTTCATGACGGTCACCATCTTGTGCAGGACGTAATCGGGATAGCCAACCGGGATGTGCCGTTTTGCCGCCTGCAGGCCGGCGCGCACCCGCACCATCGTGCTGTGGTGGTCCGATCCCTGGATGTTGATGGCGCGCGCAAAGCCGCGTTCCCATTTGCTGATGTGATAGGCCACATCGGGGACAAAGTAGGTGTAGGCGCCGTCGGACTTGCGCATGACACGGTCCTTGTCGTCGCCGTAATCGGTGGTCTTGAGCCACAAGGCGCCATCCTGCTCGTAGGTTTCGCCGCTTGACTTGAGCGCCGCGACGGTATCGTCGACGCGCCCCTCTGAATACAGCGAAGACTCGAGATAGTAGGTATCAAAGCGCACGCCAAAGGCCTTGAGATCGATGTCCTGCTCGTTGCGCAGGTAGGCCACGGCAAAGCGCCGGATGGCATCCAGATCGCCGGTGTCGCCGCCCGCAGTTACCGCAGGCACCTTTTCGCCGGAAACGGTTTTTTTGGCCAGATAGTCATCGCCGATCTCGCGGATGTAGTCGCCGCGGTAACCGTCGGCCGGGAACTGCGGCGCATCGGGGGCGATGCCGCGCGCACGCGCCTGCACCGAGAGCGCAAGATTATCGATCTGGCTGCCGGCGTCGTTGTAGTAAAACTCACGGCTGACCTGCAGCCCCTGCGTTTCGAGCAGCGCGCAAATGGCATCGCCCAGCGCGGCCTGGCGTCCGTGTCCGACATGCAGCGGGCCGGTGGGATTGGCGGACACGAATTCGACCAGCACCTGCTGTCCGTCGCTCGGGGGTGCGCGGCCGAATTGCGCGCCCTGAGACAAAATGGCGCCGACAACCGCGAGTTTGGCGGCAAGGCGGATGTGGATGTTAATGAAGCCGGGGCCGGCGATTTCAACCTTTTCCACCCATTCGGAGGCCGGCAGGGCGGCGATCAGCGCTTCGGCGAGCTCACGCGGTTTCTTTTTTTCCAGTCGCGCCAGTTGCATCGCCAGATTGCAGGCCCAGTCACCGTGCTGCGCCTGTTTCGGGCGTTCGATTTCGACCAGCGCGGCGCTCTGTTGCGGCGCGACCTGCGCAAGCGCGTGCGAAAACAAAGCGGCAAGATGGGATTTGATTGCGGCCGACATGGCGGTGGCGAAGGGCTAATTCAAGGAGCGGAAGGCTGCGCATTATACGCTCTGCCCGAGGTACTAGAACTCGATCGGATCGACATCCAGATGCCAGCGCACGCCGGGTGCGCGCACG
>CAMAWC010000048.1 GCA_945861875.1 Bordetella parapertussis
CCTAGCGGCGCCGCACGGACTTTGCTCACAATAGCGCAGTCCAATCCCAAGGCATTGCTGGCAGTCGCCGACAAGTAGCTCATGGCCGGCATGAGGCATAACAAGCTATTTGAGCCGACGCCTATCGGCGCGGCTCAATAGCGACGTTAGCCACCTCCCATTCCGCCCAGTGCTAATATCTCAGCCATGATTGATTGGTCAACCTGTTCAGCGGTGGAGCGCGACCCCGAGCGTGTCAGCGGCGCATGGGTATTCCGTGGATCGCGCGTACCCGTTGCCGCCCTCTTCGAAAATCTCGAGGACGGCGTGCCGGTCGGGGAAGTCGTCGCTCTCTTCCCCGGGGTTTCCCTTGAGCAAGCCCGTGCGGTGTTGGAGCACGCAGCGCGCAGCGCCCTAGCTGCGGCCTAAGTGCGCGTCCTGTTTGATCAGGGTACTCCGGCGCCATTGCGCCACCTGCTGCCTCGCCACACTGTATCCACCGCATATGAGCTTGGCTGGTCCACCCTCAAGAACGGTGAATTACTCGCTGCCGCCGAAGATCAAGCTTTCGAGATACTGGTTACAACCGATACAAGTCTCAAGTACCAACAGAACCTCGCCTCCCGCAGCATTTCGATTCTGGTTCTAAGCACCACAAGCTGGCCGCGCATCAAATCCGCCGCTGAAACCATCACCAAGGCGATTGACGCCGCCGCACCAGGCCAATTCATAGAAGTCGCAGTCCCTTGACGGAGGCTGACCCTTTGTAACTGCGGACTGGCCGCGCGCGCCGTTTGCGGATTGGCATTGTCCTAACCAGCCGCAGAACAAAACGTCAGATTGCCCAATTCCCCAATCACAAACAGTTCAGCAAAAAGCCCCGATACAGGAGTTGCAACGATGACGAGTGAAGCCAAGCCCCGCGTGTACGACATCCTCGCCAGGGCCTTTGCGCAGGAGGGCGTGAGCACCTGTTTTGCACTGCTCGGGGACGCCAACATGAATTGGGCCGCGCGCTTGTCCGAACAGGGATGCCGCATGGTCTATGTCAGGCACGAGCATTGCGCGCTCGCCGCCGCGATGGCCTACGCGCGCAAGAACTCGGATTTGGCGGTGGCCACCGTCACCTGCGGGCCCGGCGTGACGCAACTCATCACGGCGCTCCCGGCGGCGGTGCGCGCCCACCTGCCGCTGGTGGTGTTCGCCGGCGAAGCGCCGCTGAAAAGCGGCTGGTACAACCAGGAAATCGACCAGGCGCCGCTCATCACGGCAACCGGCGCCGCCTATCACAGCCTGCACCTGCCCGAGCGCATGCCGGTGGCGGTGCGCGACGCATTCCTGCAGGCGCGCCGCGAACGCCGGCCGGTGGTGATCGGCGTTCCGTTCGACCTGCAGGCGCGGCCCTGGGACGGACGGACCGAACTGCCCACGCCCTCGCACAAATTGCTGCCGCGCCCCTCGCCGGTTCCGCCGCACCCGAACGACGTGGCCGGCGCCGCGCAACTGATTTCCGGCGCCGAACGCATCGTGCTGCTTGCCGGCCTGGGCGCGGTCGAAGCCGGGGCGGCGGCCGCCTGCCGCGCGTTCGCCGCCAAGACCGGCGGCCTGCTGTCAACGACGCTGCCCGCAAGAGGACTGTTCCACGATGATCCTTATTGCATCGGCATCTCGGGCAGCTTTACACCGGCAGCCGGCCTCGAATACCTGGCGCAGGCCGACCTCGTCATCGCCGTCGGCTGTTCGCTCGCCTACCACGCCGGCGGCGGCGGCCAGCTTTGGCCCAAGGCGAAGATGCTGCAAATCGATATCGACCCGGTCGCGGTAAGCCAGGGCCAGGAGACGGCGCGTCATCACTTGCGCGCCGACGCACGCCTGGGTGTCGAAGCCTTGACGGCGGCCCTGCCCGAGCGGAGCGGTGCGCGAAGCGGCGCCTGGCGCAACGATGCGATGGCGGCGCGCATCCGAGATGAAGAACCCGACAGCCACCAATTCGAGATCGAGCCGGGGCTGCTTGACCCGCGCCGCGTGGTCGAGGCGCTGGAAGAGGCCTTGCCGCAGGACTGGCAGATGGTCAACTCGGGCGGGCATTGTTCATGGTTTTTCGCGCAAATGCCCTCGCGCCCGCAGGAGAAATTCCTCTCCATCCGCGAGTTCGGCGCGATCGGCAACGGCATCTCCTTCGCCATGGGCGTGGCGGCGGCGCGCCCGGATGAAACCGTGGTGCTGTTCGACGGCGACGGCAGCCTGATGATGCACGTGCAGGAACTCGAAACCATCAAGCGCCACGGGCTGAACATCCTGATCGTGGTGATGAACGACGGCGCCTACGGCTCCGAACTGCACAAGCTGCGCGCCGAAGGCATGCCCGAGGACGGATCGGTGTTCGGCTACAGCGATTTCGCCGGCATTTCGCGCGGCTTCGGCATCCCGGGCAGGACCTTCAACACCCTCGATGACCTGCCGCAGCAGGTGGCCGCGTTCGCGGCGAGTGGCGGCGCCGCGGTCTGGGACTTCCACGTCTCCGCCAAGGTCGTGTCGCCGAGCATACGGCGCGCCCATCCCCATCCCGCCGGGGAAAAAGGCTGAACGATGAGAGGTACGCGCGGCTGGAGCCGGCGTTAGACCCCAAATGAGCGAAGTTACAGTCCGCCAAGCCACACCCGCCGACCTGGGGGCGCTGGTGCCGCTGTTCGACGCCTACCGTCAGTTCTACGGCCGCGATAGCAACCCGCTTGCGGCCGGCAATTTTCTGCGCCAGCGCCTCGAGCGCGGCGAGTCGGTGCTGTTCATCGCGCACGACGACGCTACGCCGCTGGGCTTCACGCAGTTGTACCCGTCGTTCTCATCGGTGTCACTGGGCCGTATTTTTGTGCTCAACGACTTGTTCGTGCATGAGAGGGGCCGCAAAAAAGGCGTCGGCACCGCGCTGCTCAATGCGGCCACCGAATTCGCGCGCGCCGCCGGCGCCGTCAGGCTGACCCTCTCCACCGCCACCACCAACCACGTCGCACAGTCCGTCTACGCCGCCGCCGGCTGGAAGCGCGACGAACAGTTCTACGTCTATAACTTCGCCCTGGCTTAGCACCGGAACATCGCATGCCGTCGTTTGGCCTGCGCGTTTGACCTGCCTCCCCTTCGGCGCCGCCGAGGAGCGCAGACGAAGCGGGGGCCTTCCGGCGCATATGTCTGAGGCCCGCGCCTTTTGCGGGCCGAGTTTATGCGCCGGCCCGCTTTGGCGAGCACCACAGGGAACCCCGAAGGGGCGGTGACGTCGGGCGTGCTTTTCTTTGGTTACTTTCTTTTGCACACGAGCAAAAGAAAGTAACTCGCTCCCCGCAGGGGAGTGAAACCGCCCAACTAAATAGAAAGAATCTGCCCGCGCAGCGACAAAGCAACCCCATGGATTCCCGCGTTCGCGGGAATGACGGAAGTGATGGCCAGGCATGGCGCGAATCAGCCCGCTGCATCGGCCACCAATCCCGCCTGCTCAATGCCGAAAACGCATGCTGCCTCATCCTCTTCCCCGGTTCCCCCACTCGCACCCGCAGCGCCGATGATGGCGCCCTTGGCGTCGCGGATCAGCACGCCGCCGGGCTGGGGCAGGAATTTTCCCTGCGCGGTAGCGGCGAGGGTGAGAAAAAAATTCGGATTGTCCTTGGCGCGCTTGGCGAGGGCGCGGCTCGAGGCGCCCATCGCCACCGAAGCCCAGGCCTTGCCCAGGCCGACATCGATGCGGAACATGCTCGCCCCGTCATCGCGCTGCGCCGCGACCATGTTGCCGCTGCCGTCTATCACCACCACGGCAAGCGGCTTGACGCCCGTTTCGCGCGCCTTGGCGAGGGCCTTGTCGATGATCTTGTTGGCCGCCTGCAAATTCAGTTGGGACATGGGTACTCCTTGAGGGTGATGGTTAAGAAAAGATAAGCGACCCCGGCCGGCACATGGCGCTACAAACCGGCGTAGCGCCGGTACCCCGCGTGGTCATGGCAATGGGTGATGAAGTCAAGTCCGGTAATGGTATCCGGATTGAACCGGCCGGAATCATTGCGCCCGCCGCTCCAGGGCATGACGGTCACCTCGCCGAGTATCGCCTCGTACAGCCATTCGGGCTGCGGAAAATAGCAGACGCGCTGCCACGGGTAACGCGCCGCATAGCCGATGGCCGCAAGGTGGGCGCTGTCCAGCACCATGAACCCGGACTCGATGAAATTCCATGGCGCGACACGCGTGCTGAGTGCGGTGTGCCCGGCGGAGGCCATCGCCGCAACAACCCGGCGCAGGTCCAGGCGCGTAAATACGTCGAGTTCGAGCACCACGACGTGACGGTAGCCGGCGGCAATGGCGGTCAGCACACCGGTGACAATGGAACGTCCGGGCCCGTCCATGCCGCGGCCGCTCATCGGGTGGCCGATATTGGCCGGAAACGATGCCGCTGTAAAACGTCCCGCAAGCGCCAGTGCCTGCGGTTCGTCCTGCGCCAGCCTGCGCTTGTCCACCGGCTCTCTGAAATCGAGCGCGTTCCACTGCGCGGCAGCCGAGCCGTCATCGACGATGAGCCAGTCGACGTCCGGATTAAAGCGTTGCAGCGAGGCGGTCCAGCACGCCACCAGCGCGTGTTTCTCGGGACTGTCCAGATAGGCCGGGCAGACCACCAGCAGGTCGCGATAAAACTCCGCGGGCGTGGTCGCCGGAGGAACTTGCGCAGCCTGGGCGGCGCGTATTTTGTCAGCCCACTTTGCACTCACCGCGGTCTTGAAGGTTTCGGCCCCCAGCAGCTCGGTTGCGCGCGCCAGGTCCGGCCGGCCCTGCGCCAGGAACAGGCGCAACAGTTGCAGCAGGTCTTTGGCGCTGCCGGCGATTTCGCTGCGTGCAATACGCTGGAACAAGGCGAAGGCCGCCGCGGCATCGCCCGACTCCTGCGCCGCGTTCATTTGCAGCAGGGTGGCGCCCAGGTGGCCGGGCTGGCGCGCAAGCACGCGGCCATAGGCGGCGGATGCGGCGGCGGCCTCGCCGGCGCAGTGCGCGGCGAGGCCGGCGGCCAGGTCAGTTTCGTTATCGGGGCTCAAGGCCTGTAATTGTATGTTGTCTGCGCCGGCGGGAGCGGCTGCGCGGCCGAGGGTGCGCCGCAGCAGCGAAATACCTGCAGTCTGGCGCCGCAGCGTTTACCATCAGCGCCATCCGCTCATCGCCACGGGAAACCGCATGAACATCCGCATTGTCGCAGCCTGTCTTGCCCTGCTCGCGCTGCCGCCCGCCATGGCGCAGGAGGATTACCCTTCGCGTCCGGTGCGTATCATCGTGCCTTATGTGGCCGGCGGCGCGGCCGATATTTTCGGGCGCAGCCTGGCGCAAAAGCTGTCCGAGGCGTTCAAGCAGACTTTCATCGTCGAGAACAGAGGCGGCGCCAACGGCGGCATCGGCACCGACTTTGTCGCCAAGAGCGCGCCCGACGGCTACACCCTGCTCGCCACCGCCAGCGGCCCGCTTACCGTCAACCCGGTGCTCTACGCCAAGATTCCCTACGACCCGGTCAAGGATTTTTCCCCCATCGCGCAGGGCACCGTCTACCAGTACGTGTTGGTGACGGTGGCCAATTCGCCGATTAAGAACATGGACGACCTGCTCAACGCCGCCCGCGCCAAACCGGGCGCCCTGTCCTACGGTTCCACCGGCATAGGCGGTGGCAACCACCTGGCAGGCGAGCTGCTCGCCCTCGCGAGCAAGACGCAACTCACCCACGTGCCCTACAAGGGCAGCGCCGCGGCGCTGACCGACCTCCTGGGCGGCCAGCTGTCCTTCATGTTCGACACCGTCATCACCGCGGTGCCGCAAATCCGCGGCGGCAAGGTGCGCGCCTTTGCCGTGACCAGCAGCAAGCGCGCCTCGGCCCTGCCCGAGGTGCCGACCATGCAGGAACTTGGCGTGAAGGATTTTGACATTTCGCAATGGCAGGGCGTGCTCGCCCCGGCCGGCACGCCGCGCGCCATCATAGACAAACTCAACGCCGAGATCGTCAAGGCGCTGAAAAGCCCGGAACTGCGCGAACGCCTCATCACCCAGGGCGGCAACGAAATCGTCACCGGCACGCCCGAAGACCTTGCCGCGCTGATCAAGAGCGACCTGCTGCTCTACGGCAAGCTGGTGAAAGACGCCCGCATCACCGCCCAATAGATCACCGCGCAGTAGTTTGGCGGGCAGCAAGCCCGCCAGAAAAGACAAGGCCCCTGCGATTCCCATCGCAGGGGCCTTGTTACTGCTAAGGCTCGTGCCGGCCCTTAAACGCTAAGGCTGGCGGTCATCCTGACAGCAAAGGTTGATCCGCAGTGTGAGCCGTTCTGGCCGGTTAAGCCTGTGGGACTGATCATAGGATCACCTCCTTTCAAAGTTGTGAGATTGCAGTCTAGCCAAGCCCCGCCCCCCTGACAAGGGGCCTGAAGTGAAGATCCTGCTGCGGCCATGTGCAAGCAGGTGTAAGCAAAGACTCGCGGCTTACCGCGTGTTACACAACAGCCCCTTTTTGCGTCACCCCCGGTCGGAAAGGGTGCGTTAATCAATCACGGACGCAAGCCTCCGGAACAGCGCAACCCTCGTAAGGAGAACACCATGAAAGCCAATTCCCCGCGCCTGCTTGGCCTCGCCGCACTTGCCGCCGCCTCACTCGCGGCAAGCGGCAGCCTGTTTGCCGATGAATCGCACCACGGCAATTACGGCCAGTACCAGCGCTACGAGCACGGCCGGCATGGCTGGCACCGCGGGGGCTTCGCCGCGCCTTACTGGGTGTATCCGCGCGTCATCGAACGCCCGGTCTACTATGCGCGACCAGTGTACGTCCCGCCGCCGGTGGTGTATTACCCGCCGCCGCCCTCCCCAACCATGGGCCAGGCCATAGGCGGCGCCATCGGTGTGGTGATAGACCAGAACCAGCGCCACTACTATCGCTAAAGGATATGCGTCGCCTCCCTAAGGGGCGCGCGTCGCCTTCCATTCACCGGTGATGCCGGCGGCGGACTTGAATGTGCCCTCGATGCTGTCGCCGCGCACCACGCCGCTGAACTCGCCGCCCCCGGCGTTGAACAGGATGCGCTCGCCGGCAAGCCGGCCCTGTTCGGTCGGCTTGCCGGCGATGGCGCCCTCAAAGGTCTGGAAGGTCTGGGTGATGGCCAGCGGTCCCGCCGAGCTGTTCCAGCGCCCCTCGACGCGCGCCGGCACGATCCACAGGTAGGCGATGCAATGCGGCCCGCACTTGAGGTCGGCCGCCTCGTCCGGATTCCAGTCGCCCATCTTGAAAGTGTTGGAGACGATGCGCGTGCCGGGCTTGAGCGTGAGTATGGCCGGGCGCAGGCGCAGGTTAAGCTCGGGCAACAGGAACAGTGAAATCACCGTCGCCTTGGTCAGGTCGGACTTGAAAATATCGGCCTCGACAAAGGTCGCCGTGGCCGCCAAGCCGGCCTTTTGCGCCTCGCGTTTTGACAGCGCAACCATGTCCGGGTTGTACTCGATGCCTGCGGCGATGGCGCCGCGTTTTGCCGCGGCGATCACTGTGCGCCCGTCGCCGGACCCAAGGTCAAGCAGCGTGTCGGCCGCGGTCAGTTTGGCCATGTCGAGCATTTTTTCCACCAGGTCGCCCGGCGTGGGCACCCACACCACGTCTTTGCCGGCCTGATAGAGATTGGGCTTGTATTCGGCTTGATCGGCCGCCTGCGCCGGCACACCGGCCGTGGTGGCGAGTATCAGAATGGCGGCGGAGGCCGCGGCGAGACGGCGCGTAATACCTGATGGTTTCATACTTGGTCCTTAGGGTTGACGCTGGACGTACGGCGCTGCGCCGCATGAGAAAGCAGATATTACCAGCGACCCAATATCAGGCAAAATCAGCCATTGCACCGATCGGTGCCGCAATCATAAAAATGACAAAACCATCACATCAACCGGCCGCAACGCCGCGCCCGGCGGTGAGACCGGGGTTTCGCCGAGATTTCTCGGCGCACGTCGAACGGCCTCGGCCTATCGGCCGAGGCGCGCCCTGCAAGGGGCTTTCATGAAAGCAATTTCATGAAGTTGTTCCATGGCTGGCGTATGGCCATCGCCGGCGGCAGCATACAATTTCTGCAGGCGGGCTTGTTGCAGCAGGCCTTTGGCGCCTATGTCGCGGTGCTCACCGAGGAGCGCGGCTGGAGCAAAACGGCCCTCTCGGGCGCGGCGGCAATGCAGTCGATGGAGGCGGCCATACTCGGTCCGCTGCTCGGCTGGATCATCGACCGTTTTGGCTCGCAGGGCATGATACGCACCGGCGTCATCACCCTGGGCGCCGGGTTCATGCTGCTCAGCCAGATCGATTCGCTGGCCGGCTTTTACGGCGCCTTTATCGTCATCGCCGTGGGCTCGAGCATGTGCGGCTTTTTTCCCATCAACGTCGCGCTCATCCACTGGTTTGAAAAACAGCGCGCGCGCGCCCTCTCCTCGCTCTCTCTCGGCCTCGCCCTTGGCGGCATTTTCGTGCCGGTGGTGGCCTGGTCGATGCAAAGCTTTGGCTGGCGCGCCACCGCCTTTTCCTCGGGTGTGATCATCATGCTGGTTGGCTGGCCGCTAACACATGTGTTCCGCCATCGCACGCCGAGGGCCGTCGGCGAAACCCTGGACGGCCTGCCCGCCACCGCCCATGCGCCCGAGGCGCCGGCCGCCGTGACGCAACGCGAATTCAGCGCGCGCGAAGCGCTGCGCACGCGCTCCTTCTGGCTGCTGTCGCTGGGCCACGGTTTTGCGCTGCTGGTGGTGATGGCGGTGAACGTACACGCCATCACACAAATCAAGGAAAGCCTCGGTTACTCGCTCGCCCAGGCCTCGCTGGTGATGACCCTGGTGACGCTGTCGCAGGTGGGCGGCGTGCTGCTTGGCTGGGGCTTTGGCGACCGCTTTGAGAAACGCTACATCTCGGCGGTGTGCATGCTGATGCATTCGGCCGGACTGCTGCTGCTGACCTACGCCACGGGACCGGCCATGCTGGTCGCATTTGCGATATTGCACGGCGTCGCCTGGGGCTTGCGCGGTCCGCTGATGCAGGCCATACGCGCCGATTATTTCGGCCGCCAGTCGATTGGCATGATCCTCGGCCTCTCATCGCTGATTGTCGTCATCGGCCAGGCCGGCGGCCCGCTTATCGCCGGCGCCTTCGCCGACTATTACGGCAATTACACCACCGGCTTCACCGTACTCGCGGCCATGGCGGGCGTAGGTTCGCTGTTCTTCCTGCTCGCCACGCGGCCGGATTAGCGCGACGCCCGCTTCAGGTCCAGCCGCGAGCGGCGGCCTTTTCACGCCATGCAAGATAATCGTCAAAGGCGCGTTCGGGCGGCCAGGCCGGCTCATACGCCGTGTCGCGCCGGATGCGCGCAATGCTCATGGGCGAGCGCATGCGCGGTTTGTTGCGACCGAGCGTGCACTCCTCGAGGTTGTCGCTCATGCGATAACGAAAACCCGGATAACGCCGCTGCAGGCGCGCGCACCATTCGGCGAGCGACCAGCGCAGCCCCGCCGACAAATGGTAGATGGGCTCGGATGAGGACGGCAGGTCGAGCACCGCGACCAGGCCGCGCGCAACGTCGACCGAGTACACCCAGTCATCGGCCGCCTGGGTGTGCAGCACCGCCTCGCCACCGGCCTCGGCAACCGGCATCAGTTGCAGCGGCACGCTCAGCGTGTCGCGCACGCCGGTATCGTATTCCCAGCGCCCGAACACCATGCCAAGGCGCACCACCGTAAGGTTGAGGCCGCGGCTGTTGCGATAACGCAGGCCGGTGCGCTCGGCGGCGAATTTGCTGATGCCGTACAGCGTTTCGGGCAGCACCGGGCTGTTGCGTTCGTCGAGTTCGGTGCTTGCCTCGCCCGCCTCGCCGAATATCGAGCCGGTACCCACCTGCACAAAACGCCTGACCTTGTGACGCAAAGCCGCCTCGAGCATCTCGACCGTTCCCAGCAGGTTGACGGTGATGATGTCGCGCGCGGCGCGTTGCTCGCGCGCCAGGTCGGCGGTGATCGCCGCGGCGTGGATCACGCGATCTATTTTGTGCGCGGCAAACACGGCGTCAAGGTCGGCGGCAACACTGACGTCACCGGTCACGACATGCATTTTCCCGGGTAATTCGCGCAACATTGCGAGCGCCGCCGCCGGTGGCGGCGCCGGCCCGAACAACACCACCTCGTCACCGCGCGCCAGCAATTGCTCTACGGCGTTGAGGCCGACAAACCCGGCGCCGCCGGTGATCAAAACCGCCATGTCATGCTCCTGGAGAAGGAAAAATTTAATCGACTTGTATTTTGGCAACCGCGGCGATGGTCTTCCACTTTTGCACCTCGCCGGCGATAAAGGTGTTGCTTTGCTCTGGCGTGAGCACCAGCGGCTCTATGGCCATGGTCGCAAGCCGTGCCACGTAATCCGGGTCGGCGAGAATTTTCGCATTGGCTGCGCGCAGTTTCGCCTGGACGGTTTCGGGGGTCTTCACCGGCGTTGCGATACCCCACCAGGTGCTCGACAGCACCTTGGGCATGCCCAGCTCGGCAAAGGTCGGCACCTCCGGCAGCAACTTCAACCGGCTGCCGTTTGCCACGGCGAGGGGGCGCAACTTGCCGCTGGCAATATTAGGCTTGAGTGTGCTGAGGTCATTGACGATCATGTCGACATCACCCGAGAGCAGCGCCAGCGTGGCCGGTCCGCCACCCTTGAAGGGCACCACCAGGATGTCGGTGCCGGTCTCGTACTTGAACAATTCGGCCGCCATTTGCACGATAGTGCCGGTGCCCGAGGAGGCGACCGTGTATTTGCCCGGGTTGCGCCTGGCCATCGCCACCAGCTCGGTCGCGGTCTTTGCCGGCAGGCCGTCGCGCACGGCGAGCAGGTGCGGCGCATTGGCAATGAGGCCGATCAGCGCGAAGTCGCGTAAAAAATCGTAGGGCACCTGCTTCATGATGACCTGGTTGACAGCCATGGTGCTGGTGGTGCCAAAGACGATGGTGTAACCGTCGGGGGCGGCGCGCGCCGCGACACCGGTGCCTATGGTACCGCTCGCACCGTCGCGGTTGAGCGTGACCACCGGCTGGCCGAGGATCGTTGACAAGTGTTGCGCATACAGGCGACCGACAATATCGGCCGGGCCACCGGCCGGAAAGGGCACGATCATCTGCAGCGGCTTGCTCGGGTAATCGTCCGCGGCACGCACGCCCTGTACGGGGGCGACAAGGCCGGATGCGAGCAGCAGCGCGCAAGCGAGCTTGCCCGGCGCGGCAAAAATCTGTTGCAGGCGGTCAAATGCATTCATGCGAATCTCCGGAATAATGTGGGGACCTCTGCAGCGCTCTTCACTCAGGCCGCCGCAGTGGGTTCAAAGTTGTGCACGCACGAAGCGTAGCTGTCGCGCGAGGCGATGAAGCCGCCCTCGTGCAGGCTTTTTGCAAGACGCTCGAAACCAGGCCTTGAAACAGCGGTTTCAGTCGCCCAGATGCCGTCGCGGTAGTAGCGCTCGATGGACGATTGGAACAAGGCCGCAGGCACCTCGGGGAAAAACGGCGCGGTAACCCGCGCCAGCGCGGCCGGGCCTTCGGCTGCCATCCAGGACTGCAGCCGGGCAAGGGCGCGGTTGATGGCGGCAAAGGCATCGTGCTGCCGTGCCAGGCTGTCGCGCGAACAAATGAAAGTCGTGTAAACCGTGGGTCCGCGTCCGCTCGCGGCGTAGAGCAGTCGGCCCGTTCCATCGGCAAGTGCTTCACTCACATAGGGTTCGAGCAACTGCGCCACATCGATCCCGCCCTCGCGCAACGCCTGCATTTGCTGCGGCATGCCAAGTCCGGTGACGATGCGCCCGGCGGCGCGCATCGCCGCGGTATCAACGCCGACCTCCTCGAGGTCAGCACGCAGGCAGTGCCAGGGCGTGGGTACTTCGGCGACAACACCCATGCGCAGGGCGGCAAGATCGGGTAACGCGAACGGCCCCTGACCGGCCCTGCCAACCAGGGAAAACGGATCGCGCGTCACCACGTCGCCAAAGCACAGCAGCGACGCGCCATCGGCGGGCGTACTGTCGTGGTCCTTCAGCACCCGCATCGGGCCGCCCCAGGTGGCGTCGATGATGCCGCGCTTGACATCATCGATGGCGCCCCCTGGCGATCCGGGCGCAAGCCATTCGACCTCGACGCCCTCGCGCGCCGGCAGGTCCAGTGCGCGCATGGCATAGAACGGCGCGTAAAAAATGGCGCGGAAGTTTTCGGCGATTTTAATTTTCATGGGCAGGATGCCGCACCGAGGTTTGCAAACAGGTCAGGATTTCACACCGGTGATGGAAGCGACCATGGCGCGCGGGTCGCGCTGCGGCCAGCGGCCGCTCGCGGCGTGCGTCAAAAAGGCATCGACGACACGGTTGAAATCCTCGGCCGCCTCGAGATTCATGGTGTGGCCGCAGTTAGGCAAAATCGTCAACGCCGCCGATGGGATGGTCTGCTTGAGCAGCAGGCCGGGTTGCAGGCAGGGCCAGTCCTCGTCGCCGTTAACGATCAGGGTGGGCACGGTCAGCTTGGCGAGTGCCTCGGTCATGCTGTAGAGCGACGGCCGTTCGCGCTGCACCCCCAACTGGGTGTTGGCCGCACCCAGCGCCGAATGCTCGAGGAACTGCGTCTTGAATTCGGCAAAGCCAAGCGGGTCGGAGCGCAGGAAGGGCAGGCGCGTAGGCCCCACCGCGTAGGTCTCGACAAAGGCGGCCATGCCTTTTTCCAGCAACAACCCGGCACAGGCGGCGGCCTCTTCGCGAAAACGCTCGCGCTGCGCCAGCTCCGCGCCATAGCCGCAACCGGCAACACACAGCGACAGCGCCCGCCCCGGATGCTGCAAACCAAGGTGCAGCGTTGCAAACCCGCCCATCGACAGCCCGACGATGTGCGCCCTGGCTATGCCGGCGTGGTCCATCACCGCAATGATGTCGGCCACCGCGCGATTTTGCGAATACGCGGACGCATCGGGCGGCACCGAGGAGGGCGGATAACCGCGCGCGTTAAAGCGCAGCGTGCGGTAACGCCTGGAAAAAAAACGCACCTGCGGTTCCCAGCTGCGCATGTCACCGGCGAATTCGTGCACGAATACGACGGGCACGCCCTCCCCGGTCGATTCGTAATGCAGGTCCACGCCATCATTGGTGCGGGCAACAGCCATTTCTTGCTCCTTCAGGGTGCCGGGCCCGCCATCGAGTCCGCAATCGGGACCGGCAGGGGTTCAGTCAAATTTCACGCGCGCCTGTTTGATCACCGTGCCCCAGCGAAGGTAGTCCTCACGCATGAAGGCGGCGAACTCCGCGGGGGTGTCGCCTGCAGCCTGCACGCCCTGCTCGGCAAAGCGCTGCTGCACGTCAGGGGCATCGAGCACCTTTCGCAAGGCAGCGTTGAGGCGGCTCACCACAAGCGGCGGCGTGGCGGCTGGGGCGAGCATGCCGTACCAGATCGATATGTCCATGCCCTTGAAGCCGCGCTCGCCGAAGGTCGGCACGTTGGGCACGAGGGGATTGCGCTTGACGCTGGCGGCGGCAAGCGGGCGCAACTTGCCCGACTGGATATGCGGCAGCAACGAAGGGGCGGCGTCGAACATCACCTGCACCCGTCCGCTTGCCACATCGACTACAGCCGGTCCGCTGCCCTTGTAGGGGATGTGCAGCATGTCGATGTCGGCGGCGATCTTGAACAGTTCGCCGGCGAGGTGCGGCGCACCGCCGTTGCCGGATGAGGCAAAGCTCATCTGGCCGGGCTTGGATTTGGCCAGGACGACGAATTCGTCCACCGTGGCCACCGGCAGTGCGGCGGTCACCGTCATGATCACCGGCAGGACGGCCAGCAGCGACACCGGCGCGAAATCCTTGAACGAATCGTAGGGCAGTTTCGGGAATACATAGGGCCCGATGCCGTGCGTGGTGATGGAGTTTTGCAGCAGGGTGTAGCCGTCGGCCTCGGCCTGCGCCACAAAGGCTGCGGCAATGGTGCCGCTTGCGCCCGCGCGGTTCTCCACCAGCACCGGCACGCCGAGGTTGGCCGACAGCTTGGTGCCCACCACCCGCGCGATGAAATCGGCGGCGCCGCCCGGCGGGACGGTGACAATGATGCGGATGGGCTTGTTCGGGTAATCATCCCCCGGTGCGGCCTGAACCCAGCCGCTGCCTGCGGCAATCCATACCACCAAAACGAATAGAACTTTCATGGTCATCCCCTGTGCAAGGCCAAGTATATGCATAATCGACTTAAAATCCATCTCTGTCGCCGTTTACCATTTGGCCGTCCCTCTTCCCGGTTCCCATGCTGATCAAACTGGCTGAAAATTTCCGTGCGTTGTTTTACGCGCCCTTCTACGCCACCCAGGCGCTGGGCTTTTACGCCGATGAAGATGTCCAATTGCAGTTGCTCGATTCACCGGCGCCGGGCGCCTCCATCGCCGGCCTGCTCGACGGCTCGATCGACGTGACCTGGGCCGGGCCGATGCGGGTGATGAAGGACCGCGAGGAACATCCGCCCTCGGGCGGCTCGCTGCTGTGCTTTTGCGAGGTGGTGACGCGCGACCCGTTTTTCCTGCTGGCACGGGCCGACATGCGCGACTTCAGCCTCGCCGACCTCAAGCACCTGCGCCTCGGGTCGGTAAGCGAGGTGGCGACGCCATGGTTGTGCCTGCAGCAGGACCTGCGCGATGCCGGCATCGATCCGGATGCCGTGGCGCGGGTCAAGGATCAGGGCATGCAGGCCAACCTCGACGCGCTGCGCGAGGGCCGCCTTGATGTCGTGCAGTTGTTCGAGCCCTATGTATCGACTGCGCTTGCCGGGGGCTTCGGGCGCATCGTGCACGCGGCGAGCGAGCGCGGCCCCACCGCCTATACCAGCCTGATCGCGACGCGCAACGGCGTCAACCGCAACCGCGATGCATTTGCCGCCATGGTCCGCGCCACGGCGCGCATGCAGGCGTGGCTGGCGGGGCACGACGCGGGCGAGCTCGCCGCCGCCGCCGCGCCGTTTTTTCCCGGCGTTGCGCCGGCGCTGTTTCTCACCGCGCTGCAACGCTACAAACAAGCCGGTATCTGGGGGGCCACGCCGGACATCTCGCGCGCGGGTTTTGCGCGCCTGGCGCAAAGCATCCAAAGCGGCGGTTTTGTCAAAACCATCGCCACCTACGAAGACTGCGTCGCAGTGATCTAGCGGCAAGGCGCCGTCACGCCGGCACTCAACCGAGAATATATCGTCCTCCCCCAAAGGGGCATCATTACGGCTAGCCGCACAAATTTTGCCAAAATACACGTAATTTCCCTTTGGTAGTGGGACCATACCTCGCTAGCGATTGGGACTGCAGGGCGATCCATTTTGTGGACAGCTAGAATTTCTACTTTGCAATTGCATCTTGTATTTTCCGAAATTTCCTACGTGCTGCGCTAAACCATTACTCAGGAGTTGCCAAGTAAGACGACATAATTTGTATGAGTTTGTGTGGGTTCAAGACCGCGTTGTGTCGACTAAACAGGTGACTCCTGAGTAATGTTGGCCGTCTTTACCAGCCAGAATATTATGGGACAGACCACGGTTCCGGAGCGATGGGTGCAGCGAAATGGTGAGCTCTCCCATATGCCCCACCATATGTCACATATTTCACGCGTCGCTGGCAGCGGATTATTACGTTTTTCTCACAGTCATATTGAACACGTTCCTCATGACTCTTCTCATTTGTCCGGAACTTTTTTCGTGGTCTGCGGCAATTGACATAAGTTCCGGGTAGGTTTTTGCGTCCTGACCGAGTACCAGTATCAATGACTCGACCAGAGAGAAATCTTTAGAACCAATGGCTATTGCCAAGCATGCGCTTATCCATTCCCTTCTCGTAACGCTTTGTGCGGGAAGACTTCTAACTATCTTAAAGAGCACACAATCAGCAAACGGGATGTTGGTAATTGCCTTCGGCAGCCATGCTCTCAGGATACCGTCTAGTTGCATGGACCACATCGGCAAGTCGATTGCTGCGATGAATAACCCACTCTGCCAATTGTGGATACGCGTAAGTTCATTGACGTCGATATCTGCGAGAGCATCTACCCGCGGTCCGCCGAGATAGCCAAAAACTTGCTTCAACCTATTTCGGTAGGCGCTTGCGCCACACGTAGTGCAGTATCGGTCCATGCACCAATTGCGATTGCCTGCGTCTCTTATGCAATCTAACAATGGATTTCTCACTCCAACTCCTCTTTCTTCCTGACGCCCAATGATCGCTCCCAACATGACGAATCCGACAACGAATTAGAACCTGAAAATTATATTGGTCGACAGGCTCGCCACACGAGCCTTGCCTGAACTTGATCGAACCCTCAGGGACAGACCACGGTTTTCGTTCGATACAATCCGCACATCGGCTGGAAACTCACCATGGACGGGCGTTTCGGGGCAGCGTTCGGATACAAAGCATTTGAAACCGCGCCCCCTATTCCCCTATCATCGTCCTGTTAGCTAACTTAGCCAGATCAATGTAGACTAGGCAACGACACAAACTCCTCCCAGGACTCCAACATGCAATGCAACATGCTTGAAGCAAAGAACAAACTTTCCAAACTCGTGCAAGCCGCCCTCGCCGGCGAGGATGTTGTCATCGCCAACAAGGGTGTTCCGGTTGTCCGCTTGGTCAAGGTAGGGCCGCAGAAAATTGCGCGCACGCCCGGAGCGTGGCAGGGCTTGCCCAAAGCCCGTGCCGACTGGGATGCCCCCGCCACCAATGCCAACATCGCCAATGCGCTCACCGGTGGCAAATTGCCGTGAAGCGATACCTGCTCGACACGCACCTGGTCTACTGGTGGATGACGGCAGATACCCGGCTGGGAAAAACCACGCAGCGCATCATCGGCAAATCCGAGATTATCGTGAGTACTGCCAGCGTGTGGGAGATGGTGCTGAAAAATGCCAGGGGTAAGTTACCCTTACCCGAAGGGGCGGTGACCGAGCAACTCGAAGCGCAGGGCTTTATGCTGTTGCCGATCCTGCCGCGTCACATCGAGGCCGCACGCAAACTGATTTGCGACCACGCAGACCCATTTGATCGTTTGCTCATTGCGCAGGCGCAGGATGAACGGGTGACGTTTCTGACGCGCGATGCCGCAATCCTTGGGTTGGGATTGGATGCGGTCGCAAAGGGCTGATTGTGGTGCGACCGGTGGGATGCGGAAATCCGGATAAAAGTCGGATTCGTTTAATCCGACTTTGACTCTGATTTCATTTCAAATATGCTGGAAACCCGCGCCAGCAGGAGGTTTCCAGTCATGCCGCCCGGTACGGCTAGCGCGCGCCGGCGGCTTCCAGCATCAGCACCATGTCGCGAAATCCGCGCGAGCGCGCCAGCGCGAGCGGCGTGTTGCCCTGGCGGTCGGTGAGGCGGGTGTCGGCGCCGGCGGCGAGCAGTGCGCGCAGAACCGCCTGGTGGCGCGCCCCGCCGTCGCCGAGCACCACCGCCTCGATCAGCGCGTTCCAGTGCAGGATGTTGATGTGATTTAGCGGCGCGCCGGCGGCGATGAGCTGGCGCACCACGCCCGGGTGGCCGTGGTGCGACGAGGCGATCAGCGCGGTGCCGTAATGGATGCTGGTGATGCGCTTGGCGCTGGCGCCCGCGGCAAGCAGCACGCGCAGCGTTTCATCATCACCGAGTATGCCGACGATGGTGACGGCATCGTAGCGGTCGTTCTCGAACGCCCCCAGGTTGGCGCCGGCACGGGCGAGCGCGCGGATCACCTCGTGGCGTTTTGCGTACGCCGCCACGTGCAGCGGTGTGCGGCCGTAAGGGTCGCGCACCTCAAGATCGGCTTTTTTTGCGATCAGCTTTTCGACGGAGGCAATATCGCCCTTGTGCGCGGCGGCGTGCAAGGGGCCGAATTGCGCGATCTCCGCCGCCGAAGGTGAAACCGGAAACGCCAACACCGGCGAACTGGCCAGACCGAGGCAGCAGGCGAGCAACACCATCACGCCCTGCACCCGGCGGCGCACGCCTTGCCAGACCGTGGGGCTAGGCCGCACGCGCCAGCTCCAGCGCCCGCGTGGTGGTGAAGTACTTGGCCAGCATATTGGGCACTTCCCAATCTGGCATGGCACCGGCCTTGAGGTAGGCGAGGAACCCGGCCGCAACCTGGCCGAAGTGTGCCTCATGGCCGATATGGTACGAAGCCGGCACGGTGACTTCAAAGCCGGCGGCGGAAGGCTTGATGCCGATGCCGGGATATTTCGCCTCGACGGTTTTTAACGATTGTTCGAGAGCCGCTGCAAACGCCTTGCCATCCACGCCTTCTAGCGGCTCGATGTACAGCGCCGGCTGGTAGTGTTGCTCCCTGCCCTGGCGGATGACCAGTTCGGCCTTGTCGCCGCGCATGACGGAAAAATGCGTGTCGGCGCTGCCGGTCGGCGCCTCGAAATTCCACAGCACCGACACTTTTGCATGCACGCCGCGGATGCGATAAGTGAATTCGCCGTTGGCATAAACATGCAGCGTGCCGTCGGCCTGCACGTCTTTTTTCAGGTACTCAGGCCAGGTCTTCAGCTGCGTGACTTTTTCGAATTGCGCGGCGCTCAAGACCGTCGGCCAGCGGCGCGCGGCCAGCACCTCGATGTCCTTGTGGTAATCGATGATCTCGCCGGGAAAGCATTCCCACTGCACCAGGTCGACGAGGTGGGTGGTGACGTCGACGATGCCCTCGCCTTGCTGGTCGACGTCAAAACACCAGCCCGGGCGCTTGAGCGGCGCGCCCGATACGATCTTGGAAAAATGGTGCACGCTTTCCTTGGTCACCGACGGGTGCGCGGCGTCACCGGACTGCAACGCGCCGAACACCGCCGGCAGCATGGAGAATTCCTTTTGCAGCAGGGTGGTGATTTCGTGCCGCTCGGTCATGATGTCGTAGAGCATCACGCCTTTTTGCGCGGCGGTGGCAAAGGTCTTTTCCAGCTGCGCAAAGCCGGCGGCGTCGATGACCATGGGCTTGTCGGCCAGCACATGGGTGCCGGCAGCGATGAGTTGGCTGAAATATTCGGTCTTGCGCAGGTTGTTGCCGCAGATCACCACCATGTCGCCGGCCTTGTCGCGCATGCAGCGCTCGAAAAAATCGGCGTCGGTGCACAAGCTGGTGACCCAGCGCGTCGGGTTTTCCGCGCGCGCGTTGAAGCCGGCGATTTTTCCGAGGTAATCCTGCAGGTCCGGCCCCTCGGGGGCATACACATGCACCGTGGCCTCGACATCGGGGACCATGTTCTTTTGCAGCAGCGCGGCGTGGAAGTGGCCGGGATCGAGAATGGTCAGTTTCATGGTTTTCCTGTAACCGGGAGCGGCGCAAAGCGCGGCACGCTGCGGCCCTCGACAATGACATTTTCAACAAACATCGACACCGGTCGCACCCACAGCTTGCCCTCGCCGTAGAGCGGCCGGTAGACGACGTGCTGTTCATGGGTTTCGGAGTGGGTGGCAATGCCGACCACTTCGTACTCGCCGCCCTTGTAGTGGCGGTATTTTCCGGAAGGTATGCCTTCTGTCATCGCGCAAGCGCCTTTGGCCCGCGGCGCAAATCAGGTCTTGTTACGGTAAATGACCTCGGGGCCTTCGCTGCCCGCGGTGCGCTCATAGACGCCATTCTCCGCCTTCTGGTAGCGCGTAAAACCGGAACTCTTGATCGCGGCCTCGGAAGTGGAATATTTTCCGCCCAGCGCGACGCGGCTGATCTGCCGCTCGCAGGCCTGGCCACAGGCCGGACATTGCGTCAGCTTGTCATCGGCGATGCGCTGCATCACCTCAAATCCGCCTTTGCACTGTTCGCAGTGGCCGGCGGTGGGAGCGTATTCGTAAAGAGGCATGGATGTATTTTACCGTGCCAAGCCCCTACACCCCAAAAAACCGCACGGCCTTTGAGCTGAGCGCTGCTAGGGCATGATCTGGCCGCCGTTCACCTCAATCACCTGTCCGGTCACAAAACTGCTCATCGTTTCCGAGGCAAGGTAGAGCATGGTTCCGGCACACTCCCTGGCTTCACCGATGCGTTTTTGCGGGATGGCAGCGCGGGATGCCTCAAGTGCCTCGGGCGGGGTAAAGCCCTCATGGAAAGGCGTCATGATCACGCCCGGCGATACCGCGTTGACGCGGATGTCGTCGCCGGCGAGTTCCTTTGCCCAACCGTGCGTCGCGCTGGATATAAACCCCTTGGTCGCCGCATAGATCACCGAACCGACGCCGCCGCCGTGACGGGCGGCGCTGGAACTGACGTTGATGATGCAGCCGCCGCCACCTTGCGCGCGCATGGCACGTACCGCCTCACGCACAAAATACGCGACCTGCCTCACGTTGAGCGCAAGGATGGCATCAAGGTAGGCATCGTCATAGTCGGCCACCTTGACGCGCGCGACCAGCCCACCGGCGTTGTTGACCAGGATATCGATGCGTCCGAATGCGTCCACGGTCTGCGCCACGATGCGGCGCGGCACGCCCGCAGCCGTCACATCCCCGTCCAGCACGACGGCATCACCACCGGCATTGCGCACATCAGTCGCCACAGTTTCCGCACGTTCCAGGCCGGTATGGCAATGGACCGCCACGCGACAGCCGGCAGCGCCGAAGGCCCGCGCGGCAGCCGCGCCAATGCCGCTGCTCGCGCCGGTGACCAAAACCACCTTCCCCTTCAAATCAGACATCGGTGGCGATGCCACGGCCGTCGGCATGGCTGCGCCTAGGCGCCGTAGCGCATGCGCACGCCCACGACCTGGCCGGTCATGAACACGCCTGCGGTACCGGCGAGAAACAACACCGTCTGCGCAATTTCTTCGGGCTTGCTGTAACTGCCCAGAACGTCGAGCGCTTTTTTCTCCTCCCATTGCACCACCGCGGCACGTGCCAGCGGCGTATCGGTAATGCCCGGATTGAGGGCGTTGACCGTAACTCCGTACTTGCCCATTGTCAGCGCCAGGCTCTTGGTGAGCGCGATCATGCCGCCCTTTGACGCGGCGTAGTGCGCGTAATCGATGCTGCCGTAGACGCCGCGGTCCGAGGTGACCAGGATCATGGTCCCGGCCTTTTGCGCCGACATCACGCGCCCGACATCACGCGTAATGTAGAAGGTGCCGTCAAGGTTGACCCGCAACACCGCGCGCCAGTCCTCGTCCTGCATTTCCAGAAAGGGCTTGCGCGGACAAATACCGGCGGCGTGCATGAGAACATCAATGCGGCCGTACTCGGCCTGTGTGCGCGAGACCAGGCCGGCGACCGAGGACGAGTCCCCGATATCACACGCCACCGCAATGGCGCTGCCGCCGGCCGCCGCGATCTCCCGGGCTGCAGAAACGGCTGCGGCCTCATCTTGGTCCGCCACCACCACCTTCGCCCCGTTCGCGCCCAGGAGCAGCGCCGAGGCGCGCCCCATGCCCGATGCGCCACCCGTGACTATCGCCACCCTGCCTTTGACGCTCATGCCCTACTCCCTTTGAACACCGGCTTTCATAAGGACGTCAGCCCATTTGGTCACCTGTTCCCGCTGGAACACGCCGAGTTCTTCCGGCGTGGTGACAAATCCCTGCATGCCCTGGCGCTCCATATAGGTCTCGAATTCCGGCGAACGGATCACATCGGCAAAGGCCTTGTTGAGTTTGGCTATGGCATCGGCGGGCGTTCCGGCCGGGGCGAAAGCGGCGACCCAGCCGTTCAGTTCGTAGCCGGGCAGGGTCTCGGCCACCGTCGGGACGTTGGGCAGCGCCTTGAGGCGGGTTTTCGAGGTCACCGCAAGCGCGCGCAGTGCGCCCGCGCGAATCTGGTCATTGACGATAAAGTAATCGACCGCGAGAAAATCGATACGGCCGCCAAGCAGGTCCACCACCGCGGCGGGCGGCGACTTGTAAGAGATTTCCGCCGCGGTGAACCCGGCTATGCTTTTCATCAGCGATGCGTTGGCAAGCCCGCCGGTGTTGCCGGCGCCAAAATTGAGCTTGCCCGGGTTGTCCTTGCCGTACTGGATCAGCTCCTTGAGGTTTTGCACGGGTAGGGACGCGCGCACAACGAACACATGCGGATTCGTGGTGAGGCCCGTGATGGGTGCGAAGTCCTTGACCGGGTCATACCCCAGGTTCTTGTAAAGGTATTGGTTCGCGGCGTGCGCCGAGTTGGAGGAGATGATGATCGTATAGCCGTCCTTGGGCGCCCCCACCACCTCGCGCGCCGCGATGAGCCCGTTGGCCCCCGGTTTGTTGTCGACGATGAAGGTGGTGCCGAGGCTTTTCCCGGCCTTGTCGATAAGAAGGCGCGTGATGGTGTCGGTCGCCGAACCGGGCCCGAAGGGCACGACGATCCGGATCGGTTTTGACGGATAGGCCTGCCCCATCGCCGCAAACGACACGGCGCAAAACGACGACAACAGCAGTTGCAGCAAACGCTTGATCATGACCGCCTCCTTGTGGGTGCTTTTCGCACCCGTTATTTTGTGGATGTTGTGGATGTTGTGGAAAACGTCGCCTCTGCCGCACCGAAGCCGGCAAATTCCGCCGTCACCGGCTCGTCGGGGGCCACTTCAAAGAACCCGCTGAACGAGCCTGTCACAAGAAGATCGCCGGCGCGCATGCCGCCGCGATGGCGCATTTCATTGGCCAGCACGACACAGGGAAGAAACGGGTCGGAAAATGCGTGCCCGCCCGTCGACTCGACGATCACACGCGATGGTGTGCGCATGGTCATCTTGATTGCGGCAAAATCAAAATCCTGCCAGTCATCACGGCCCTCCGCAGTAATGTAGGCGCCGGTCGTGTTGTTGTCGGCCATCGCCTCAAGACGGGTTTTCGGGTTGTCTATGATCTGGCGGATCGAGCGAAGACTGGTGTCAAAACGCGAGTCGATTATTTCCAGCGACGGACAGGCGGTCAGCAGCCCTGCAAGCTCTTCGGCGCGATAGGCCTTCGCACGCGCCGGGAGATCCTGTTTCAGGCGGAAGGAAATCTCCGGCTCGATGCGCAGCGCCGGCGTGAGCGAGAGCGGCACGCGCGCCGGGCTCTTGAACAAGCGCGAGTTAAAGAGCGGGCAAATCATCGGCACCTGCCGCGGACTGAATACAAACCCGATTTTCCAGCCGCCTATGGTCTCGCCATCCTCCCTGACCAGAATGTCGGTGACGGCATCGACAATGGCGTTGACGTCGCGCGTATGCGCGGGGCGGCAGGCTTGCGGCAGTTCGCGGATCGGCTTGCCGCTACGGCGGGCCTCGACAAAAAGTTGCGCGGCCCGAATTACGTCCGATTCTTCCACAGCTTCCTCACTTTACGATGCCGCTCAAGGCGCGGCTTATTGGTTTGCACATCTCCGGCGCGGCGCGCGCGGAGCTTACATGAAAAGTATAGACCGTCCGTCGCTGCTCAGGAAAATGCCAGCCAGCCACCGTCGATTGCCAGCGGCGAGCCGGTGATTTCGCTGGCATCCTCGCTGCACAGGAACACGGCAAAGGCACCCACCTTCTCCGGGGCGATGAAGCGCCGCGACGGCTGGCGGTCGGACAGGTAGTCGGTGGTCGCATCCGCTTCGGACAGGCCCTTCGCCTGCATTCTTTGCGCCACCAGCTTGCGCGCATTGGGGGTGAGCGTGGCGCCGGGGCACAGCGCATTCGCGGTTATGTTAAAGGGCAGACCCTCCAGCGCGGCGACCTTGGTCAGTCCGACCACGGCATGCTTGGTACTCACATAATCGACGCGCCGCCGCGTCCCGGCCAGGCCGTAATTGGACGCGAGGTTGATGATGCGGCCCCACATGCGTTTTTTCATCCCCGGCATGGTGAGGCGGAGAACATGAAAGGGCGCGCTGAGGTTGACGGCAAGCGCGTAGTTCCATTTCTCCACCGCCAGTTCATCGATATTGCCCCAGGTGCGCGTGACCGCGTTGTTGACGGCGATATCCACGTTGCCAAACCGTTTCTCCGCGGCGGCCACCATGTCTTCGATCTGTGCGGGGACGGACAGGTCGGCGCCGTTGTAATCGGCGTCCACGCCAAACGCGCGCAAACTCTTCAGGCGTTCGCCAATCATCGCCTCGTCGCCAAACCCGTTGAGCATCACATTGCAGCCCTTTGCCGCCAGCGCCGATGCGATGGCAAACCCGATGCCATCCAGCGACCCGGTAATCAGTGCACTCCTACCTTTAAGCATCCCTACTCCCTTCGATATGTGGCTTGCGCCGCTTGACGTGCGACCGGGCCGTGGCTTGTGTCACCTCATTCTTCCGCACGTGCAGGCGGGCGGGCGACGCCACCGTCGCCGGCTATTTTTTTTGTGCCGCCTGCAATACGCCTATGGTCACCGCGCGCACGTGATCGAGCGCGGCGACGGGTGCCTTGGCGTAGTCACCGGCTCTGCTTATTTCGAGCCCGGCATGGCGGCGCAAGCGCACCATCATTTCGGCAAACGCGAAGGCCGCCCCCAGGCCGTCGAACACCGGGATGCCGCGCACCTCTCGCACACCGGCAAGGTACAGCGCGCCGGCAAGGAAACCCTCTGCCGGGACGATCAGGTCTACCCCCGCCTTGATGAACGGCTCGACCTGCTCGGAAAAGCGCTCGAGCAGCACCGGGGATCCGTTCATGCCCGCGTCAAGATCCTCGGTGCTCAGGCCCGGATCAAGTGCCGCGAGCAGGCGGACATTCTTGTCAAAGCCGTGATACTGGATGAGGTTGCGCACCACCTTGCGCTGGTCGGCATCGTGCGACACAAGACCCAGCGCGCGCCCCGCTGCCGAAGCAACACGCAGGGCCGTGCTGCCAAGACCGACCACCGGAATATCGACGGCGCTGCGCGCCAGCTCGCAGCCATGGTCCATGAACGAGGTCACCACCATCGCGTCATAACCTTCGCGCTCGGCGCGCAGGGCGTTTTCCATGATCTGCAGGGAAAGCATGTGGTGGGTGGCCGGAAATTCGCAACAAATCTCGGTGGCGGTCATGCCCGGCGGATAGGTGCCGGGCGCAAGCCCGTGCACATCAATCTGCGTATCGGCCTGGCACACCCGCCGGCCGTGCTGCGCAATCGTCGCGCCAAAAACGGTGTGAACCGATAGGTCGCTTGCGCTTTGCGCCCAGATGCGGATCGCTTTCATCAATTCACCATACTCCCCGGAACAAACACTAAGTTGATTTTTCTTTTTTTCTTTTTATCACATTTTCCGCCGCCAGACTGATGTGCGGGACAATTTCATTTCGTGGAGCAATCGTTGCAGCAAGCCGCCTGGTGACGGAGAATCTCCGTCTCAACAAAACGAAACAGAATGGAGATTCCGCCATGAACAGACCCGTACGCCGCGTTGTCACCGGCCACGACCAGCAGGGCAAGGCCATCGTGGTATCGGACGGCCCCGCGCCCTTCGTGCACACCATCGAAATGCGGCCAGACTACAGCGCGACCGACGTGTGGCGCACCAGCGGCACGCCCGCACCCATTGAATTTGCCGCGGCCGAGCCGACACTGGGGCCGCGCCGCCAGCTCCCGGCCAAGCACGGCACGGTGATCCGCATCAGTGAAATCCCGCCCGATGGCGAGCGCATCGGGAAAATGGATATGGCAATGTCGAAAAAAATGTTCGCATCGCTAGGCAATGCGACAGCGTCTACCTTCGCCTCAAGCGGCGTGCATCCGATGATGCACCGCACCGAAACCATCGATTACGCCATCGTACTCGAGGGTGAGCTGCATCTAATCCTCGACGATTCGGAGGTACTGCTCAAGGCCGGCGATGTCACCGTCCAAGTGGGCACCAA
>CAMAWC010000049.1 GCA_945861875.1 Bordetella parapertussis
GGGACCGAGATGGTGATGCCGGGGGACAATATCAAGATGATTGTGACCTTGATCGCCCCGATTGCGATGGAGCAAGGCTTGCGCTTTGCCATTCGCGAGGGCGGCAAAACCGTCGGCGCCGGCGTCGTCGCCAAAGTCATCGAATAAAGAAAGCAGCCATGCAAAATCAGAAAATCCGTATCAGGCTCAAAGCATTCGACTACCGTCTTATAGACCAGTCGGCGCTGGAGATTGTCGACACAGCCAAGCGCACTGGTGCGGTGGTCAAGGGCCCGGTGCCCCTGCCCACTCGAATCGAGCGGTTCGATGTGCTGCGCAGCCCGCATGTCAACAAGACTTCGCGTGACCAGTTTGAAATCAGGACGCACCTTCGCCTGATGGATATCATTGATCCCACCGACAAGACGGTTGACGCTCTGATGAAGCTCGACCTGCCCGCCGGTGTGGATGTGCAGATCAAGTTGCAATAGTTTTGCAGTAAGCCCGCGCGGACGGGGGCAAACCGTCCGCCTGATTTAATAATAATTTAGCCGGCCAATTGAAGCCGGCCCCTTCCAGGGCAAATGCCTTGGGTTGTTTTTTTGGAAAGGGTAAGAAAATGAGTTTAGGATTAGTCGGCCGCAAGGTCGGCATGACCCGTATTTTCACCGACGATGGCGATTCGCAGTCGGTGACTGTGCTGGACGTGTCTGACAACCGCGTGACCCAAATAAAAAAAGTCGAGACCGACGGCTATAGCGCCGTGCAGGTCGCGTTCGGCAAGCGCCGTGCCTCCCGCGTGAATAAGGCGTCGGCCGGGCACCTGGCCAAGGCGGCAGTTGAGCCCGGGCATACGCTGCGGGAATTCCGTGTCGAAGAAGCCGCGCTTGCCAGCCTGCAGCCGGGCAGCAAGATTGGTGTTGACCTGTTCACGGTCGGCCAGCGTGTTGACGTGACCGGAACGACCCAGGGCAAGGGCTTTTCGGGCGCGATCAAACGCCACCACTTTTCATCCAACCGCGCCTCTCACGGTAACTCGCGTTCGCACAACTCCGCGGGTTCGATCGGACAGGCGCAGGATCCCGGTCGCGTATTCCCTGGCAAGAAAATGGCCGGCCATCTTGGCGATGTCACGCGCACGACGCAGAGCCTTGAAATTGTCCGCATCGATGCTGTGCGTCAGTTGCTCATGATCAAGGGCTCGGTTCCCGGAAGCCGTGGCGGGGACCTTATTGTCCGCCCCACCGTGAAACCGCGCAAACCCAAGGTCGTTGTGGCTCCCAAGGCCGGCAAGGGAGCGAAATAATGGAACTCAAACTGATCGATGACACCGGCGCCAGTAGCAAGACCGTGGCCGCCTCGGATGCGTTGTTCGGGCGCGACTACAACGAAGCGCTGATCCACCAGATCGTGACAGCCTACCAGGCCAATGCACGCCTCGGCACGCGTGCCCAGAAGGGGCGCAGCGAGATCGCCAAGTCGAAGAAAAAGCCGTGGCGCCAGAAGGGCACCGGCCGCGCCCGTGCCGGTAAGGCGTCCAGTCCGTTGTGGCGTGGCGGCGGCAGGATATTCCCGAACTCGCCCGACGAGAATTTCACGCAAAAAGTGAACCGCAAGATGTATCGTGCGGGCATGGCGTCCATCCTGTCGCAACTGGCCAGGGAAGACCGCCTAAAGGTGATCGAAAGTTTCATGGTCGATTCACCGAAAACGAAACTCTTCGCCCAGAAGGTGAGGAATATCGGGATGCTCGATTCGCTGCTGCTCATCACCGACAGCACCGATGAAAACCTTTACCTGTCCTCGCGCAATCTTCCGAATGTCCTGGTGCTTGAAGTCGGCGAAATCGACCCGGTTTCGCTGGTGCACTATAAGAACGTATTGCTGACGCGTGCCGCGGTGGCCAAATTCGAAGAGGTGCTGGCATGAACGCCGTTACCAAATTTGCGAATGACCGCCTGATGCAGGTACTGCTCGCACCGCAGGTGTCGGAAAAGAGCACCTATGTCGCCGAGAAAAACGAGCAGGTCGTTTTTCGCGTCGCGTCTGATGCAACCAAGCCGGAGATCAAGGCCGCTGTCGAATTGCTCTTCAAGGTTCGGGTCGAGAGCGTGCAGGTACTCAATGTCAAGGGCAAGGAAAAGCGCTTTGGCAAATTCATGGGCCGGCGCAACAACTGGAAAAAGGCATATGTATCGTTAATGCCTGGCCAGGAAATCAATTTTCAGGCTACGGAGTAGACCATGGCCCTCATTAAAGTCAAACCAACGTCTCCCGGACGCCGCAGTGTCGTCAAGGTGGTCAACCCCAATCTGCACAAGGGTAAGCCGCATACCGCATTGCTTCAGCCAAAATCCAACAAGGCCGGCCGCAACAACACCGGGCATATCACCACGCGCCACCAGGGTGGCGGGCACAAGCAACATTACCGTCTGGTCGATTTTAAACGCGACAAGGATGGCGTGCCGGCCAAGGTCGAGCGCCTTGAATATGACCCTAACCGCAGCGCGAACCTGGCGCTGTTGTGTTACGCCGATGGCGAACGTCGCTACATTATCGCCACCAAGGGCATGCTCGCCGGCGCCCAAGTGATATCCGGTTCGGAGGCGCCCATCAAGTCGGGCAATGCACTTCCTCTTCGCAACATCCCGGTCGGCACGACAGTTCACTGCGTCGAAATGATGCCGGGCAAGGGCGCCCAGATCGCGCGAGCAGCCGGAACCTCGGTGCAGTTGCTGGCGCGCGAAGGCAGCTACGCCCAGTTGCGCCTGCGTTCTGGTGAGATCCGCAAGGTGAATGTGGATTGCCGCGCGACGATTGGCGAAGTCGGCAACGAGGAACACAGCCTGCGCTCGATTGGCAAGGCCGGCGCCAAGCGTTGGCGCGGTATCCGGCCGACGGTTCGCGGCGTGGCGATGAACCCGATCGATCACCCGCACGGCGGCGGTGAAGGCAAGACCGCCGCAGGCCGTGATCCTGTCAGCCCATGGGGTACCCTGACCAAGGGCTACCGCACCCGTCGTAACAAGCGCACTAGCGGCATGATTGTGCAGCGCCGCTATCAGAAATAGGTGACCTATGGCACGTTCAGTTAAAAAAGGCCCGTTCGTCGATGCTCACCTCGTCAAAAAGGTGGAAACCGCACGTTCCGGCAATGACAAGCGTCCGATCAAGACCTGGTCGCGTCGTTCCACGATTCTGCCCGATTTTGTCGGCCTGACTATCGCGGTGCATAACGGCAAGCAACACATGCCGGTATACATCTCGGAGAACATGGTTGGTCACAAACTGGGTGAATTCTCCCTGACCCGTACCTTCAAGGCCCACTCGGCCGACAAGAAGGTGGCGGCGCCCTCCGGCCCGCCGAAGAAGTAAGAGGAACGCGACATGGAAACTCAAGCAAAACTGCGTGGCGTCCGCCTGTCGGCCCAGAAAGGCCGGCTCGTCGCCGACCAGATCCGCGGCCTGACAGTCGAAAATGCACTCAACGTGCTCGCCTTCAGCCCGAAAAAGGGCGCCCGGATCATCAAGAAGGTGCTCGAGTCGGCGATTGCCAACGCGGAGCACAACGACGGTGCCGATATCGACGAACTGAAGGTCAGGACCATCTACGTCGAAAAAGGCACTGTGTTGAAGCGATTTACCGCGCGCGCAAAGGGCCGCGGTAACCGTATTATCAAACCGACCTGCCACATTTTTATCACTGTCGGTGACGAAGTCAAACCCAAGAAGGGCGCCGCCGCGAAGGCGGTGACCAAGGCTTAAGGGGCAGTTATGGGACAGAAAATCCACCCGATCGGTTTCCGTCTTTCGGTCAACAAAAACTGGGGTTCACGCTGGTTTGCAAACAGCAAGGACTTCCCCGGCAAGCTCAACGAAGACCTCAAGGTTCGCGCCTATCTCAAGAAGAAGCTGGCGCACGCCTCGGTCGGCCGCGTCGTCATCGAGCGCCCGGCCAAGGACGCGCGTGTAACGATCCACAGCGCGCGGCCCGGCGTGGTCATCGGCAAGAAGGGCGAGGACATCGAAGGCCTCAAGGCAGAGCTGCGCAAGTTGCTCGGCGTGCAGATGGTGCACGTCAACATCGAGGAAATCAGAAAGCCGGAGATTGACGCGCAGCTTATCGCCGACTCGATCACCCAGCAGCTGGAAAAACGAATCATGTTCCGCCGTGCCATGAAGCGCGCAATGCAAAATGCAATGCGCCTGGGTGCCCAGGGAATCAAGATCATGAGTGCGGGCCGCCTGAACGGCATCGAAATCGCCCGTACCGAGTGGTACCGCGAGGGACGGGTTCCCCTGCACACCCTGCGCGCCGATATCGATTACGGTACCTCGGAGGCGAAGACCACCTACGGGATCATCGGCGTCAAGGTATGGGTGTACAAGGGTGAGGTTCCGCTCAAGAGCGAGCAGCAACTCGCCGCGCCGATGCCGGCTTCCGATGAAAACGCAGTGGCGCGCAAGGTGAAGAAGGCCGCCCCAAGGTCGAATGCTGCCGGCGAGTCCCTGCCGGCTGAGAAAACGGCGGGAGAAGGAAAGTTGGCGGGTGACAAGCCGAAGACGACCCGGCGTGCCCCAGCCAAGAAAACTGCAGCTGCGGGTGATGTAAAGCCCGAAGCCAAGGCAGAGGATGCCAAGCCGAAGACCGCAGTCAAGCGCGTCGCCAAGAAAACCACGACCAAGCCCGCCGAGTAAGCGGACCAGGAGCCAAGCATGCTTCAACCATCAAGAACAAAATACCGCAAGCAGCAAAAGGGCCGCAACAAGGGTGTGGCAACTCGCGGAAACAAGGTTTCCTTCGGCGAATTTGGCCTGAAGGCGACCGGCCGCGGCCGCCTGACCGCCCGTCAGATCGAAGCTGCGCGGCGTGCCATGAGCCGTCACATCAAGCGCGGCGGCCGCATCTGGATACGTATTTTCCCGGACAAGCCGATCTCGCAAAAACCCGCCGAAGTCCGCATGGGCAATGGCAAGGGCAATCCCGAGTACTTCGTTGCCGAGATTGTTCCCGGCAAGGTGCTCTATGAGATGGACGGCGTGAATGAAACGCTGGCACGCGAGGCGTTTGCACTGGCTGCCGCAAAGCTGCCGATCCGAACCACGTTTGTACACCGCCTTGTGGGGTAAGACATGAAAACCAACGAACTTCGTGCCAAGGACGAGGCACAATTGAGCGAAGAGTTGAGTAACCTGTTGAAGGCGCAGTTTTCACTGCGCATGCAAAAGGCCACCCAGCAGCTCACGAATACCAGCCAGCTGAAAAACACCAAGCGTGACATCGCGCGGGTGCGCACCCTTCTGGCCGAAAAGACGAGGGCAAAATGACCGAACAAAAAACCAAGACGATCCGCAGCCTCACCGGCCGGGTTGTCAGTGACAAGATGAACAAGACGGTGACCGTTTTGATTGAGCGGCGTGTAAAGCATCCTCTCATAGGCAAGATCGTCGTCCGCTCGAAGAAATACCATGCGCACGCGGAAACCAACGAGTTCAAGGAAGGCGACCTGGTAACCATCGAGGAATGCCGTCCGATCTCCAAGACCAAGGCTTGGCGTGTCACAAAGCTGGTTGAAAAATCGCGCGCAATCTAGAAGTTGTTGCAGAACTGCTGTAATTAGGATATATTCGCTGGCTTCCCTGCTTTTGGATTCTCCAAGGTACCGGGAACGCCAGTCAGACGTAACCAAACCCGTACGGGTCCAAAACTGTCCGCCGAAGTTGCCCTAAAGGCGCAGCGGAAAAGTTGGAGAGGAAATTTAAATGATTCAGATGCAGTCGGTTCTAGATGTCGCCGACAACACCGGTGCGCGCTCTGTCATGTGCATTAAGGTGCTTGGCGGCTCAAAGCGTCGTTACGCGCAAATCGGCGACGTGATCAAGGTCACAGTCAAGGATTGCGCCCCGCGCGGCCGTGTCAAAAAAGGCGAGATCTACCACGCCGTGGTTGTGCGCACCGCCAAAGGCGTGCGCCGCAATGACGGTTCGCTGGTCAAATTTGATGCGAACGCAGCCGTGTTGCTCAATGCAAAGCTTGAGCCAATCGGCACGCGCATTTTCGGGCCGGTCACGCGTGAGTTGCGTACCGAGCGATTCATGAAGATTGTGTCGCTGGCACCAGAAGTGCTGTAACGGCCAGGCAAGGAGCGCAGCAATGGAAAAAATCAAAAAAGGCGACGACATCATCGTTATCGCCGGACGCGACAAAGGCAAGCGCGGTGCGGTATTGCGCCGTACCGACAAGGATCATGTCGTGGTCGAAGGCATCAACCGCGTGAAAAAACACGTCAAGCCCAATCCGATGAAGAATCAGACCGGCGGCATCGTGGACAAGGACATGCCGTTGCACATCTCGAACGTGGCCCTTTTCAATCCGCAGACCCAGAAAGCCGATCGCGTTGGCGTTAAGGTTCTGGAAGACGGTCGCAAGGTTCGTATTTTCAAGTCCAACGGCGAAGCCGTGGACGCCTGAGGGAGAGATTGAGCAATGGCTAGGCTACAGGCTTTCTACAAAGACAAGATTGTTCCCGATCTGGTAAAGCAGTTCGGCTACAAATCTGTCATGCAAGTGCCGCGTATCGAGAAAATCACCCTCAACATGGGTGTCGGCGAGACGGTTAACGACAAGAAGATACTGGATAACGCCGTCGGCGACCTGGTCAAGATTGCCGGCCAGAAGCCGGTTGTGACCAAGGCGAAGAAGTCGATCGCGACGTTCAAGGTGCGCAAGGGCTATCCGGTAGGTTGCATGGTCACCCTGCGCGGCCAGCGCATGTACGAGTTTCTCGACCGCCTCGTTTCGATTGCGATTCCACGTATCCGCGACTTTCGCGGCATTTCCGGGCGCGCTTTTGACGGTCGGGGCAATTACAACCTTGGTGTCAGGGAACAGATCATTTTCCCGGAAATCGAATACGACAAGATTGATTCGTTGCGCGGCCTGAATATCAGCATCACCACCACCGCGAAGTCGGATGCAGAGGCGAAAGCCCTGCTTGCCGCTTTCAAATTCCCGTTCAAGAACTGAGGACTGCGTAATGGCCAAGCTCGCCGTAGTCAATCGCGATAAAAAACGTCGCAAGATCGTAGCAAAATTCGCCGCGAAACGCGCCGAGCTGCTCACGGTCATGAACAACCTGAAGCTGTCCGACGAAGATCGTGCCGAGGCGCGCGCTAAGTTCCAGGCGCTGCCGAGGGATTCCTCGCCGGTTCGGCTTCGCAACCGTTGCGCACTGACCGGCCGCCCCCGTGGCGTCTACAGCAAATTCGGTCTGGCGCGCAGCAAACTGCGCGACATCGCCATGCGCGGGGAAATCCCCGGCATGACCAAGGCTAGCTGGTAAAGGAGTATTTGCATGAGTATGACTGACCCGATAGCCGATATGCTTACGCGGATTCGCAACGCCCAGGCGGTGCGAAAGACGTCCGTTTTCATGCCGGCTTCCAAACTCAAGCTCTCGATCGCCCAGGTGCTCAAGGACGAAGGCTACATCGATGAGTTCAAGGTAGTGCTGCGCGAAGGCAAGAGCGATCTGGAGATCGGCCTCAAGTATTACGCCGACCGTCCGGTGATCGAGAAGATCGAACGCGTCTCCCGGCCCGGCCTGCGCATTTACAAGGGGCGCGATGATCTGCCCAAGGTAATGAATGGCCTTGGTGTGGCGATCGTATCGACGTCCCAGGGCGTTATGACAGACCGCAAAGCGCGCGCGACCGGTGTCGGTGGCGAAGTTCTTTGCATCGTGGCGTAGAGGGAACCATGTCGCGTATCGCAAAATATCCGGTTCTTCTGCCCAAGGGCGTCGAAATCACGCTTGCCGCCGAACTGGTGTCGGTCAAGGGGCCCCTTGGTGTGTTGACACAGCAACTCAAGGGTGATGTCAAGGTTGAAAAGAACGGCGACCAGCTCTTGTTCGCCGCCGCCAACGACTCCCAGCAGTCCAATGCCATGTCGGGAACCCTGCGGGCGCTGGTCGCCAACATGGTGACCGGCGTTACCACCGGTTTCCAGAAAAAGCTGACCCTGGTCGGCGTTGGTTATCGCGCCCAGGCGCAGGGCGACAAGCTTAACCTCACGCTCGGTTTTTCCCACCCGGTGGTGCACCAGATGCCCAAGGGCGTGAAATGTGAAACGCCGACGCAGACTGAGATCCTGATCAAGGGGTCTGACAAGCAGGTGGTCGGTCAGGTTGCCGCCGAAGTTCGTGCCTATCGCGCTCCCGAGCCCTACAAGGGTAAGGGCGTTCGTTACGCCGACGAGGTGGTGATCATCAAAGAGACCAAGAAGAAATAAGGATTAGCCATGATCGACAAAAACCAGTCACGTGTTCGACGCGCCGCCCAGACCCGGCACAAGATCAGCCAGCTTCGCGCCGTCCGTCTTTCCGTGCACCGCACCAACAGCCACATCTACGCCCAGGTCATCGATGCGACCGGCGGCAAGATTCTGGCAGCAGCGTCCACCGCGGAAAAGGAAGTGCGCGGCAAGCTGTCCAACGGCGGGAACAAGGTTGCGGCGGAACTTGTCGGCAAGCGTATTGCCGAGAAGGCCAAGCAACTCGGGATCGAGCAGGTCGCTTTTGACCGCTCGGGCTTCAAGTACCACGGCAGGGTGAAAGCCCTCGCTGACGCCGCCCGTGAGGGCGGTCTTAAGTTCTGACAAGGAACGACGATGGCAAGAATGCAACCCAGGATGCAAAACAGCGCGGAACGTTCAGACGGTCTGCGTGAAAAAATGGTCGCGGTCAACCGCGTCACCAAGGTGGTGAAGGGCGGCCGCATCATGGGCTTCGCCGCGCTTACCGTGGTTGGCGACGGGGACGGCACTATCGGCATGGGCAAAGGCAAGGCGCGGGAGGTTCCGGTCGCCATGCAAAAAGCCCTCGACGAGGCTCGCCGGAGGATGTTCAAGGTAAGCCTCAAGAACGGCACGCTGCATCACGCCGTTATCGGCAAGCACGGCGCATCGCGCGTGCTGATGCAGCCGGCTTCGGAGGGTACCGGAATCATCGCTGGCGGTCCGATGCGGGCGGTGTTTGAGGTGGTTGGGGTCACCAACGTCCTCGCCAAGATCATCGGCTCGACCAATCCGTACAACGTTGTCCGCGCCACCCTGGATGGATTGAAGAAAATGAATACGCCGTCGGAGATTGCCGCCAAGCGCGGCAAATCGATCGACGAAATTCTCAACTGAAGAGAATGAACATGGCTGACAAAAAAGTGAAAGTGACGCTGGTAAAGAGCGTCATCAATTGCAAGGAATCGCACCGCGCCTGCGTGCGCGGTCTCGGACTGCGCAAGATCAACCAGACAGTTGAACTTGTCGACACCCCGGAAGTGCGCGGCATGATCAATGCCGTCAATTATCTCGTCAAAGCCGTTCCGGCCTGAGCGGGCACACAGGAATCACGATCATGGAACTCAACACCATCAAGCCGGCTACCGGTGCGAATCGCAAACGCCGCCGCGTAGGGCGTGGAATCGGATCCGGCCTTGGCAAGACCGCCGGCCGTGGTCACAAAGGCCAGAAGTCGCGTTCGGGCGGTTTTCACAAAGTCGGTTTCGAAGGCGGTCAGATGCCGCTGCAACGTCGCCTGCCGAAGCGAGGGTTTGTCTCGCTGACCAAGCGCGATTGTGCCGAGGTTCGTCTTTCCGACCTGGAAAAAATCAAGGGTGATGCCGTGATTGACCTGGCCATGCTCAAGGCGGCAGGTATTGTTGCGGCCGGCGCCTTGCGCGCCAAAGTCATTTTGTCGGGCAGCCTGACGCGCAAACTTTCGCTGACCGGCGTGGGGGCGACCAAGGGTGCGAAGGCGGCGATCGAGGCGGCCGGCGGCAGCATCGTCCTGCCCGAAGTGAAGGTTGTCGAGGGCAAGAAAGTCGAACGCCGGAAAGCCAGCGCGGAAAAGCGCTTGGCAGACGCGAGCAAGCCGCTGGTCAAGGCCAAGCCGGCTGCCAAGCCAAAGTCGGAGAAAAAGCCAAAGAAGGGCGAGTAAGCCCGTTTCTCCAAGAACACCATGGCAACCACTTCCTCACAAATCGGCAAATCCGGCAAATACGGCGACCTGAAAAAACGGTTGATGTTTTTGCTTGGCGCGCTGGTCGTTTTCCGCATCGGTGCGCATATCCCGGTGCCGGGTATCGACCCGGTCGCGCTCGCCGATCTGTTCAAGTCGCAGCAGGGTGGCATCCTTGGCATGTTCAACATGTTCTCCGGCGGCGCGCTGTCGCGCTTCACCCTGTTCGCGCTGGGCATCATGCCGTACATTTCGGCGTCGATCATCATGCAGTTGATGACTGCGGTGTCGCCGCAGCTCGAACAGTTGAAAAAAGAAGGCCAGTCGGGTCAGCGTAAAATCACCCAGTACACCCGTTACGGCACAGTGCTGCTTGCCCTGTTCCAGGCCACCGGCATTTCCATTGCGCTGGAGTCGCAACCCGGACTTGTGATGGACCCGGGCCTGATGTTCCGTTTCACCACCGTGGCCACCCTGGTTACCGGGACGATGTTCCTGATGTGGCTGGGTGAGCAGATCACCGAACGTGGCCTTGGCAACGGCATTTCGATCATTATTTTTGCTGGTATTGCCGCGGGGCTCCCCAGTGCGATTGCAGGCATGCTTGAATTGGTGAGAACCGGTGCGATGAGCCCGCTTATCGCGCTGCTTATCGCCGCTTCGGTGATGCTGGTGACCTGGGCGGTGTGCTTTGTTGAGCGCGGTCAGCGCAAGATCCTTGTTAATTACGCCAAGCGCCAGGTTGGCAACAAGGTCTATGGCGGGCAAGCCTCGCACCTGCCGTTCAAGCTGAACATGGCTGGTGTCATTCCGCCCATTTTCGCCTCATCGATAATTCTTTTCCCCGCGACCATTGCCGGCTGGTTTGGCGCGCAGGAGGGCATGACCTGGTTGAAGGACATTGCGGCCACGCTGTCGCCGGGCCAGCCCATCTATGTACTGTTGTATGCCACCGCGATCATATTCTTTTGTTTCTTTTACACGGCGTTGCAGTACAACCCGAAGGAAACCGCCGACAATTTGAAAAAATCGGGCGCCTTCGTCCCGGGCATCCGACCGGGTGACCAGACATCAAGGTATCTTGAACGTATCCTCACCCGTCTTACGCTTGCCGGCGCGATCTATGTGACCCTGGTATGCCTGCTGCCCGAATTCCTCATCCTGAAATGGAACGTTCCGTTTTACTTTGGCGGGACATCATTGCTGATCATTGTCGTGGTGACCATGGATTTCATGTCCCAGGTACAGGCTTACATCATGTCGCACCAGTACGAAAGCCTGCTGAAGAAGGCAAATTTCAAGGGGGCTGGGTTCCCCGCCCGGTAACGGGGGGGACAAGGAGCGCATGTCGAAGGAAGATGTAATCCAAATGCAGGGCGAGATTGCCGAAACACTCCCTAACGCGACCTTCCGCGTGAAGTTGGAGAACGGGCATATCGTGTTGGGACATATTTCAGGAAAGATGCGCATGCATTACATACGCATCCTGCCGGGTGACAAGGTGACGGTGGAACTTACGCCGTATGACTTATCAAGGGCGCGGATCGTTTTCCGCGCCAAGTAAAGGAGAAGACCATGAAAGTACTGGCTTCGGTAAAGAAAATCTGCCGCAACTGCAAGGTCGTTCGTCGTAACCGCGTGGTTCGGGTCATTTGCAAGAATCCGCGCCACAAGCAGCGCCAGGGCTAGGTTTGCCCCGCGCCGACCCATGTTTTGGGCCGGACGCAATGGTTAAAATTTCATTTTTAAGCTACAATTACGAGTTTCGCGTTTCCCGCGTGCAGTTTATTAAGGTGACAGTATGGCCCGTATAGCAGGCGTAAACATTCCGAACCACCAGCATGCCGTGATTGCCCTGCAGGCGATCTTTGGCATTGGCAGCGCGCGATCCAAGGCGATTTGCGAGTCGGCCAACGTCAAGGGGCAAACCAAGGTGAAGGACCTTTCCGAGCCGCAGATGGAGCGTTTGCGCGAGGAAGTCGCCCGCTTCACGGTCGAGGGTGACCTGCGCCGAGAAGTGTCGATGAATATCAAGCGCCTGATGGATCTTGGTTGCTACCGCGGCGTGCGTCATCGCAAGGGACTTCCCCTGCGCGGACAGCGCACGCGCACCAATGCCCGTACCCGCAAGGGTCCACGCAAGGCTGCAATCGCAGGCAAGGTTCAGGCCGGCAAATAGCCGATAGCAGCTTCGCGCACACATTGATTTATTGAGGATAAGCAAAAATGGCTAAGCCCCCAGCCCAGCAGCCGGCGAACACCCGGGTTCGGAAGAAGGTTAAGAAGAACGTCGCGGAAGGCATCGCGCACATTCACGCATCTTTCAACAACACGATCATCACCATCACCGACCGCCAGGGCAATACGCTGTCGTGGGGGACCTCCGGCGCGGCCGGCTTCAAGGGCTCGCGCAAATCGACCCCGTTCGCGGCGCAGGTGGCCGGCGAGAGCGCGGGCAAAGCCGCACAGGAATGCGGCGTGAAAAATCTTGAGGTACGCATCAAGGGTCCCGGCCCCGGTCGCGAATCGGCTGTGCGCGCCCTCAACGCCCTGGGCCTGAAGATAACCAGCATTTCCGACGTTACGCCGGTGCCGCACAACGGCTGCCGCGCGCCCAAGCGTCGCCGTATCTAACGCCAACGACTAACGACTGACGAGAATCCTATGGCACGCAACCTAGATCCCAAATGCCGGCAATGTCGCCGGGAAGGCGAAAAGCTTTTCCTCAAAGGCGAAAAATGCTTCACCGACAAGTGCGCCATTGAGCGCCGCGCCTACGCACCCGGCCAGCACGGGCAGAAAAGCGGGCAGCGCCTTTCGGACTTCGGCAAGCAGCTGCGCGAAAAACAAAAAGTGCGCCGCATTTACGGCGTGCTTGAAGGCCAGTTCCGCCGCGTCTATGCCGAGGCATCGCGTCGAAAGGGCGTGACCGGCGAGTCGTTGTTGCAGATCCTTGAATCGCGCCTGGATACCGTCGCCTATCGCATGGGCTTCGGCTCGTCGCGCACCGAGGCGCGCCAGGTGGTCCGGCACAACGGCATCTTGGTCAACGGCAAGCGCGTCAATATCCCGTCTTACCAGGTTAAGCCCGGCGACGTCGTCGAGGTGGCCGACAAGTCAAAGGCGCAGCTGCGTATCAAGGCCGCCGCCGAGGCAGCCGAATCGCGCGGTACACCAGAGTGGATGGAAGTGGACGCGAAGGCGCTCAAGGGCACCTTCAAGGCCCTGCCGCAGCGCTCTGAACTGCCCGCAACGATCAACGAGGCTCTGGTAGTCGAGCTGTATTCGAAGTAACGCAACACTGCACAAGGAATTCACATGCAAACCAGCGGATTTCTGAAACCGCGCATTATAGATGTGCAGAGCATCTCCAGCTCCCACGCAAAAGTGGTGATGGAGCCGTTCGAGCGTGGCTACGGCCACACTCTTGGCAACGCGCTGCGTCGCGTTTTGCTCTCATCCATGCCCGGCTATGCTCCTACCGAAGTGCAAATTGCGGGTGTCTTGCACGAGTACTCCACCATTGAAGGCGTCCAGGAAGACGTGGTTGATATCCTCCTGAACATCAAGGGGGTGGTGCTCAAGCTGCACAACCGCGCCGACGCCTTGCTCACGCTCAAGAAAAAGGGCGAGGGCGCGGTTACGGCCGCCGACATCGAGGTTTCCCACGACGTCGAGATCATCAACCCCGAGCATGTTATCGCCCACCTGTCGCCGGGCGGCAAGCTCGAGATGGAAATCAAGATCGAAAAAGGTCACGGTTACAACCCGGCCAACCTGCGCTCCGTTTCTGAAGAGTCCAAGGGTATCGGCAAGATCATCCTTGACGCATCCTTCTCGCCGGTAAAACGCGTTTCCTATGCGGTCGAGTCCGCCCGCGTCGAGCAGCGCACCGACCTCGACAAGCTGATTCTCGACATCGAAACCAACGGCGCCATCGAGCCCGAGGAAGCGGTGCGCTACGCCGCCGCCATCCTGGTCGACCAGTTGTCGGTGTTCGCCTCGCTCGAGGGAACGCCCGCCGCAATCGAAGCGCCGCCGGAGAAACGGGTCGATCCGATCCTGCTGCGCCCGGTCGACGATCTGGAACTGACGGTGCGTTCGGCAAACTGCCTCAAGGCCGAAAACATCTATTATATTGGCGACCTGATTCAGCGCACCGAAACCGAATTGCTGAAGACCCCCAACCTCGGCCGCAAGTCGTTGAACGAAATAAAGGAAGTTCTGGCATCACGCGGGCTCACTCTGAGCATGAAGCTGGAGAGCTGGCCGCCGGCCGGTCTGGAAGCCGTACGTAACTAAGACAGGCGGCGCCACGGCGCCACCTGTAACCTGCAACAAGGACACAAGATCATGCGCCACCGCTTGGGACTGAGAAAACTAAACCGCACGTCGAGCCACCGGCTCGCGATGCTGCGCAACATGACCAATTCACTGCTCAAGCACGAGGTCATCAAGACCACGCTGCCCAAGGCGAAGGAATTGCGCCGCGTCGTCGAGCCGATGATTACGCTCGGCAAAAAGCCATCGCTGTCGAACCGCCGCCTTGCATTTGACCGCCTGCGCGACCGTGACATGGTGACCAAGCTGTTCAACGAGCTTGGCCCCCGTTACGCCAAGCGTCCCGGTGGTTACCTGCGCATACTGAAGTTCGGTTTCCGCCAGGGTGACAATGCGCCAATGGCGCTGGTCGAGCTGATGGACCGCCCCGAGATTGCCGAAGAACCCGCAGCGGAAGTCGCAAAAGCATAAAGCGTGTTCGCATAAAAAAAGCCGGCGCCAGCCGGCTTTTTTTATGCCGGTCGCGCTGGTTTAAATATCCGAGTCACCGCCCGGAAACGCCCTTCTGACGCGGGTCTCCAGCCGATGGCGGGTGTAAAGATCATCCGGCCAGCAGCATCGCAACGCCGCCCACCGACAACGTCACGCCGCACAGGATGCGCAGGGTGAGGCGCTCATGGCGCAGAAACAGGCTCCCGAGCGCGAGCGCGAACAAGGGTGAAGTCGCCGCCACCGTCGATACCACCGCCACACTGCCGGCGGAGAGGCCTTGGTACATCGACAGCATCGCGCCGCCATTGCACACGCCGACCGCCATGAACCAGGGCACCATGTTGCGTGGCACCTTGGTGGCGCGCCGCTGCCGCGCGAACCCCACCAGCGTGATCAGCAGCGCCGAAGCGGTGTAACCGATCAGCACCGCTGCGAAGGGGTTGTTCCAGAGGCCGAACCCCGCCTTGGTGAAAGTCTGTGCAATCGCGCGAACGCCGGCCGCCCCCAGCGGGAAGGCGAGGGCGACTAGTGGCCAGGCGCGAGGCATGGCGCGCCCGCCAATGGATAACAGGGCGCCGCCGGCTACCACCACAAGTGACCCAACCACCACCGCCGCGGTAGTCTGCTCGCCAAGAAACACGATGGCCCCGCCGGCCGCAAACAAGGGGGTCGTCCCCGACAGTGCACCGGCCACCCCCGGGCCCATGCGGCGGTTGGCCTCAAATCCCAGCAGTGTTGCGGCGGCGGGGAAAAACAGCCCGGTCACGGTGAAAATCAGTGCCGCATTCCCATTCCAGTCGGAGATATCTAGGAAGAACGGCGCCAGCAGCCACAGAATAATGCAGGTGGTGGGCAGGCTGATGGTCGCACCGGCAAGGGGGTCGACTTCGGCCAGGGCACGCTTGCTCACCACCAGTCCGGCGCCGAAGCAGGCGGCGGCAAGCAGGCCCCAGAGAATAGGTACCGAAGAGAGCATCCTCAGGCGAGGAAGATCACGCGGTAATCGTTGATATTGGTCCGGGTCGGCCCGGTCACCACGAGGTCACCCAGTTTTTCAAAAAAGCTGTAGCCGTCGTTATTGGCGAGCAGCTTCTTTGCCGAGATACCCAGCAGGGCGGCGCGCGCCAGCGCATCGGGCGCAAGCAGCGCCCCGGCGTTGTCTTCCGAGCCGTCGATGCCGTCGGTGTCAGCGGCGAGGGCCCAGGCATCGGGCATGCCGTCGAGCTCGATGGCCAGCGAGAGCAGGAACTCCGAGCAGCGTCCGCCGCGCCCCTTGCCGCGTATGGTGACGGTGCATTCCCCGCCGGAGATAAGCGCGACCGGGGTTCCGAAGGGCGCGCCGTGCGCCTTGATCTGCCGCGCCAGGGCGGCATAGACCTTGGCCACCTCGGCTGCCTCGCCGGTGACACTGTCGCCCAGCACCACCGCCGCCACACCGTGGCGCCCGAAAAATTCCGCGGCGGCGCGCAGGGATTGCTGCGCCGTGGCGATGACCCGCGTCTGCACCTTGTCGAAGGCCTTGTCGCCGGGTTTGGGCGTCTCCGCAATTTCGCCCTTTGCGCCGCGCTTGAGGTGGTCGGTCACGGCGGTCGGTACGCTAACTCCAAAGCGCGTGAAAATATCCAGCGCATCCTGATAAGTGGTCGGATCGGCCGAGCACGGCCCAGAAGCGATATGCGTCGGATCGTCACCGGTGACATCAGAGATGACCAGCGCCAGAACCTGTGCCTTGCACGCGGCGGCTAGCCTGCCGCCCTGGATGGCCGAGAGGTGTTTGCGCACGGTATTCATATCCTGGATGGGCGCCCCGCAACGCAGCAGTTCGCGCGTCGTCGCCTTCAGTTCTTCCATGCTGATGGTCCCGGCGGGCAGGGAAAGCAGCGAAGATCCGCCGCCCGAGACCAGCACCAGCAGCAAGTCGTCCCTGCCCAGGGACTTGGCGAGACGAAAAATTTCCCTCGCCGCCGATTCACCCGATTCATCCGGCACCGGATGGCCGGCCTCGATCACCTTGATGCGGTTGGTGAGCAGGCCATGCTGGTAGCGCGTGATTACCAGGCCGGAAAGCGGTGCATCCGAAGGCCAGTGCTGCTCGACTGCGAGCGCCATGGCAGCAGCGGCCTTGCCGGCACCGACGACCACCGTCTTGCCCTTGGGGGGCTTGGGTAGATGGGCGGGAAGGATTTTAAGAGGGTCGGCCGCGGCGACGGCGGACTCAAAGCTTTGCAGCAGCAGTTGTCGGGGATCCATGCTGCGAAAGTACCAGTTTTTGCAACGGGAGGCCATGCGAGCGGCCAAAAGGGCGCGCAGAAAACGCCAACGCATGAAGGCAGGGCTGTGATGTTGCGCACCATGCACCCTCGATATTCCCCGGAATCGGGGTCTGAAAGGGGGCATCGCCGCGCTTCGCAACGCCCTGTTAATATTCCTGCCACTGGCATACCAGTCGACATACAAACTGCGATACCAGTTTCGTGCAATTCACTCAAAACAGCAGGCAAGGAGGATGTTGATGGACGCTGTAAAAACGGGTGCCGACACGCTTTTTATCCTGCTCGGTGCGGTGATGGTACTGGCCATGCATGCGGGCTTTGCCTTCCTCGAACTGGGCACGGTGCGGGTAAAGAACCAGGTTAACGCGCTGGTAAAGATCCTTGCCGATTTCTCCATTTCGACCCTTGCGTATTTTTTCGTCGGCTATGGCGTCGCCTACGGCATCAGCTTCTTGGTCGGGGCCGAAACATTGGCGCAAAAAAACGGCTATGAGCTGGTGAAATTCTTTTTCCTGCTCACTTTTGCCGCGGCTATTCCGGCCATCGTCTCGGGCGGGATTGCCGAGCGCGCGCGCTTCTGGCCGCAACTGGTCGCATCCCTTCTAATCGTCGCACTGGTCTATCCCTTTTTCGAGGGCATCGTCTGGAACCAGCAGTGGGGTGTGCAAGCCTGGATGAAGGCGAGTTTTGGCGAGGAAGTGCACGACTTTGCCGGTTCGATTGTCGTGCATGCCGTGGGCGGCTGGATCGGTCTCGCAGCGGTACTGCTTCTTGGTGCGCGCAGCGGCCGCTACGGCAAGGACGGGCGCATTTCCAGCGCCCATCCTCCCTCGTCGATCCCGTTTCTCGCGTTGGGCGCGTGGATCCTTTCGGTGGGATGGTTTGGTTTCAACGTCATGTCGGCGCAGACCCTGGATAAAATCAGCGGGCTGGTCGCGGTCAACTCGTTGATGGCGATGGTCGGCGGCACGCTGGCGGCGCTGGTGGTCGGGCGCAACGACCCGGGTTTTGTGCATAACGGCCCGCTTGCCGGTCTGGTCGCCGTGTGTGCGGGATCCGACGTAATGCATCCGGTGGGTGCCTTGCTTACCGGCGCCGTTGCCGGCGCCTTGTTCGTCTATATGTTCACGCTGACGCAAAACCGCTGGAAAATCGACGACGTGCTGGGTGTGTGGCCGCTGCACGGCCTGTGCGGGGCATGGGGCGGCATAGCAGCGGGCATTTTTGGCGCCAAGGCGCTGGGCGGTTTGGGTGGTGTCGCCTTCATGTCGCAGCTATGCGGGACGCTGCTGGGCATTGTTGTCGCCTTTGCCGGGGGACTGGCGGTCTACGGCGCCCTCAAGGCCGTGGTCGGCTTGCGACTGGACGAAGAGGAGGAGTTTAACGGCGCGGATATTTCCATCCACCGCATTTCCGCCTCGACGGAGCGCGACCCGCGCTGACCGGCGCCTGCGCCGCATTCAGACCAGGCCCATCATCCTCAGCGCTGCGCGATTGAGTGTGGTGCCGGCGGTGGCGAACTTGTCCATGATGCTGAAGTGGTTGTCGCCGGGGGCGGCATAGTCGCCGGCGATCACCTTGCCCCAGGCCTTGTTGAGTATCGCGTTCTGGTCGTGAAACCCGCGCGGTTCGGCGCTGCCAACCGCGGTGCACAGCGGCGCGTCGGTGGCCGGGGGCATCAGCGCGGGGCTGACCTTGGCCGCGGCTTTTTCAGTCAGCTTCAGGTCGACATTGACAAAGTTCGCGCGCGTGAGCGGCCTCAGGTCGTAGAGCCCGCTGACCGAAAAGCCGGCCTGGAATATTTTCTTCGGCAGGTCCGGAGAAAACTGCGGCCATAGCGCGGCCATCATCATCGCGGTGAGGTGCCCGCCGGCCGAATGCCCGGCGATGTAAATGCGCTCCGGATGCGCGCCAAAGTTGCTTGCGTTGCGATAGATCCAGGCGCTCGCCTGCAGCATCTGGCGCACGATGTCCTCAACCGTCACCGCGGGGCACAGCGCGTAATTGGGAATGGCCACCGTCACCCCGGCTTTGACAAAGGCCGGCGCGGCAAAGGAGAAATCCTTTTTGTCCAGGGCGCGCCAGTAACCGCCGTGGACCAGCATGATCAGCGCGCGGCTCGGGCCTTGCGAACGGAAAATATCCATTTTTTCCATCGGGTGCGAACCGTAGGGCACGTCCAGGTAGGCCGGATGGTCGGCGCGCGCCTGGGCGGACTCCTTTTCCCAGCGGGCAAAAATATCGAGCGCATTGGGCACGCTGGCGCGGGCGTTGTAAAGCGAGTCGTTATTGGTGGCCATGGGCTTTCCGGTCGGGTTTGGCGTGAGCAGGCATTATCACGCAGTGGCGGCGTCAGGCCAAGATACAGGTTGCATTTGATACAGGTTGCATTTGCCCCGTCCGGACGCGTTTGCCACTTCTGCCGCGCTTTTTTGGAGCGAAATCGGGCGCTCATGCCATTTCCCGGTTACCCCATTACAATGCAAGGCAGGCAACAGCCTGATTTGGCGCCGCCGCGCGGACAGCGGCGATTGAGCAGGGAGGAAAGCACATGAATGCACCGGACAAGATCGAGGGCGGCCAATGGCCGGGCAGCGGCGCAAGCCGGGTTCCCTACGAGACCTACACCGACCCTGCCGTGTACAAGGAGGAACTCGAGCGTTTCTTTTATCGCGGCCACTGGATTTATGTCGGCCTGGAGTGTGAGATTCCCAACCCCGGTGATTTCAAGCGTTCCTGGGTCGGTGAGCGCTCGGTCATCGTCGTGCGCGATACCGATGGCTCGGTCAACGTCATTGAAAACCGCTGCGCCCACCGCGGTGTGGTGTTTTGTCAGAAAGAGCACGGCAATGCGACCGACTTCACCTGTCCCTACCACCAGTGGAACTACGACCTCAAGGGCAACCTGCAGGGCGTGCCGTTTCGCCGCGGTGTCAGGGTAAAGGACGAGAATGGCACGCACGTCAACGGCGGCATGCCTGCCGATTTCAAGCTTGAGGAAAACGGACTGGTCAAACTCAAGGTCGCGGTGAAGGGCGGCGTCATCTTCGCTTCGTTTGACCACTCGGTTGAAGACCTCGACAGCTACCTCGGAGAGGTGCGGCCCTGGGTCGAGCGCGCCTTTGACGGGCGCAAACTGACCCTGCTTGGTTATTCGCGCCAGCGCATTCCCGGCAACTGGAAGCTGATGCAGGAGAACATCAAGGATCCCTATCATCCCGGCCTCTTGCATACCTGGTTTGTCACCTTCGGCTTGTGGCGCGCCGACCAGCGTTCGGAAATGGTCATGGACGCGCGCGGCCGGCACGCGGCCATGGTTGGTTACCGCAGCAGCGGCGGCAAGGGCGAGGTAACCAAGGGCGTGACGAGCTTCAAGGAGAACATGAAGCTTGAGGACGATCGCGTTCTTGACGTGGTGCCCGAAGCCTGGTGGAAGGGGCCGACCGCCTGCATGCAGACGATATTCCCGTCGCTGATCATCCAGCACAACGTCAATTCAATCTCGACGCGGCAGATCGTGCCGCTGGGGCCCAACGCCTTTGACTTTGTCTGGACCCATTTCGGTTTCGAGGACGACACGCCGGAGATGACGCGACGGCGCCTGCGCCAGGCCAACCTGTTCGGCCCGGCCGGCTATGTCTCGGCCGATGACGGCGAGGTGATCGAGTTATCGCAGCACGGTTTTGCCCAGAACGGCGCCAACAATACGCTGTGCGAACTGGACGGACGCGAGGTCGGCGGGGTGCCGCACAACGTCACCGAAACGCTGATCCGCGGCATGTACAAGTACTACCGCGAAGTGATGGGACGCTGACATGGGCGGCGAAAACAAGCTGCTCGACCTCGCGCTGCGCCTCGAAGTTGAGGACCTTTACGCGCGTTACGCCGCTTGCCTCGACCACGGCGATTTTAAGGATTGGCCGGAATTTTTCACCGAGGATTGCATCTACAAGCTCATTCCGCGCGAGAACCACGATCGCGGCCTGCCGCTGGCGACGCTGTCCTTCGAGAGCAAGCGCATGCTGCGCGACCGCGTCTTCGGCATTTCCGAGACGCTGTTTCACCAGCCTTACTACCAGCGCCACATTCTCTCGGGCGTGCGTGTCACCGGCGAGGAGGGCGGGCAGCTGCTCGCCGAGGCCAATTACCTGGTGATACGCACCAAGAAAAACCAGCCTTCGGACGTGTTCAATGCCGGCAGGTATATCGACCGGCTGGTGCGTATCGACGGGCGGCTGTTGTTTGCGAGCAGGCTGTGCGTATTCGACAGCGAGCTGATTCCCAATTCGATTATTTACCCGATCTGAGACGAACGGCACTTACTTAAGCTCTTTACCCATCCCCTCGGCCGTCATCCCCGCGAAAGCGGGGATCCCGTGTCGTTGGGGGTTAAGTGCCAAAGTCGCTGGATTCCCGCTTTCGCGGGAATGACGGAAGCTATTACGAGTTTCCTTGAGTAAGCGCCATTCCGATCTGAGCCTTAATACTGCCCCTTCGGCTCCAGCCCGAGGCGGTGCTGGCCGTACATGGTGCTCACCGCATCCCAGTTCAGGCTGATGTGCCGGCCCACGGCATGCACATCGCGCCAGGCGCGCTGCACGGAATTGGACAGGTTGATTCCGCTGCCGCCAACCGCCTCGAACAATGCGGTCACCCCCTGTGTGGAGAGTTTCACCGCATAGGCCTGGTCGCGGCGGTTGCGGATGCGTTTTTCCACGGTGATGGGCACGCCGTTGGCCGCGTCTTCCTCAACATCCCGCGTGTCGCGCAGCAGCAGCAGTTTTGCCGCGTCCACCGCCGCGGCGGCTTCGGCGATGCGCGATTGCACCTGCGGGAACTCGGCCATGCGCGAGCCGCCGCCGGCGACCGCGCCGCGCGTGGTGCGCGGGCCTATCCAGTCGATAAAATCATCAAGCGCGCCCTGTACCATACCCAGGGCCGGGGTGCAGATGCAAACAGGCAGCCCGGCCAGCAGCGGAATCTTGTACAGCGGATTGGTGTGTACTTGCGCGCCGGGTGGATTGTTTGACGAGGCCTCTGCGAATGTAATGCGGCGGTGTGCAGGCACAAACACCTCGTCCTTGATGATCACCGATTTGCTGCCGGTACCGGCCAGCCCGACGGTGAACCAGTCGTCCTCCATGGTCGTTTGCTCGCGCGGCACGATGACAAAGCCGGCGTCCGGGCGGACGCCTTCTCGCGCGGGCGGGAAGCTTACGCCGAGCAGGTACCACTCGGTGTTATCGCAATTACTGGTGAAGGACCATTTGCCGCTGACCATGTAGCCGCCTTCGGCCGGCCGCGTCTTGCCCACCGGCGCGTAAGAGCCGGAGAGGATGGCATCCGGGTTGGCCCACACGTCTTCCTGCGCCTGGATCGGAAACAGCGCCAGCAGCCACTGGTGCACGATCCCCAGCGACGAGCACCAGGCCGAGCTGCCGCAGCCGCGCGCCAGTTCGAAATTGATTTCAACGAGCTCGCTGAAACCGTATTCAAAGCCGCCAAAGCGCGCCGGCTGCATCAGCTTGAACAACTCCGCGGCACGTACCGCCTCTATGGTTTCGCGCGGCACACGGCGGTTGCGCTCGGTTTCCTCGGCGCGCGCGCGCAGCACCGGTGCAAGGGCCTGTGCGCGGCGGCGCAACTCTTCAAACGGGACGCGTTTGGTGGCTGCTGCGCCGGCGCGAGCCATATCGCTGGGTGAATTCATGGTTTCCTCCTCGGGAGCCCGCCTGAACTTTGCCAGTGCGGGAGGGACGTGGAATATTCAAACAGATAATGTTTGAAAATGCAAACAAGTATTGGTGTAAAAATGACGCGGTGCACAACACGATTTTTAAATTAACATATAAAAACAATAATCTGAATCATTGTATGAAAAGTGATCCAATAAATTGTTTGTATATGCAAGGAATATGTCGTTAGAATTCGCATGCAGAGTAACTACTGACTATGACCCCCACTCCCACACTGCCGGACCCGGTCCAGGCCGAAACATCGGGTGATTTCGACCTTACGTCGCGCCTGCCCTACCTTCTCAATCGCGTCGGTGTGCGCATCGGCGCCGCCTTCAGCGAAGACATCCAGCGCTTTGGTGTTTCACTGCACCAGTGGCGCATCCTCGCTTCGCTCAACCATGAAGCGCCGCAAAACATCACCGAACTCGCCGCACATACCAGCATCGAGCTGTCGACCCTGTCGCGGATTGTCGCGGCGCTGGTGCGTGAAGGGCTGCTCGCGCGCATCCGCTCGGGTGAGGACGCACGCTCGGTCAGCCTGAGACTGACCGACGCCGGGCGCGAAACGGCAGCGCGCATCATTCCGCTTGCCGCCTTGTACGAGCGCATCGCGCTCTCGGGCATGAGCACCGAGGAGGTCGCCCTGCTCAAGAAGCTGCTGGCCAAAGCCTATGACAACGTGATGTCGCTCGGCCCCAAGCCACCCGCCCGGCGCAAAGGCGCGGCCAGTAGCGCCACTGTCCCCGCCGGTGCCGCAATGGAAACAAACCCAGGGGCCTGAAAAGGCCCACACCAACACGCCGGTTTGCGCCGGCGCAACAGGAGCACAAGGCAATGCAAGGAAAAATCGGACTCGAGGAACACTTTGCCATCGACGACACGTTGCAGGATTCCAACGGCTTTTTACCCGATGGCGTCTGGCCGGAACTGCGCGATCGCCTGATGGACATTCATGGCAAGCGCCTGCGCCAGATGGACGAACACGGCATGGAAATGATGATCCTGTCGCTTAATGCTCCGGCCGTCCAGGCCATTCCCGATCCCAGGCGCGCCAACGAAATCGCCCGTCGCGCCAACGATTTTCTTGCCGAACAGGTGGCAAAACGCCCCGACCGTTTCCAGGGCTTTGCCGCGCTGCCGCTGCAGGACGCCGACATGGCGACGCGCGAACTCGAGCGCTGCATGAAAGACCTTGGTTTCAAGGGCGCGCTGGTGAACGGCTTTTCGCAGGTGGGCGATGCCAATGCCGTGGTCTACCTGGATGCGCCGCAATACCTGCCGTTCTGGGCCGCGGTGGAGCGGCTCGATGCGCCTTTTTACCTGCACCCGCGCAATCCGCTTCCGGCCTGGTCACAAATCTACGATGGCCATCCCTGGCTGATGGGGCCGACCTGGGCATTCGGCCAGGAGACCGCGGTGCATGCCTTGCGCCTGATCGGCTCCGGACTCTTCGACAAACACCCGCGCATAAAAATCATTCTCGGCCACATGGGCGAGGGCCTGCCATTTAGCATGTGGCGGGTGGACCATCGCAATGCCTGGACCAAGGCGCCGGCCGCGCACAAGGCCAAGCGCAAGATCGCCGAATATTTCCAGGAAAATTTCTGGCTCACCACCTCGGGTAATTTCCGCACGCAGACCCTCATCGATGCGATGATGGAAATCGGCTCCGACCGCATCCTGTTCTCCACCGACTGGCCGTTCGAGAACATCGACCATGCCGCGATCTGGTTCGACAATGCCAGCATCAGCGAGGCGGACCGGCACAAGATGGGGCGCCAGAACGCGGTCGATTTGTTCGGTCTCAAGCTGTAGGCGGGGGATGCAGGATAGTTCGGGGCCGGGTCCTTTCGCGCCCGCCTGCAGTCAGGTAGCATGCTTTTGCAATAACCGGACCGAGGCGCACGTCATGCGACCGGGATGCGGGCAGTACAAGCCAGGAGGAGGTCTATGTCGTTCCAGGTAACGCTGCAACCGAGCGGACACAGTTTCACGGTTGAGCCGGACCAGAAAATCCTGGTGGCCGGCCTTGCCGCGGGCCTGTTCATGCCCTACAGCTGCCGCAGCGGTGTCTGCCGCACCTGTCTTGGCAAGGTGCGCGAGGGCAAGGTTGAACTCGGCTTTGTCCACCAGAATTATTTGTCCGATGCGGAAAAGGCGGATGGTTGCGCGTTGCTATGCCAGGCGACCGCGCAATCGGACCTGGTCATCGAGGTCAAGGAACTCGAG
>CAMAWC010000050.1 GCA_945861875.1 Bordetella parapertussis
GTAATGCCGTGCCCGCCGGACTGCGCGGCGAACCAGTCAAGCGCGGTTCGCAGCTCTTTGGCGATCTGGGTCAGGCTCGCGTCTGGGGCCAGAGTGTAGCCGGGCAGCGCCGCCGACCAACCCCGCGCGAGCAGGCCCTCGGCCATACAAGCAAAGATCTCCCTGCTGCCACGCTGCCAATAACCGCCATGAATGTGAACGTAGCACGGCGCTTGAGGGTCGGCGGCGGGATACAAGTCCCATTTGGTCCGATCTCCTTGAGCGTAGGCCAGATCGAGGTGCTGCGGGCGTTGCGCGCGGAGGGCCTTCGAGGCCGCGCCCCAGCCTTCGGTTTTCTGCCGGGCGAATTCGGCTCCAACATTGGCCACGTTATTGAAAGCCAAGTTGCGTGCCTCGAGCGACATGGTCATCCAGTCCATGCTTTTCGCGACGACTTCATTTGCGGCCATAACGGTGGGAGCTACCATGCTAGATGCGCTTGCTGAGAGGAAAGCGCGACGGTTAAGAACGACCATGATAAGCCTGCCTGATCTCCGAACCACAAGTTTCGACATGCGCCATTGTTTTTCCCTGTTAGGCTGCGCACTGAGCCGGCCTTATGGTGCACGGAGTATAGCCCCCTCAAGGCCGGGAGAGAGCGGAAGGTGTGCGGAATCACGGTCGGCGCGAAAATCCGAAGTCCGTCAGGGACGGGCGCCGATAGGCAAAAAAATACCAACCGGAGAATGGGGCGGTATTCTTAAGTGGTGGGTCGGGGGGGGATTGAACCACCGTCGCACCATCGCTAACGATCTGCTCCCAATCGATAAGTTTAGCTGGGGTGCTTTGCGTGCGGGAGTAGGGAGTCCCCTCGAAGGGTGGGCTGTCGTTCACGCGCCTGCTGGCTCTTCTTGTCGGAGTTGTGCAGGGAATGTGGGATCTCGAAATCGGTTAGGCTTTTTGCCTTAACGTTGCAATCAGGCCGCATTGCCCGAGGCGTAGGCCGACAGGTCAATGCCCGGGGGCAGCGGATACTCATTCGCGTTGCATACCATTCCGGGCTTTGCGCAGAAATCCAGTCGTGGCGGAGAAAAAACATCGACCAGCCAGCCGGCTGAATTGATGTTTCGACTAGTGTGCACCACCTTGGGGGGCACCACCAGTACCGATGGACTGGCCATTTCCTCGTGCCGGTCGTCCCGCCATGCCGTCATGTCCGGTGTCCATGGCCAGCGCAGGTGGTGGACGTAGGTTCCCTGCAGCGCCAATGAGGCCTGCTCGAAATCGGCATGCGTATGGGGACTCAGTTTTTTGATGTCACGCGGTTCGGTACGTTTTTTCAGAACGTTGATCATTAGGTTGGCACTGCGAAAAATTCGCATATTCGAATCCGGCTTGTCAAAGTCGGCGACACGGTAATGACGCAGCTTGAAACCGTCGGCCGGAGCGGGCCAGGAGCCGGGCGGGGCCACGCCCGGCGCACCGTTCGCGTAGATGGTGGCATTGCCGGCCAGGTCGAGAAGATCGCGCGCCTGGCTGGAAAAAATGCGCACGATCTGACCGTCGCCTGTGGCGGTCACGCTGCTCGCACCTGGTGGCACGATGGTCACCGTTTCAACGCCGGCATCAATTGTGCTGCCGTTCGCCTCTATTTTGGCGCCCGTGTCGGGCAGGAAAGCAATGTACTCGTCCGGGTTGTCGATCCGCACCAATCGTGTTCCGGCTTTGACGCGGGTGACGGCAACCAGAAAGTTGGCCCCGCGTGTGAGCCAGGTTCCGGTGCCAGCTTCTTCTATCTGGCATGCCGATTGATAAAGTCTGGCGTAGGAGGCGTTGTGGCTCATGCTGGTGGTCCTTTCAGGATGAGGGGGAAGGGGCGACTACCGCCTGTGCAGCCTGTCGCAGCAGGGATTGGTCGGAGCCGATGACAAAACAGCTTGCACCCTCGGCCAAGAACTGGTCGCGTTCGGCGATATTGGGAACAAACATCGCGGCAATTTTCCCGGCAGTACGCGCGGCCTGAATGATGGCAATGGTCGCGGCGGTCACCGCTGGCACGCGAATGTCCTCGAAGCCCATGGCAAGCGCCAGATCGGCCCGGCCGATGAACAGCGCGTCCACGCCGGGTGTCGCGGCGATGAGCGCCGCCTCGGCAAGTCCGCCGGTGCTTTCTATCTGGCACATGATCACCGATTTGTCGCCGCGTTCAAGGGCGGCCTTCATGCCCATGCTGCCGTAGCCGGCAAAGCGCGGCGAACCGGAAAACCCGCGTACACCGCCGCGGTAACGCGCCCGCTCGACGATGTCCCTTGCTTCGTCCGCACTGTCCACGTGCGGCACCACGAGGCCGGCCGCACCCATGTCGAGTACGGACAGGATGGTGGCAGGGGCGGTGTCGGGAATGCGTACCAGCAGCGGCAGAGTGGCCGCGCGACCGGCGAGCAGCATCATGTCGAGGTGATTGCGATCAAAGGGCGCGTGCTCTGCGTCAATGACTGCGAAATCGAGTCCGGCAAGACCGAGGATTTCGACTATCTGTGGCGAGGCGGTCTTGATGAAAGTGCCGGTCTTGATGCCGGTGCCGACGATGCGTTCGTTTGACATGGAGCGGGTTAATCCTTATCGGGGTGGCTTTTGTAAAACCGGACGGGTAAATATCTCGCCCAGTGCGGCATAGTAGGGGCCGCCCAGGCGGGCCACCGGCTGCATGCGCACGCTGTCGACGTGCCTGCCGTCGTAGACCTCGCGCGAAAGGTGGAATGCCAGCACTTCGCCGATGTAAAGTGTGTTCAGTCCGCGGCCAAGGGTGATGGCCCGTTCCAGGCGGCATTCCATCTGCACCGGCGCAGCGGCGATGCGCGGCACGCGCGTCTTTGTGCCGGGCAGCAACGCGATGCCCAGCACCTCTGCTTCGCTCACATCGGCGGGGTAATCCGCGCTGCAGTCGTGCATCAGGTCCATATTGGCCACGGTCGCCACATTTACCACGAACTCGCCGGTTTCAACGATATTGCGCGCTGTGTCTTTGAGCTTGCCGTCGCGCGTGCCGATATTTACCGCAAGCATTGGCGGGCTGTGCGCTACATAGTTGTATGAGGAAAACGGCGCGGTGTTGACGCGCCCGGCGGCATCCGCGGTGGTGATCCAGGCGATCGGCCGCGGCGTGACACAACCGATGATCAGGCGGTAGGCTTCGGCGGTATCCAGGCCGGCGGCCTCAACCGTGACAAAATCGGCCATCAGGCGCTCTTGGCAATTTCGTCCATGCCGAGCAATTTTGCCGCATTTCCGCCGATAAGCTTGCGGATTTCCTCGTCCTTGTACCCCTGGGCCAGGCACAGCCGGATCACCGCGCGAAAGCCGGTAACAGGCGTGGGATTCTTGATCTGGCCGAGGTCGGAGCCGAGTATGGTTTTTTCGACCGTGCCCGCGGTAATCATTTCTTTCAGTTCTTCACCGGTCCAGTGCTTGAAACGCGACTCATCAATGAACATGCACAGGGAGTGTTCAAGCCAGGCGCCGTCCGCGGCAAGTTCGCTGATATCCGCCAGGGTCGCGTCAATCGTATAGGTCGGATGCTGCACCAGTCGGCGCTTGACGCCGCGCTTTTTCGCCTCGTCGAACAAGGGCCAGATTTCGCTGATGTGCAGGTGTCCTGCCGAGAGCACGGCGTCGAATTCGGCAATCTGGTCGAGGATGAGTTTGACCTCGTCCTTAAGCCGGCCGCGTTCGTCAACCACCGTTAGCAGGGTAGCGGGCATCATCGGTACCTTGGTGGCGAGCATTTTCTTGCGGTGATTGTGGCGCACATGGTTTGCCGCCGAGAAGGTCGGCATCCAGATCAGGCGTGCCCCGAGCTTGAGGCCGTGATCGACGGCGTAGGGATTGAGCCCGCCGCAGCAATCGTTGAGCGGCACCCCGGAGAACATTTCCACCCCGAGGTGCTGGTAGCGTCCCTTGAGCAGTTCGGTGATCGGTGTCGCCGAATAGTAGTGGTCCTTGAACAGCAGCGCGCGCATCCCGGCCGAGGCCGCCTCCTCGAGCGCGTCGATGTGATCGAGGCTTCTGGGCATGACCGACGGGCCGCTGTGGCAGTGCATGTCGATGGCGCCCTTGAGCAGCGCGTCTACACGTTTTTCGAGCGCCGCGTCGACGGGGGCTACGGGAGTTTTGGCGGTGTTCTGGTTCTGGCTCATGGTGGTCCTAAGGTGGGGTTTTCGGAAATAAAAAGGCGCATTAGCGCGGCGGATTTGTCCGGTCGGCATTGAGCTTGGCGACAATGCCCGACAGGCGCTCGTCCGCATTGCGACGCAGGTTCGCATAGAGGCTGTTGCCATGTGCGTCAATGGCGACGGTCGCCGGACCGAGGTCCTCGACCTGCAGTTTGATCAACCGAAACTGGGAAATCAGATCGGTCCACTGCACGTCCACCACGCGGCGCAGCGCTTGCGACATCAGCGCGGTGCTGCCACCGAGGAAAGACAGGTACACGCAGCCGGTTTCCTGCATGGCGAGCGCACATTCTTCGTCGAGGCCGCCTTTGCCACCGACCAGCCGCAAGCCGTAGCCGCGAATGAAAGAGGGCATGAATGCATTGAAGCGGGTGCTGGTGGTGGTGCCAAGATAGAGAGCCTGCGGTCCATCGGCGCCTTCGTCGTTGTAGCAGCTAAGGTGCAGGAACGCACCGCCGTGAAGTTCGATGGGCAAGGCCTTGTCCTCGCGCAGGTATTCGGCAATGCGCTGGTGGGTCGGCAGTCCGATGGTGACGACAATTTCTCCGGCAAGGCTTACCGTATCGCCGAGGGCAAGCGCACGAACGTCCTGTTCGCACAACGGCAGTTTGAGGCAGTGGTGCGTACTCACCGGCTTATTCGCCCCATGTCACTTCGCCGCTGTTGTATATGCGGGCGCGGGTGCGGCGGTTGATCCAGCAGTTGATGAACACGGCAACCGGCGTGAAGCCATGGCCGAAAGAGTAATCGACGTGCACCGCCATGGCGGTGTTGTCGCCACCGGTGCCCATCGGGCCGAAGCCCGTTGCATTGATGGCCGCGAGCAGGCGTTTTTCCATGTCGGCTAGCAATGGTTCTGCGTTGACCGACCCGACCGGCCTGAGTATCGCTTCCTTGCCCATTTTGGCGGCGTAATCGAGGGTGCCGCCTATGCCGACGCCCACCACCATCGGCAGGCAGGGTTGTGATCCGGCGCGTATGACGGTGTCGAGGACGTATCTTTCAATCGTCTCAAGGGACGGGCTGACAAAGGTCTCCACCGCCTCCCAGCGCCCGGTACCCAGCGCTTTGGGCGAACAGATGATTTCGACGTAATCGGCGTCATCAATCAGGTCGAAAGTGACAATCGGCATGCCCTTGCCCTTGTAACTGCGCTGCAGGGTCAGCGGATTGGTGACCATTTTCAGAATCGGCGGATCGATGGCGTCGACAAGGTCGGCAAAGCCGTCGGTGATCGCCTGGCGGAACCCCGCCTCCAGGCGTGCGCCGGTGCCGATGCGCACCAGGTACACCGGCACGCCGACATCGGAGCACACCAGTGTCCCGCCGGATTCGGCCGCATCCGCGCTCTTGAGCATGATGGTGAGCATCTTGCGACCCAGTTCGCCTGTCTCACGGCCGTGCGCGCGGTTAAGGGCTGACTTGGTGTCTTCGGGAATTTTCTTCAGTGAAATCTCGTACAGCTTGGCTGTCACCGAGCGGATGAGCTGGCTGGCGATGGTCATGGCATCAGTCCGCGGCCATCGTCGCTTGGATTGCCGCGACCGGCACTGTGCCGTTGCGCGCCCTGATCGTGCACAAGGCATGCACGCACTGCAGCAGCGGCACCGTGTGTTGCGCCACCGCGGCACATTCGACCACCGAACCGATAATGCCGCCGATCTCGACCGGCCGGTGCGCTTCGAAGTCCTGCAGCATCGAGGTCTTGACGTTGCCCAGTTTGCGCGCCACCTCAATGCGTGCCGCTGGATCGATGTCGACCGCGATGCCCAGGCGTTCGCCCAGTGCGAGCATTTCGCGCATCATTCCGGTGAACAAGGCGTGAAGCCCGGGATCGGCGATCATTTTTTCAGTGGGCGATCCGGTCAGCAGACTTACCGGATTGAAGCAGACGTTACCGAGGAGTTTCAGCCATATCTCGCGCCGCACATCCGCGCTTTGTTCGGCGGCGATGCCGGCCGTCTTGAGGCAGGCCACCAGAGCTTCGACGCGCGGGCTGTTCCCGCCAAGGGCTTCGCCAAGCACCACGCGCGTGCCCGAGGCGTGCTGCACAAAACCGGGTTGCGGCGAGGAACACGAGGGAAACACCACCGTCCCGATCACCCGCTCCAGCGCAATGACCGATTCGATGGTGCCGTCCGGATCGACTGCGTTGAGTCGCATGCCGGCGAGCGGCACGCCGTCGCCAAGGAAGTACCACCAGGGCAGACCGTTCATCGCCGGCACTATCACCGTTTCGGGGCCTAGCAGCGGGGCGACTGATTTTGCCGCTTCGGCCAGCGCGGGGGCTTTTACCGCGATGATTACCGCATCCTGCGGTCCCAGGTCGGCCGCGATGTGGCTGGCGCGCACAGGCGTATTGAATCGCTCGGCGTTGCTCTCGAACCAGATGCCATTGCTGCGAATGGCCTCCAGCGTGCGTCCGCGCGCGACAACGCTTACCTGCACGCCGGCGTGCGCCAGCCGCGCGGCGAAAAAGCCACCTATCGCGCCCGCCCCGATGATGCCTACGCGCACTGAATCCGCTCCGGCGATGAGTTGGCGAACATCAATCGAGCTTGGCGCCGGTACTCTCGATCACGCGTTTCCATTTCGCTGCTTCCGATGCCATCAAAGTGCCGAGGCGCTCTGGCGCGCCGCCGCCGGCCTGTGCGCCGAACTGCTCTAGGCGTTCGCGTGTTTCGGGTGCCGTGAGGATGGCGTTGACCTCGTGGTTGAGGGCCTCGATCACCGGGCGCGGCATGCCGGCCGGTCCAACCAGCGCGAACCATACGCTTGCTTCCAGTTCGATGCCCTGTTCCAGTGCCGTGGGCACCTCCATCAGCGACGCGAACCGTGTTTTTGATGTCATCGCCAGCCCTTTGAGTTTTCCGGCCTGCACATTCTTGATGTACGAGGTTACCGGCGTCACAACCGCCTGGATGTTACCCGCGAGCACGTCGGTCATCGCCGGTGCGTCGCCTTTGAAGGGCACGTGTACCAGATCGACCTTTGTCTCCGACTTGAGCAATTCCAGGGCGAGATGCCCGATGGTCCCGTTGCCGGGAGAGCCGACGTTGAGTTTGCCCGGCTGGCTGCGCGCCAAATCGACGAACTCCTTCAGAGTTTTCGCCGGAACTCCCGGGTTGGCGACGATGATCAGGGGAATCTCGCCCACCAGCACAATGGGAGCAAGGTCCTTGACCGGGTCGTAGCCCATCGACTTATAGAGAAATTTGTTGTTTGCCAGCGGACCCGATGTCGACATCGCCAGGGTATAGCCATCGGGCGCCGCTTTGGCCACCGAATCGGTGCCGACGTTGCCACCGGCACCCGCGCGGTTCTCAACGATGAATGGTTGGCCGAACTTTTGCGTCAAGCGCTGTGCGATCAGCCGTGCCACCACGTCGGTGCTGCCACCAGCGGGAAACGGGACGATGATTTTGGTCGGCTTTTCCGGCCATGTTTGCTGCGCGAAGGCGCTGCCCGAAAACAGGCAGGCGGCGGCGACGCAATACGCTGCGATACGCAAAAATGATTTTCTGTTCACATTTTTCCCCTTGACGGTCGCGGCTGGTTTATTTGTATGATTTCCACACACGGTATCCCGTGCCGCAAGATCGGTGCAAATATTTTTTAATATTACGTGCAAGCCGGCCCGGAAACCCGAGCTCCTTGACAAACGCGTGCCGTGGGAATGACCGGATCGTGGCGCGCGTATGTTGCGTTGCATGATTGACGTGAGCAGTTTAACTCGGTACGGTAAACAAAACAACGTTCCGTTAAGCGGAACGGACTGGTTTGTTTTGGCGGTTTTCGAATTCGCTTCTCAGAGGAAGCATGAGGTGAAGATGCATGGCAACCGCGGCAAAAAAAGACGGCAAGGCCCAAGCTGCGAGTGTGACGACAAATGTGACGACCAGCACCGCCCGCGAAACGGCCGACCTGACATTACGCCTTCTTGAATACCTCGCACTGCAGCCGGGGCAATGCGGCGTGACTGATTTGGCCCGGGAATTCGGCACGTCCAAAACGACCATTCATCGCCACCTGCGAACCTTGGTCAATCGCGAATTTGTCCGTCAAGACGCCCTGAGCCTGCGCTACGAGCCGGGTATCAAACTGTTCCAACTGGGTGAACGGCTGCGGGAACGTTTTGGCATTCTTGGTGCGGCACGCGTGGAAATGGAACGCCTGCGGAACGAATCGGGTCAGGCTGTCACCCTTTCGACGCTGGTGCACGACAAGGTCCTGATTCTCGATTTGGTGCAGGGGAATACCGTGGTCGAATTCGGCATCCGGCCCGGAACGCAGATGGATCTTCACAGCAGCGCACACGGCAAGGTGGCGCTCGCCTTTGGTCCGGCGCAGTTGCTGGAGACCTTCATGAACCCGGTGGCGACCCGGGTGAGACGCGATTCGGGATTGAGCGGGGCCTTGCTAAGGAAGCGGGTGGTTGCGGCGAGGAAACAGGGGTGGGCAACCGCAGCCAACGAGGTGGTGTTCGGCGTCAATGCACTGGCTGCCCCGGTGTTCGATCATCGCGGCAGCTTCGCCGGAACCATCGCGATCGTCGGGTCAACGCAGTATATCGGATCAAAACCGGAAGCGAAGCAACTTGCAATGGTGACGGATGCGGCGCGGCGAATTTCAAAAAATCTGGGCTGGAGAGGCGATTGAAACCAACATATTCCCTTGCCGTTGACATCGGCGGAACGTTTACCGACATTGTGTTGCGCGGCTCGGATGGCACGCTGGTTGTCGACAAGACACTGACCACACCCAAAAGCCTTCTTGAGGGATTTTTTGACGGGGTTCACGCGGTGCTGAGGAAGGGCGGCCTCACGCCGGCGGACATCAACGGTGTCGTTGTTCATGCCACCACCGTGGTCACCAACACCTTGATAGAGCGTAAAGGCGAGGTTACCGCGATGCTCGTGACCGAGGGCTTTCGCGACGTGCTGTCAATTCGAAATGAGCATCGCTACGAAATGTACGATCCGCAGATTGAATTCCAGCCGCCGCTGATTCCCCGCGAGCTGACCTATGGCGTCCCCGAGCGCACCCTGTCTGACGGCACCGTGACTGCGGCGCCGGATCGCAAGGTCCTGGAAGGGATTGCCGAGGCCATGAAAACGGCCCGTGTCAAATCGGTTGCAATCTGCCTGCTCAACAGCTATGCCAATCCTGCGAATGAACGCGCGGTGGCGGGAGTGCTGCGCGAATGCGCACCCGACTTATTCGTCTCCCTTTCATCGGATGTGGCGCCGCAGATTCGCGAGTACCCGCGCGCCTCCACCACCGCGATCAACGCCTACACCATGCCGGTCTCGTTGCCTTACCTGCGTGGTTTGGCGGAGCGCCTAAAACTTGAAAAGTTTGCCAATGACCCGCTGATCATGTTGTCTTCGGGCGGCATTATCGGGGTGGAGGTGGCCGGGCGAAATCCGGTGCGCATGATCGAAAGCGGGCCGGCTGCCGGCGCGCTGGCGGCCAGTCACTATGCCGAAGTACTCGGTTTGGATCGCCTGATGTCATTCGACATGGGCGGCACCACCGCCAAGGCCTGCCTGATTGAGGATCGCAAACCGCTGGTCACCGGCGTGTTCGAAGCTGATCGCAAGTACCGATTCAAGGAAGGCAGCGGCATGCCGGTTACGATTCCATCGATTGACATGATCGAGATCGGTGCCGGCGGCGGCAGCATCGCCCACGTCGACGATTTGGGGCTGCTCAAGGTTGGCCCCGAAAGCGCCGGTGCAGAACCGGGACCGGCGTGTTACGGACGCGGCGGACTCAATCCGACCGTGACAGATGCGGATCTCGTTCTGGGTTTGCTTGATGCGGGTAATTTTCTCGGTGGCGACATGAAACTCGACCTCACGGCGGCAGAAGCGGCGATGGTGCGGGTCGGTGACCAGCTTGGCACCGGTTCGCATGAAACCGCACGCGGTATCTTTCGCATCGTGGCCGAAGCAATGGCCGCGGCCACCCGCGCGCACGCAACCGATCGTGGCGTGGACTATCGCGGTATGCCGCTGTTCGCCTTTGGCGGTGCGGGTCCGGTGCATGCGTGCGAGGTCGGTGCACTGCTCTCGAGCACGGCGGTTATCTTTCCACCCCAGGCAAGTGTGTTATCCGCTTTTGGCACACTGGTGACTCCGGTGCGCCTCGACCTGGTGCGAAGTGCCCTGGGTCTGCTCGATGCGATTGATTGGGATCGAACCGACCGGCTTTTCACGGAAATGACCAATGAGGGTTTGACCGCGCTGGCGAATGCCGGTTGCGCGCGCGCCGACGTAACCATGACTTTCGGTGCCGATCTGCGCTATTTCGGACAGCAAAACGAAGTAGGACTGACTTTCGGGGCCGACCCGCGTGAAAAGCGCGACGCCAAAGCCGTTCGTACGGCATTCGAACGTGTCTACCTGGCGCAGTATGGATTCAACCCCTCGCACGTGCCGCTCGAGATTGTTAGCTGGCGCCTGACTGTGCGCGGGCCGCTGGTTCCGTTCCATCCGGCGGTGGTATCCCAGTCCGGCGCGGGCAAGTCCAAGCGTACGCGGGCGGTGCATCTGTGGGGCGACAACCAAGCGGTAGCGGTGTACGACCGCAACGCGCTGGCCACGGGCCAGGTTCTCGACGGTCCGGCCATTATCGAGGAACGTGAGACAACCATCGTGTTGCCCCCCGGCTGGCACGCCACGGTCGATCGCTTTGCCTGCGTAGTAGCGACTCTGGAGAAAGCGTCATGACAGTCAAGCTCGACGGTATCGAACTCGAAATCCTCTGGTCCAATGTGATTGGCATTGTCAGCGAGCAGGCCAAGGCGCTGCAACGTATTGCCTTCTCGCCGATTGTGCGTGAGGCGGGAGATCTCGCCAGCGCGTTGTTTGACGCGCGGGGCAGGATGGTTGCGCAGGCCAACACCGGCACGCCCGGTCACATAAATTCACTGGCCGCGGCCGGTGGCCATCTGCACCGCTTGTTTGCGGGCAAGCAGTCGCCGGGCGACGTGCTGATCACCAACGATCCGTGGATTTCCGCCGGACATTTTTTCGACATCACGCTGATGACGCCCATTTTCAGGGGTGATCGCCTGGTCGGTTACGTCGGTTCGACGATTCATCACACCGATATCGGCGGCTATGGCATCGGTGCGGGGGCGCGCGATGTGCACGAGGAGGGATTGTGGATTCCGCCGCTCAAATTCCATGAACGCGGCGTACCCAATGCGACCCTGCATGAGATCATTCGCAGCAATGTGCGCACGCCCGACCATGTGTTTGGCGATCTTGCGGCACAGGTGTCAAGCGGTACTGCCGGCGGCGAACGGTTGATTGCGATGTGCGATCGCTACGGACTGGAGGACATCGAGGCGTTGTCCGACGAGATCATCCGCCGTTCAGAGGAGGCGACGCGGGCGGCAATTCGCAAGCTCAAACCCGGCACCTATCATGGCGAGTCGCAATTCGATGTTCCGGGCGGGGAGATCATCACCTTGAAAACCGCGGTGACAATCGACGCAGTGGCCGGAGAGGTGCTGATTGATTTTGCCGGCAGTTCGGGCGCCAGCACCGCCGGCATCAACGTGGTGATGAACTATACCCACGCCTATTCGACTTTCGCGATTCGCAGTTGCCTGAATCCGGACCTGCCGAACAATCACGGATCGCTTGCCCCGATCCGGATCAGCGCACCCAAGGGATCGATCGTCAATTGCGAATATCCGGCGCCGGTCAACGCGCGCCATGTGGTCGGCATGTATGTGCCGATGCCGATTCTAAAGGCGCTCTACCATGTGATGCCAGATCGCGTCCTGGCGGAAGGGGCCGGTGCGGTCTGGACCATGCAAATCCAGGGAAAGCACGATAACGGCCGCGCTTTCACCTCGTCGATGTTCAATTATTCCGGGGGCATGGGGGCGCGCCTGACCAAGCCGGGCCCTTCGGCCACCTGTTACCCGACCGGTGTAGCGGCGGTGCCGGTGGAGATACTGGAGGCGGCGATGCCAATTATTTTCGATCGCAAGGAGCTGCGTCTTGGCAGTGGTGGCGCGGGTCGTGCGCGCGGTGGCGATGGACAGGTGATCCAGTTTCACATGCGCACAGAATATCCTTGGACCCTCAATGCCGTGCCAAGTCGTCTGGGCGCCGGACCGGAGGGGTTGGAGGGCGGGATGCCCGGTGCCGGAGGGCATTTTCGTGTTAACGGCAAGGACGTTTCTGAGGCGCGCAAGATTACCTTGAAGCCCGATGACGTGGTGGTGCTCGAAACGCCGGGAGGCGGCGGTTACGGCCTTCCGGGGGCCTGAATGCAGCACGCGGTGGACGCGCATGTATTTTTATAAAATTGGAATCAAACAAGGAGGCAGGTGATGAAAACAACAGTCAAGAGTGGCGTGGCACCGGTGGCGGTGGCGGTGGCGACGATGTTTTCTGCCGTCGCGTCGGCACAACAGACCTACAAGATTGGCATTTCGGCGGGGCTTACCGGTTACGCCGCCACGGTGGATCGGGCGTGGACCGACGGTGTGAAGGTTGCCGTCGATGCCCTGAACAGCAAGGGCGGCATCAACGGCCGCAAAATCGAGGTTATCGTCGAGGACAACCGCTCCGAGCCGCAGGAGGCGGTGACCGTGTATCGCAAGATGATTTCCTCCGACAAGGTCGACATTTTTCTTTCCGGCTGTGTTTCCGCCGGCAACCTTGCCGCCGCAGCCATGGTGGTGCGCGCGCAGATCCCGATGGTTTTGTGCTCGATTCTGCCGAGCACGGAAGATCACATAAAGTGGGCTTTCAGCACGCTGCCACCGGCCCGTTTTGAGGTCGAAAAGCGGCTCGAGTACCTGAAGGACAACACGCAGATTCGCAAGGTTGGCGTGCTTTATGACCCCAGCCCCTATGCAAACATACAAAAGAGCGTGGCTGAAAAGATCGCGGTCAATTACGGCATCACCCTGGTTGGGGTGGATCAGTACAAGCAGGACGATGCGGACCTCTCGGTACAGATCGGCAAGATGAACTCCGGCGGCGTCGGTGCGGTACTCAAGATCGGCCTTGGCGGCACCACCCTGACGGCGGCGAAAAATATCAAGCAACTGGGCCTGCCCATGCTGATGCTCACTTCAATTGAAGACCTGGCGGTGTTTCGTCCGGTGGCCGAGGTGTTGGGCAACCAGTTCTTTTTTGTCGCAGCACCATCGCAGATTGTCGATGCCCTCCAGGAAGGTGCACTGAAGAAGGCGATCGGTGATTTCCTCGTGCCGTGGAAAGCCAAATTTGCAGATCGTGATCCGAACTGGGCGGGCCGTGGTTGGGATGCAGTGATGATCACCATGGCGGCAATCCAGAAGGCGAATTCCTTTGATGGCCCCAAGGTGCGCGATGCGCTCGAGTCGATTGCCGGCTTCCAGGGTACGACCGGCATTTATAACTTTAGCGCGGCCAGCCACTATGGCATCACGCAAAACCCGTTTGCGCTCGCCACCATCCAGGCGGGCAAGATCAAAATCGTCAAGTAACGGGCCTGCCCGGTCAATAAGGTGGAATCCCTGCTTTCCGTCGAAGGCCTGTCGGCGCACTACGGCAATGTCGAAGCGCTGCATCCGACCGACCTTAAGCTGGGCAGTGGTGAGTTGGTGGCGGTGCTCGGTCCGAATGGCGCGGGCAAGTCGACCCTGCTGCGCGCGATCATGGGTCTGACGCCGGGTGCTGGCCGGGTGCGCTTTGAGGGAGTCGACCTGCCGCGCGACGACACCTGTGCGGTGGCGATGCGCGGAGTGATCCTCGTCCCCGAAGGGCGGGGTATTTTTGGTCCGATGTCGGTGCGCGAGAATCTCGATCTTGGTGCCTACCTGTTGGGTGCGCGCCATGGCGAGATCGCCGCGCGACTGGAGCGTGTATTTGCCTTGTTTCCGCGGCTCAAGGATCGCCAGACCCAGCTTGCCGGGTCGTTATCAGGCGGCGAGCAGCAGATGCTCGCCATTGGGCGCGCGATGATGGCTGGACCCCGCTTGCTGCTGCTCGATGAGCCTTCCCTGGGGCTCGCGCCGCGGCTGGCCGCCGAGATACTGGAAACACTCGGACAGCTCAACCGGGAGGGTCTGGGCATTCTGCTGGTGGAGCAGCGCGCGCCCCTGGCGCTGAAACTGGCCAAACGCGCCTACCTGTTATCAGTCGGGCGGGTGGTGGCAGAGGTCACCCCCGATCAGATTGCCTCGCCACATGACCTTGCGCGCTACTACTTTGCCGCCGCGTAAGATATCAAGCCTTTACTTCCTGCTGCCCTGGCTTGCCGGTGCGGGGGTGCTGGCGTATGCATTCATCGCCGGCGGCTACCTGGTGACGGTGCTGGGTTTTGCCGCGCTTTACGCGATTTTTGTCACCGGGCTGAATTTTTTCATGGGCTACACCGGACAGGTGTCCTTCGGGCAGAACGCGTTTGCCGCGATCGGAGGCTATACCTCGGCCGTATTGACCGCCACCCACGGTTGGCCGGTATTCCTTGCCATGCCTCTTGGCATTGCCGCAGCCGCCTTGCTCGCACTTTTGATCGGCTATCCGACGCTGCGCCTGCGCGGGCATTACCTGGCAATGGCCACGCTTGCGCTGGGGATGATCGTGCAGGAGATCGCGGTGCAATGGGACCGCGTCACCATGGGCTATACCGGGATTGCCGCGATTCCCCCGCTGGGGGCGTTTGGCTGGGAACTGCCCAATGATCGCGCGCAACTGGCCTCCTTGCTGGTGGCGCTGGCGTTTTCGATCTGGGTATCAAGCCGTCTCAAGGCCTCGCGCCTCGGGCATGCGCTTGCGGCGATCGCCGGTAGCGAGGATGCAGCCCGCGCCCTGGGTATTGATGTCGCGCGCTACAAGCTGCTGGCATTCGTGATCGCGGCTGTCTACGCGGCGTTCGCCGGATCGATGTTCGCGCATTTCGTCGGTTTCATCAGCCCGGAAATGTTTGGTCTGCACATGGTGGTGCTGGGCTTCACCATGCTCTACGTCGGCGGTATAGGCACCGTCTACGGACCTTTGATCGGCGCCTTTATCATCAGCCTCCTGCCCGAGACTTTCCGCGGCTTTAAGGACTATCAAGACCTCGCTTATGGCGTGGCACTGATCGTGATCCTGATCTATGCCCCCAAGGGCATCGCCTCGCTGTCGCGTTTGTGGACGGCGCGCAAGAAGGAAGGCGGCGCATGAGCCCGAGGAGCCTGCTCAGCATTGAAGGGGTGACGCGGCAATTCGGCGGACTTACCGCGGTCGACAAGGTCAGCTTCGACATTGAACCGGGCAAGGTGAGCGCGATCATCGGTCCCAACGGTGCGGGCAAGACCACGCTTTTTAATTTGATCTCCGGTTTCATGCCGCCAAGTGAAGGGCATATTCGTTTTCAAGGCGAGGACATCACGGCGCTGGCGCCGCATCATGTGGCGGCGCGCGGTATCGTGCGCACCTTCCAGTTGGTGCAGCTTTTCCCCGATTTAACCGCCCACCAGAATGTCGAGGTCGGCTGCCACCTGCGCGGTAGCGGCGGGGTATGGGCGGCCCTTGCGCGAACGAAACGGGCGCGGCGCGAGCTCGATGATGCTGCGGCGACCTCCCGCGAGCTGCTCAGTTTTGTCGGACTTGCCGATCGGGCCGATCTGGCCGCCTCTTCGCTGACATATGGCCAGCAACGCCTGCTTGAAGTGGCGCGGGCGATGGCCGCCGGCCCGAAGCTGCTGCTCCTGGACGAGCCTGCGGCAGGCTTGAACGCGGTCGAGACCGAGCATCTGGCAGGGGTGATCCGCGCGGTGATTGCGCGCGGCATTACGGTGTTGTTGATCGAACACGATATGAGCCTGGTCATGCGTATCGCCAGCCATATTCTGGTGCTAGATTTCGGCCGCAAGATCGCCGAGGGCACGCCCGAGGAAGTCCAGAACGATCCGGCGGTGCTCGAAGCCTACCTGGGTGGAGTCGATACCGGAACGCCGGTTGCGGAGGGTCGGGCACATGCTTGATGTGACTTTCCTGATCCAGACCCTTGTTTCGGGTATCGGCACCGGTTGCATTTACGGATTGATCGGTATCGGATTTTGCGTCATCTATAACGCCAGTGGCATCGTCAATTTCGCCCAGGGTGTGTTTGTCATGCTCGGAGGCATGATCACGCATGCCTTGTTTACCCGCGCCGGATTGCCGCTGCCATTGGCCGCGCTGTTGGCAATCTGTGTCGTGTCTCTGTTCGGCATGGCGATCGAGCGCTTGGTCGTGCGACCCTTATGGCGGCGCAACGCGACCATGTTTGTGATGATACTTGCCACGCTTGCCGCCCAAATCGTGATTGAACGGCTGACGCTGCTCGTGGCGGGCGACCAGCCCAGGACTTTTCCCGGATTGTCCGACGCGCCGCCTTTCAAACTCGCAGGTGTCGCGATCAGCGTGCAGCTGCTGTGGGTGGCCGGTGTTTCCCTGCTGCTGGTTGCGGCGCTGGCGGTGTTTTTCGCTCGCTCGCGCACCGGCCGCGCCATGCGCGCCTGCTCCATCAATCGGGAGGCCGCCGCCTTGCAGGGCATTCCGGTTTCACGGATGCTGAGTTTCTCATTCGCGCTGTCGGCCGGGCTTGGCGCTGTGGCCGGTATCCTGATCACGCCGACCCAGTACACGGCGTTCAACGTCGGCGTACCGTTCGCCATCAGCGGTTTCATCGCCGCAATCCTCGGCGGGTTTGGCAGTGCCGGTGGTGCGCTGGCGGGCGGCATCATGCTTGGCGTCGCGCAGGCAGCGGCAATCGTCATGTTCGGTGCGGGCTTTAAGAACGTCGCCGCATTGAGCATTCTTCTGGTGTTTCTGCTGGCGCGGCCGGGCGGTCTTTTCGGCAAGGCGAAGTAGTTTTCATGAAAGGTGGGGCATGAATATTCATCAAATCGACTGGAATGCTATCGAGTGGCAGCCGGTGCGCGATGGTGTGCAGCGCAAGGCGTTTTCCGGCGACGGGGCCACTCTGGCCCTGCACCGTCTGATGCCCGGACATACGCCGCTTCCGCACAAGCATCCGCATGAGCAAATCGTGTATATCCTCGCGGGGCAGATACGTTTTCACATCGGTGAGGAACAGACGCTGCTGTCGGCGGGCGGTCTGCTGGTGGTGCCGCCAGACACGATGCACTGGGGTGAGGTGGTCGGGGATGAGCCGGTGCTGAACCTCGACGTATTTACGCCACAGCGCCCTGAGTACGGTTGAACTCATACAGGATTGCCCTCCCATGAAGATTTTTCACTTAAACGTCTTTGCCGCTGCCTTGTGTCTGTCTCTGCTGAGCCAGAATGCATTTTCACAAACAGCATCCATTGCGTCATATCCGAGTCACCCGGTACGCTTGTTGGTGCCGTTTGCGCCCGGCGGCGCCATCGATCTCATCGGAAGACAGATTGCCGCCGCGTTGACCGAATCTTTTGGTCAGACGTTTGTTGTTGAAAACAGGCCCGGCGTAGGCGGCTTGCTCGCACTCGAACAGGTGGCTGGTGCGTCGCCGGACGGGTATACCCTTGCTGTGGGTTCGGCTGGGCCGCTCACCATGGGCCCGTCCCTTTACAAGGATCGCAACTTCGATCCGCTGACCCGCTTCGATCCGGTCATATGGTACGCAAGCACACCGGGCGTGCTGGTTGTCAGCCCGGGCGTCAAAGCGGATACGGTAAGCGCGTTGGTGGCGCTCTCGAAAGCGTCGGCGCAGTCCTTGAACATGGGGTCGGCAGGCAGCGGTAGCATCAATCACCTGATGGGTGAGTATTTCCAGGAACAAAACGCGATCAAGTGGTTGCACATTCCCTTTAAAGGAAGCGCGCCGGCGTTAGCCGAACTCATGGCGGGGCGACTCGACGTGATGATGGATATTGTTCCGACTGCCGCGCCGCTGGTGAACTCGGGAAAACTGCGGGCGCTCGCCGTAACCACGCCAAAGCGCTCGTCCTTGCTGCCGAATACGCCGACCCTGATGGAGCTCGGTTACCGCGATTTCGACGTCAGCTCATGGATCGCCTTAATGGCTCCGCGAGGAACGCCTCCGGAGATTGTCCAAAAGCTCAACCTCGCCCTGAACAAGGCATTGCAAACAGCCGCTGTCCGGGCACGCCTTTCGGTGATTGGTGCAGAACCGGAAGGCGGCGGTCCGGAGCGCGTTACGCAACGCCTGAAGATTGAAATTCCACGCTGGGCGGGGATCATCAAATCATCAGGAGCGGCCGCTGAGTAATTTTTACTCCCGCGGGGGAAGTCAAAGCTAAAGGCGGGTGTATGGCAGATTTGCAGACGGTGATTGGCAAGGTCGTCCTGAAAAACCCGGTCATTTGTGGCTCTGGCGAGCATACGATGGACGAGACGGGCATACGCGCGGCTATTGCCAGCGGTGCCGGGGCGGTGGTTGCCAAATCCATCAATGAGTCTCAGGCTGCCCGGAGCCAGCTCGACAAGACCGACTATCTCATGCTCGATCAGCAGTGGGGGGCGTTGCCGTGGGACTTCAAGGCACCGCGTGACGCGACGGTGTTCTGTCGATCCGGATTGATTCAACGGGAGTTTGCGCCCTGGATGCGGCAGTTAATAGAGTTGGACCGTGAGGCGGGCAGGGTGGGCAGCTATGTTATTCCCAGCCTTATTTTGAGTGGAACCGAGCAATGCGTTGCCTATGCACAAAGCATAGAAGCAATGGGTTTTAGAGTCCTTGAAGTGAACATCGGTGCGCCGCATGGTGATGAAGCTGCCAAAGGCGCAATTGTGCTGGAACGCGACGCAGGTCGAATTGAAGCCATTGTCGGCCAGTTGCGCGCGGCGACAAGCCTGCCGTTGTGGATAAAGCTCACCGGCCAGAGCGAGGATCCGGCGGCGCTTGCAGCCGCGGCACAACGTGGTGGTGCGGATGCAGTCATCTTGATGGGGCGATTCATGGGGTTCATGCCGGATCTGGAAACCGAAGCGCCCATGCTTGGCACCTCGGCCGCGATCGGGGGGGGCTGGGCGCTGCCGTTGACTGCGCGATGCATCGCGCTGGCGCGCAAGCGCGTCGGTCGCGACTTTCCGCTTTTGGCCACCAATGGCGCACGCAGTGGGCTGGACGTCGCCCGATTCTTACTATCGGGTGCCGTGGCGACGGAGCTGACGTCCCTTGTGTTGATGCGCGGTTACGACGCGCTTAGAGAATGCATCGCAGAACTTGATGCCTACCTTGATCAACGTGGCAGGGCGGCGCGTGACCTGATTGGTGTTTCGGCGGATCGCTTGCAGAGCTACGCAGAGCAAGCTGACCGTCCTGACTACTGGCGTAATTTCGCGCCGCCGGCAGTTTAGTAGAAACATCAAGCCTTCCAGTTGGCCGTGGTGGTGGGTTGGTGATGGAGTTATGGGTATTGTAAAATTACCAATAGGCTGGAAAGGCACGTCTGGCGCGGCTTTCCAGGCGATGGTGCTGCCGCTAAGCCGGTGGAATTGCCCTTGCAGGGCTCCGTCCGTGCCGGACGGAGATTCAACGCCTACTTCGAACAACCAGTAAAAATGCCACCCGATAAAGCTGGGTGACATTTTTGTTGGGCTAAACGCTTTGAGTATTGCCGGCTACGGCGTATTTTTATTTTTCGTCGATGCATCCAACTCGCTGGGCAGGTATTCGTGCACCAGTTCCTCAATGATATCGGCCTGCAGTCGGTCACGCGGGCGTTTCAAGTCATCGCGGTCCGGAACCTCGGCCATCCATCGCTTGAATTTCACAAATGCCATTGGTCCGATCGTGTTTACCCTTGCCATTTTCCCGTCCGAGGAGCTGACTATGGTCGAGAATTTCGGACCGCTTAGCAAAATGTTGGCGCGCCTCGCCTGGGTAACCCAAAAATCATCTTCGTTAGGAGTGATTTGCAAGGGGTGGGGATCCTCATCGCCGGCCTCTCGCCGGATGATGTCCACTTCAAAGCCCTTGGAATTGATTGCGCTGTACTTTTGATCATCCCGGATGGCGAAGGTGGGGTCGACCTTTTGCAGCAAGCCGATCAGCGAGGAGTCGAGCTTTTCCATGGTGGCGACAAAAACCACCCGCTTTCGGGTGTCCCACAAGAAATCGACGTCATTGGTTGCCAGGGCTGCCGCCGATTCAACTCGAACGCCTGCTGCGGCTTCATAGGCGTAAATTGCATGCGTGCCAACGACAAGAAAGTGCTCTGACAGACCGTACTTCTCAAAAGCCTTGAGCAAGGCCACAAATAGGTTTGGTGCGCGCCCGACATCGAGCGCACGGTTGAGGCGCTGATGTTTTTCCATGGCGACGGTCAATTCTTTGAGTGTTTGTTCGGCAAGCGCCTTGCGCTTGATGAACGCGTCGTAGGTGGCTTGCGTTTCATCGCTGCGCCTGCCAAGGCTCTTTTGCCCATTCGTGCGCGAGGTCCGAATAAGGTATTCGGCACCGTTCTGGGTTTTCCAGTACATGCCGCCGCGCACCTCGGCAGCCTTTTTTTGCGCTTGCTCGAGCGCGGTGAAGGTCGATCGCGCGTTCAGGTACTGGCGCTGCCCATCCTCAGCCAAAGACTGAATGATCGCTGTTTTCCGTATTTCTTTCATAAAACACATTTTATACGGAAAAATGAATTAGATCAATGAGTGGCATGTCTATTTTGTTTTCTACCCAAAGCTGAGTTTTTTTAAGCAGAGAACTTAAAGCGGCTTAGTCTTGGGCGGAAATCAACAGCGGGTTTCCAGCCTATGGCGCAATGCCACGGCGAGGGGAATTGCCCTTGCAGGGCGCGGTGGCGCCGGTAGGCGCCGTGGAAGGAAAATGTCACCGCTGCAGCGCGGCGACCAAGGCGCTGGAGAACTCAAGGCGGTCGGCGATGGTTCGGATCACCACGACATTTGCGCTTCGTCTGGCCGAACGGTAAAGGCCCATCTCCCCCAGAACGGTCTTGGGGCCAAGCGTGCGTAATCGCTGCGTTTCACCTGTTGCGACTGCGAGGCTGATCGCGATGCGTCCGCTTTCTATGAAATAAATTTCATCAGCCGGGTCGTCTTGGCGACAAAGGAGTTCGCCGGCGACCGGGGTGCAGCGTTGCATGTAGCCAAGAAGCGTGTCGGCATGATTGCCCACTTCGGCATGCAGCCAGTCGCGCATGATTTCCCCGGTGAAAGCAAACGGTTCAGAGCGGGATTTTAGAATTTCGGCTTCGCACCATTCCGCGCCCGCATCCAGTTCGGCGAAATAGCGGATTTCTAGCATGTCGTCGTCGCTACTCGCCTGCCATTCGATGACCTGCTCGGTGCGCATTCCCGTGACGACAAGGCGCGCGCCGGCCGCGCGCGTGCTGTAACTTATTTTTTTGAAAATTGCCACGGCTGACGCGTCTACGCCGTGAACCAGTTTGAGGTTCAGGACGACGAGGCGGACGCTAGGTCCGGCAGCGGGGAAGGCCAGTTCGAGTACCGACCGATAGAGCCGGTCTGTTGATTTCCACTGAATTGTGAGCCGGGTTTTTTATTGAATTTTGAGCCACCCTGTTTCAGTCGTTATCATGGCTCAAGTTGCGGTTATTTTTCTGGCTCGGGACGGGATTTGAACAGATTCGAAGCCACAGATGAGCAAAGGTTTGGTCACACCAAAGTGACAAACAAGTGGGTCATGCTCCCAAATACTGAAACCATTTGGCCTATATCTCTTTTGTACCTCCGTTTGCCACGGTTCCTGCCTATGCCGTCCCGTCGAAAGCGTTCCGTAGTTTTGCTCTTAGCTTGGCAATCAAAGAGGGTAGGGGTTCAAACGGCAGTTTGTTTTTGTTCAAGAACGCCCGCCAAAGCGCCTGGCGTGACGGGTCCTCGGCAAAATGATCTGTGAGCCCGATAGGAAACGCGGTTGGCACTTCCATACCGCGGCGTTTAAACGTTGCGGCAATCGCCAAGGCCAATGTGTCCGAATTCAGCGTTTCGCGCTCAAGTAGAACCGATAGATCAAGGTAATCCTTCAGTCGGGTGTTGGTCATGCCAAGGAGGGCGATGGCGTGGAGTTTTTCTGAGATTACCGTGTAGACGGGGTAGGTGCGTAGCTGCGGTGCGGGGAAATCCGTAAGCAAAACCGGGTACACCGCGGGCACCGGGCCTGGGGTGACCGCATCGTCGAATCCGATGTCAATCTGCGTCTTGCAAATGGCCTTGGCCAGTTCGCCGGTAATCAAGATGCGTGCACCGGCATAACCGGCATCCTTTCGAATTTCCTCAACGATTACGCTGGTGGGGTCGAAGACGATGCCGTCCTCTACGGAAACGGAGGCGATGTCTCGGAACGTTTGGCCTAAGGAGGCGAGATCGCTTTCGCCGAACGCAAGTAGATCCGCGTCGCGCGTTGGGCGATGTGGCATGTCATACCAGAGCGTGAAGAGCAGGGCGCCCTTGAGCAGAAATCGGTCTGCGTGTGCGGATTGACTCAATCGATACAGGATGCGCTCAAGCGCGTAGCGGACCAGAATTTGATTAAAGTCCGTGCCCTCTGCTTTGGCGATATTGAGCAGGCGTGCCCGTACCGAAGCGGCAAGGTCTTTACTCATTCGATTGCTTCAAGATAGGGGCGCATTACGTTGGCGACGCGACAAATCTTGGCGAAACGCCACAGGTCATCGGAAGTGACCTTCTTCTTGGCGCGGGCGTCTCTCAGGGCTTCGAGCGCAACGTCAAGGCCAATCTTATTCCGGTGTTTGAAACAGTCGGCAATGGTCTTGGCGACGCCGAATACCCGCAGATTCACCCGGTCGCGTTTGAATATTTCGATGCCTTCGCTGTAGGCATTGCCGCTGAACTGGATCATCTTGACCGGCGGATAGTTGATGTTGGGGGCATGGCTGCCGCGTGGCATGGCGATCCAGAGGTCTCGGGGGAGTTGGGTGGTCAGCTCGTGGAACTGCAGGGCCGTGAGGAGGCAAAAGACGGCTTGCGGTACCTTGAGCGCTATGGTGGCGAGGCTTTCGTGTTCGGAAGTTTGGGTTTCGGGCAGACGATACAGACCGCGACCGAGCCGCTCGAGCTGGCCGATGCCGGTGAGGCGTGTCAGGACGACGCGCGGAATGCCTGCGGCCGCAAGGTCGCCTGCGCGCAGGATGCCTTTCTCGCGGGCGAGTGTGAGGACGCGGGCAGTTTGAGTGTTGGGGGTCATCGCAACGGGAGTATGTTCCATTTATTCGTCAAATACAAATATATGACGAATAAAAGGAACATATGGAGTTTGAGTGGCAAGGCTGCTTATCTGAAGTCTATTTGGGGGATGGCTGGAAATGCCCGACTGGCGACGGTTTCCAGGCGATGGTGCTGCGCTCTACCCGGCGGGGGAATTGCCCTTGCAGGGCGCGGTGGCGCCGGTAGGCGCCACCCGATGCGCCGACACCCGGACATCATTGAGCAATTGATGGCCGGTCGCCAGCCCCGGCGACTGACCCTGATGTGGTTCCAGTGCAACCCGCTGCCGGTGGACTGGCAGGCTCAGCGCGACATCATCACCAACTTCGAATAGGACGCCAAATGGCAAAAATGGACAAAGGCGTGCTGACCGGCAAACCGGTGACCTACCCGATCCCCAGCCCGGCGGGCGGGGGGCAGATGGAAACCTTCATCCCCTGGACGCTGGTCAAACGCGGTGTGCGCCGGGAAATCATCACGCCACTGGATGCGCCGCAGGCGTTTACGCTGGAGGCCGCAGCAGAGCGCACCAAGCGCAAGGCGGCGCAGAACACGCCCTTGATCCGGGCGTTGGGGCTGGCGCACTACTGGCAGCGCTTGCTCGATGAAGGCAAGTTTCGGTCGATCACTGACATTGCCGCTGCCGAAGGCATCGACGTAACGCAGGCCCGGCGCTTGCTGCGCTTGACGCTGCTGGCCCCGGCAGTTGTGGAGCCACTGCTCGCCAATCCCGATGTCGCGGTCAATCTGGAGAGCGTGCTGCGCCGGGTCATGCCACTGGATTGGCAGGCGCAGTCCGTACTGTGGTCGCAGTAGTCGTCGCATCGCGTTCGCAATGGGGCCGCTAAGGATGGCGCGGCCATTGTCGCGGGCTGTTTCGCTTTCCGGTGGCGGCCTGAAGTAGCAATTCGCCACCCACACCCTATTGTATCTAAACTATCCCTTGAAACCCTTGCGCGGCTCTGGTCAACGCCTCGGTGCGCGCGCAGATACGCGAAGGCCGCCAGTGCGCGCGCGCCGTGGACGAATTCCGGATGGGCAGTTCAGACCTGCCGCGCTGATAGCTAATTAATGAAAGTCAGATCTTGAAATGCGAGTATGTTTTCATCTGAGTTTATCGGTGGGCCCATTTATTGTTGCAAACAACCAAAGGAGAGAATCATGTCAACCGAAGCCAAGTGCCCAGTAATGAGCGGCGCTCACAAACACACGGTGGCTGGAGCCACAACGAACGCAGACTGGTGGCCGAATCAACTGAACCTGAAGATCTTGCACCAGAACTCGCCCCTGTCCGACCCCATGGGCAAGGAGTTCAACTACGCCGAGGAGTTCAAGACCCTCGACTTGGATGCTGTGATCAAGGACCTGCATG
>CAMAWC010000051.1 GCA_945861875.1 Bordetella parapertussis
GCGTCGTGCGCGCTTTCGGCGATGAATTTCTTGCCGACCAGGTCAAGCGAACGCTTGTAGCCGGCCTCGGCGTCGAGCAATTCGCTGCGCCCCTGCTCGACATTGGCCTCGGCCACCCTGACGCTGGCGAGGGACTGCTCGCGACTGGCACTGACATCGCGGTTCTCCAGTCGCGCAATGATCTCGCCCTTCTTCACCTTGCTTCCCTCAAGCACGCCCAGCCACTCGAGGCGGCCGGTGGCTTTGGAGGACAGCGCCGCCTTGCGCTGGGCAACGACATAGCCGGTGGCATTGATCCGGGCAAGCGCCTGCGACGGATAGGCGCTGACCACGGCCGCGGTTTCGATGGTGACGATGCCGCCCAGGCGACCGGAATACCACGCACCGGCGCCAAGCGCCACAAGAAGAACAGCCAGGACATACGGCCAGCGCCGGCTGCCGCCGCGACTACCGCGCACGGTGCTATTGCGGTTGATTTTCAGCTTATCGAGTTCAGACATGCGGGGAGGAAGACGGCTTAATCGAGCGGCGCATTGCCGCCGTGGCGGGTGACCGCAGAGGCAGGATTATACCCGTGCCGGGTGGCGCATCACACACCTTCGGAGCGGCATCGGGCGCGGCGAAATACCTATGCAAATCCGGCCTGATAGGCGAGAATTCATCCGCCCCGGTGTTGGAGAGCAGCGGGGCAATATAAAGCGGTATGCCGCAAACCACGCTGCCGACCAGGCAGAACAAGGTAACAGGAGGAGGAAACCTTGAAGGCATTATTGACTGTTTCACGGCTGATCGACGCATTGAACGAGCGCGTCGGCAAGCTTACCTACTGGCTGATCCTCGTTGCCGTACTGATCAGCGCCGGCAATGCCGTCGTCCGCTATGCCTTCAATATCAGCTCCAACGCCTGGCTGGAACTGCAGTGGTACCTGTTCTCGGCGGTGTTCCTGTTCTGTGCCGGCTACACCCTGCTGCACAATCAACACGTGCGCATCGACGTGGTCACCGGCATGATGTCCAAACGCGCGCAGACCTGGATCGACATTCTCGGCACGCTGTTTTTCCTGCTGCCGATGGCGCTCACCATTATGTGGCTGTCCTGGCCGGTATTCCTTGACGCCTATCGCTCCAACGAGTTATCGGCCAATGCCGGCGGCCTGCTGGTGTGGCCCGGCCGGCTGATGCTGCCGGTCGGTTTCCTGCTGCTGGTTCTGCAAGGCCTGTCCGAACTGATCAAGCGCGCCGCCTTCCTGCAAGGACTGGCGCCCGACCCGAGCGAGAAAGACGCCGGTCCCACCGCCGAAGAACTGCTCGCCGCGGAGTTGCGTCGCGAACGGGGAGAAGCTGCATGATCGAACTCCTGACAAACAACATGGCGCCGATCATGTTCGGCTCGCTGGTGGTGCTCCTGCTGATGGGCTACCCGGTGGCGTTTGCGCTGGCCGCCAACGGTATTTTCTTCGGTATCGTCGGCATCGAACTGGGCCTGTTGCAACCGGTCTTTTTCCAGGCGCTGCCGCAACGCCTGTGGGCGGTGATGTCCAACGATACCCTGCTGGCGGTGCCGTTTTTCACCTTCATGGGGCTGATACTCGAGCGCAGCGGCATGGCCGAGGACCTGCTCGACACCATCGGACAACTGTTCGGCCCGTTGCGCGGCGGCCTCGCCCTTGCCGTTATTTTCGTCGGCGCGCTGCTCGCCGCGACCACCGGCGTGGTGGCGGCCTCGGTCATTTCGATGGGACTGATTTCGCTGCCCATCATGCTGCGTTACGGCTATGACCGGCGCCTCGCCTCGGGCGTGATCGCCGCCTCGGGCACGCTGGCGCAGATCATCCCGCCCTCGCTGGTGCTGATCGTGATGGCCGACCAATTGGGCAAGTCGGTGGGCGACATGTATGCCGGCGCCTTTGTGCCCGGCCTGTGCCTGGCCGGCCTGTATGCCCTGTTCGTGATCGGCATCGCCGTATTCAAACCCAGCTGGGCACCGGCGCTGCCGCCCGAGGCGCGCACCTTCCGCGAAGCCGATGGCGGCAGCGGCGTCACTTCGCTGGCGGTGCAGGTGGTGGTCGCCGTGGTGGTGGCCGTCACTTTTTCCAAGTACTACTATGCGCCGGATGCGCCGCTGGACGAGCTGCTGGTCGTCTCGACCGGGGTCGGCGCGGGCGTGGCGTTTGTCGCGGCGGTGATCAACCACGTGCTCAAGCTCGGCCTCTTGTCGCGCATCGCCGAGCGCGTCACCTTCGTGCTGATTCCGCCGCTGGCGCTTATTTTTCTCGTGCTCGGCACCATTTTTCTCGGCGTGGCAACGCCGACCGAAGGCGGGGCGATGGGCGCCACCGGCGCCCTGTTGATGGCCATTGCGCGGCGGCGCCTGTCCTTTTCCCTGCTGCGCCAGGCGATGGACACCACCGCCAAGCTGACTTCGTTTGTGGTCTTCATCCTGGTCGGCGCGCGCGTGTTCAGCCTGACCTTTTACGGCGTCGACGGTCACCTCTGGGTCGAGCATCTTCTCATCGGCCTGCCCGGCGGGCAACTGGGCTTTCTGATTGTCGTCAACATCCTGATTTTCGTGCTGGCGTTTTTCCTCGATTTTTTTGAACTCGCCTTCATCGTCATCCCGCTGCTCGGCCCAGTGGCGGACAAGCTGGGCATAGACCTGATCTGGTTCGGCGTCCTGCTCGGGGTAAACATGCAGACCTCGTTCATGCATCCGCCGTTCGGCTTTGCCCTGTTTTACCTGCGCAGCGTGGCGGCGAACAAGGACTATATCGACAAGCAAACGGGCAAGCTGACGGCCCGTGTCACCACCGGGCAGATCTACTGGGGTGCGGTGCCCTTTGTCCTGATCCAGTGCCTTATGGTGGCGCTGATCATCGCCTTCCCCGGTATCGTCACCGGCGGACTGAAGAAACAGGCGACCGTCAATACCGACCAGATCCGCATCGAAATGCCGGCCGAGTCAACCGAACCCGAAGAGGCACCGCTGATGGGTGGTTCGAACTCAGGCACGGATGAAAAGGAGGCGGACAAACCGGCCGAACCTGCGCCGGGTGCCGGTGGCAAAGCGGCGGCGGGCAAGAACTAGCCGGCGTGCGTCGCCGTTGGAAAAACAAAACCCCGCGCCAGGCGGGGTTTTGTTTTACTGCGTCGCGCGAGACCCGTGGCGGGCCCGCGCGGGTGACAACTACTTCTTCGCAGCCGGCGCTTTTCGCTGCGTCGACACCATGAAGCCGTCGAAGCGGCCCTCGGCGATCGAGCCCCACTGGATCTGCTCTTCGCGGAATTTCTTCCACGGCACGTAGATCTTGTTGAACTTGGCGTTCTTAGCGGCAACCTCGGCGTAGAGTTCCTCCGAAGCCTTGAAGCACGCATCCATGACCGATTGCGGGAACGGCGCCAGTTTCACGCCATTGGCGAGCAGGCGCTTCAATGCCCCCGGATTGACCGCGTCGTACTTGGACAGCATCCACAGGTAGGTCTCGGAGCAGGCGGTGTGCAAAATGGCCTGGTAGTCTTTTGGCAGCGACGCCCACGCCTTGAGGTTGACAATGAGGTCGGTGCCGGCACCGCCCTCCCACCAGCCCGGGTAGTAGTAGTTCTTGGCCACCTTGTAAAAGCCGAGCTTCTCGTCATCGTAGGGGCCGACCCACTCGGCCGCATCGATGGTGCCTTTTTCCAGCGCCGGGTAGATGTCGCCGGCGGCGATCTGCTGCGGCACCACGCCGAGTTTGGCCAGCACCTGCCCGCCGGTGCCACCGATACGCATTTTCAGGCCCTTCAAGTCGGCCACCGACTTGATTTCCTTGCGGAACCAGCCGCCCATCTGCGCGCCGGTGCTGCCGGCCGGGAAGTTGAGGACGTTGTAGTCCTTGTAGAATTCGTGCATCAGCTCGAGGCCGCCGCCGTGTTCCATGAACGCATAATGCGCACGCGCGTTGAGGCCGAACGGAATCGAGGTGCCGAAGGCGAAAGTCTGATCCTTGCCGAAATAGTAATAAGCCGCGGTGTGGCCGCACTCAACCGTGCCGGCCTGGACGGCATCGAGCACCTGCAGCCCGCCGACGATTTCACCGGCAGCGAACACCTTGATGTTGAACTTGCCGCCGGTTGCGTCGGACACCAGTTTGGCAACGCGTTCCGCACCGCCAAACAATGTGTCCAGGCTTTTCGGCCAGCTTGCCGCCATGCGCCACGAAACAACCGGGCCACCGCCGGCCGCGGCCGGTGCCGCCGCAGGCGCCTGCGCGCCGGCTTGTGAGGCGAGCGCTGCCGCTGCGGCGCCAAGACCTGCTTTGGTTACAAAGGAACGTCTATCCACAATATCCTCCTCAGGAATGAGTGCTGATCGTTACTACGGGAATGGTACATGTAAAGCTATTACGTTTTAATTATAGTGAGTTTCAACCACTTATGCGCAAGTACGCCAAGGCGAGACTGCCCCTCCGCCCAGACCCGCCGTGCGACCGACCAGTGCCTGGCGCACTCTGCCCTGCCGGGCCTTTGCTACACTAAGGCAACCAATATCGGCCAAGCGACCATGTCCCCGCCCACCATGCAGGATTTCGTCTACACCTTCCCGACCCGTGTCGAGCCCGACGCCAATGGCGCACTGGCGTTGGGCTGGGAGCCCGGCATAGACCCGTTCAAGGCGGGCCACGCCGTCGGCGGCAACGACGCGCTGCAGACCATACAACTGTATGCCGGCGCGCTCTCGCCCGAGGAGTGCCGCATGGTCATCGGCCTGGGCGAGGCCCTGCCGCGCACCGACGGCCGCGTTGAACTGGGCGAGGCGGCCTACCGCGTCAGCCATATCGCCTGGATAGAACCGGCGGCGCAAACCCACTGGCTGTTCCACAAACTGGGCGCGCTGTTCAGCCAGGCGGCGCGCCATTACGGCTTTGAGCTCACCGGCTTTGTCGATGCCCTGCAATTCACGGTCTACGGCCCGGAGCAGCATTTTGACTGGCACATGGACCTTGGCCCGGGCGCGACCAGCACGCGCAAGCTGTCGATGACCATACAACTCTCGGGCAACGACGATTACACCGGCGGCGCACTGGAGTTCGTCAACGCACCGGCGATGCACGAAGCGCGCGCCATGGGGGCGGCGACGTTTTTTCCGTCTTACCTCGCCCATCGCGTCACCCCGGTGGCATCCGGAACACGCCGCTCGCTGGTGGCCTGGGCCTGCGGTCCGGTGTTTCGCTGACCGCTGCGATGTTCTCGCGCCTGCTCGCCGCACTTTGCGGACGAAAAAACGGCGACCGAAAAACGCAGGTGCCTGAATCGGCCGCCACGGCCTCAGCCCCCATGACAAAAGCGCAGGCCGACCGGCTGTTCGATGCCGGAGAGCATGCCGCGGCGCGCACCGCTTACGAGCAGCTGATCGGTGCCGCCGCCACCCCCGGCCTGCTGGTCAATCGCGGCTATTGCGAACTGGCGCTGGGTGAAACCGACGCCGCGCAACTGAGTTTTCAGGACGCGCTCGCGCGCTCACCGCAGTTCGCCCCGGCCTGGGTCGGCCTGGGCGATGCCGCCGCACACAAGAACCGCCATGCCGAAGCGCTGCGTTGCTATGACAGCGCGCTCGACCTCAATGGCACACTGCTCATCGCCCGCAATAACCGCGCGCAGTCGCTGCTCGCACTGGGCCGCATGGAAGAGGCGTGGCGTGAAAATGAAGCGCGCTTCGCCCTGCCCAACGCCGCCACGCTTTATCCGCACCGCCTGGCGCTGCCGCGCTGGGACGGGACGGCGGGGCAACGCGTACTGGTGCACTGGGAACAGGGCTTTGGCGACATCATCCAGCACCTGCGCTTTTTGCCGGCGATGAGGGCGCGCAGCAGCGCCTGTGCATTTGAATGCCCGCCGCCGCTGATGGCGCTGGTGCGCCGCATGCCCGGAGCGCCGGAAGTGATGCCAGCGAACAACCAGCCGCCGCAAACAACGGATTTTGATTGCCACGCCCCGCTGCTGAGCCTGCCGTTCCTGCTTGGCATGTCGGCCAAAATCCTGCCGCACGCACCTTATCTCGCCGCCGACGCGGCGCGTGTGACGGCACTGCGCGCCGGCTGGAAAGCAGACGGCAAACACCTGGTCGGCATCGCCTGGCGCGCCAGCACATTTGATCCACGCCGCAGCCTGGCACTGGCACAACTGCTCGAAGCCTTCAGCCCCCTCGCCGGCAGCGTGCGCCTGGTCAGCCTGCAAAAGGACATCAGTGCCGACGAAGGCGCGCTGCTGCTGCAACACGGCGGCATTGATGCCGGCTCGGGCTTCGGCAGCTTTGATGACACCGCGACGGCGCTGGCCGCGCTCGATACCATCGTCTGCGTCGACACTGCGGTCGCGCACCTCGCCGGCGCCCTTGCCCGCACCACGCTGCTGCTGCTCAATGAACCGGCGGCGGTGCGCTGGATGCTCGATCGCAATGACAGCCCGTGGTACCCGTCGGTGCGCCTGCTACGCAAGGGCGGCGACACGCCCTGGCCACAACTGCTGGATAAAGCGGCGCAGATGCTGGCCCCGCCGCAACAACCTCCGGCGAGCAGGGCATGAGCCTGTTGCGACGGCTGTTGGGTGCGCTTGGCGCACGGCCGGCGGGCACAACCGAAACCGTGACGGAGGGTTTCAACCGCCTCGGCCAATGCCGCTACGGATTGATGCTGTTCAATACCCGGGACCAGTACATCGGCCGGGCGCTGGAGTACTACGGCGAATACAGCCAGCACGAGGCCGACCTGCTGGCGCAGTTTATTTCCCCCGGTGCAGTGGTCATAGACGCCGGCGCGAACCTGGGCGGGCTGACGCTGTTTTTCGCGCGGGCGGTCGGCGCGAGCGGGCGCGTCCATGCCTTCGAACCGCAGCGCGTGGTTTTTCAGACACTTTGCGCGAACATGGCCTTGAACAGCCTGGTCAACGTGCACGCCACACAGGCGGCGCTGGGCGAGCGGCAGGGCCGCATCAACATAGACACACCCGATTACGCGCGCGAGAACAACTTTGGCGGCATGGCGCTGGGCGAATGGCATGAAGGCGAAGCGGTACCGCTGATGTGCATTGACGAACTTGCGCTGGCGCGCTGCGACCTGATCAAGATTGATGTCGAGGGCATGGAAGAGGCGGTATTGAACGGTGCGCAGGCGACCATTGCGCGCCACCGACCGCTGCTTTACGTTGAAAACGACCGCACCGAAAAAGTCGCATCACTGATCAAATGCGTCGCCGCGATGGGCTACCGCATGTACTGGCATTTCCCGCCGTATTTCAACCCGGACAATTTCCACGGGCGCACGGACAACCTGTTTGACAAGCTCGCCTCGCGCAACATGTTGTGCGTGCCGGCCGGGCGCGCACTTGCCGTGCAGGGTCTTGATCCGGTGGTGGTGCCGGACTGAATTTCAGGCTTGCGTATCAATGTAGCCGTACCACATTTGAATGGCACTTGCTTTCGAAAACTCCCGTCGTTCCGGGGCTGCGTAGCTGCACCCGGAACCCATGGGGTTCGTCGCTTCGGTATAAACCCAACCCCATGGATTCCCGCTTTCGCGGGAATGACGGGGAGCCGAATTTACTAGTTGCCGGCGATGGTCATGTTGCCGATGAGGATGGAAGCCGAGGAGCGCGAACCGCGCACCAGCACGTCGCTGCCGATGGCGGCGAAGTCGAGGAACATGTCGCGCAGGTTGCCGGCGATGGTGATCTCCTCGACCGGGTAGGCGATCTTCCCGCCCTCGACCCAGTAACCGGCGGCGCCGCGCGAGTAATCGCCGGTGACCATGTTGACGCCCTGCCCCATCAATTCGGTGACCAGCAGGCCGGTGCCCATTTCGCGCAGCATGGCATCGAGGTTGAGGGTGCCCGGCGCGAGAATCAGGTTGTGACTGCCGCCGGCGTTGCCGGTGGTTTGCATGCCGAGTTTTCTGGCCGAGTAAGTGGAGAGGAAATAACCCTCGACCACGCCCTTCTTCACCACGTCGCGCGGCCGTGTCGCCACGCCGTCGTCGTCAAAATACGAACTGGACAGGCCTTTTTTCAGGTGCGGCTCTTCGCGCAGGTTGACCTTGGCCGAGAACACCTGCTTGCCCAGGCTGTCGGGCAGGAAAGAGGACTTGCGATACAGGCTGCCGCCGCTCACCGCCGAGACAAAGTGGCTGATCAGGCCGCTGGCGATCGGCGCCTCAAACAGCACCGGCGCCTGGCGCGTGCCGATTTTCCTCGACTTGAGCCTGGCGAGGGTGCGCCGTCCGGCGTAATCGCCGACTGCGGCCGGCGACGGCAGGTCGCGCGCGGCGCGCCCCTGCGCATACCAGTCGTCGCGCTGCATCTTGCCCGACTGCTCGGCGATCACCGCGCAATACATCGACTGGCGGGTGCTGGAAAAACCGCCCATGAAACCGGCGCTGTTGGCCGCGACAAACTGCCCGGCCTGGCAGGAAACGCTCGCACCCTCCGAGTTGCTGATGCGCTTGTCGAGTCGAAAGGCCGCGGCTTCGCATTCCTGCGCCAGTGCAATGGCCTTTTCCACCGGCAGGTCCCAGGGATGGTAAAGGTCAAGGTCGCGTATCGACCCGGCGGTGGCGATCAATGCCGGATCGGCGAGGCCGGCCGCCTCGTCGCTGGCCGTAAAGCGCGCGATGGTCAGCGCCTTTTCAACCGAGTCGCGTATCGCCTGCTGCGTCATGTCGGAACTGGACGCGTAGCCTTTTTTCTGCCCGACATAGACGGTGACACCGAAACCCTTGTCGCGGTTGTATTCGATGTTCTCGACTTCGCCCTTGCGCACCGTCACGGTCTGGCCGTACCCCTCTGACACCTCGACTTCGCAATCACTGGCGCCTTGCGCGCGCGCCAGCGCCAGTCCGTCGCGCGCGATCTCGCGCAGGGAGTCGTTGCTGTAGCCAAAACGGGTTTTTGCCATGGATTTGCCTGGGGAGGGGGCGGCGAAAAGCCGTTATCATAACAGCATGAACAAGCACATCTCAGCGCTGGACGAGCAGGAGGACGAGGACGGGGGTGACGACTACAGCGGCCCGAGCAAGAGCCAGGTCAAGCGCGACATGCTGGCGCTGCAGGCGCTGGGCACCGAGATCGTCGAACTGACCGACGCCAAGTTCGCCAGTATCGCGCCCATACTGCCCGAAAAGCTGCGCATCGCCACCACCGACGCGCGCAGCATCAGCGCCCACGGCGGACGCAAGCGCCAGCTGCAATACATCGGCCGGCTGATGCGCCAGGTCGATCCGCAGCCGATCCGCGACGCCCTGGCGGTATGGAAACGCCATTCGCGCGAACAGGCGGTCGAGCTGCACCAACTGGAGAACTGGCGCGAGCGGCTGATCGCCGAGGAGGGCGCGCTCGCCGAATACGTCGCCGCGCACCCGGGCACCGACACGCAGCGCCTGCGCGCGCTGATCCGCAACACGCGCGAGGAAAAGGCGCGCAACAAGCCGCCCAAGTCGTACCGCGAATTGTTCCGCCTGCTGCGCGACGCGCGCCAGGCGGCGACCGGGGAAGAATTGCATGATGGGAAAAACGATGAACACGATGAATGACACCCATGAGTGAAACGCTGCTGATCGGCCTGGTTTCGATCAGCGACCGCGCCGCGGGCGGCGTCTACAAGGACGAGGGCATCCCGGCGCTCGAAGCCTGGTTTGGCGAGGCCATCGCCTCGCCCTGGCGCACGGAAAAACGCCTCATCCCCGACGAGCAGCCGCTGATCGAATCGACCCTCGCCGACCTCGTAGACCGCATCGGCTGCCACCTCGTGCTCACCACCGGCGGCACCGGGCCGGCGCTGCGCGACGTGACGCCGGAGGCCACCCTCGCCGTGGGCGATCGCGTGATGCCCGGCTTTGGCGAACAAATGCGCCAGATCAGCCTGCGCTTTGTGCCCACGGCAATCCTGTCGCGACAAGTGGCGGTGATACGCAAGAAGTCACTCATCATCAACCTGCCCGGCCAGCCCAAATCGATCCGCGAAACCCTCGAGGGCCTCAAGGACGCCGAGGGCAAGGCGCTGGTGCCGGGCATTTTCGCCGCCGTGCCCTATTGCATCGACCTCATCGGCGGGCCGTACATCGAAACGCACGAGCAGGTGGTAAAGGCCTTTCGCCCGAAGTCGGCCATACGCCCGGCCAGATAGTGTTATTGCTGCTCAAACTCAGCCTCTCGCCGCTGCTGGTCGCGCTGGTCACCCTGGCCGGGCGGCGCTGGGGTAATCGCGCCAGCGGCGTGCTCACCAGCCTGCCGGTGTCAACCGGGCCGGTGCTGCTGTTTTTTGCCATCGAGCAGGGCGAGGGCTTCGCCGCCAACGCATCGGTGGCGGCGCTGGCGGGACTGGCTTCGAGTGCGGCATTTTTTCTCACCTATGCCTGGGTGGCGACGCGCCGCGGCTGGGTCACCGCGCTGCTGCTGGCCACGCTCACCTACGCCCTGCTTACCGCGCTGCTCATGGGCATCCCGCTTGGCGCCGAGTCGGCGCTGCTGCTCGCCCTTGCCAGCTTTGCCCTGGCGCACTGGCTGCTGCCGCGCCAGCAAGCGCAAACGCTTGCCGGTGTCGCCGTCGCCGTTGCCGTCGCCCGCTTTGACCTGCCGCTGCGCATGCTGGCGGCGATGACGCTGACGCTGGTACTGACCGGGCTCGCGCAACTGCTCGGGCCGCAATTGTCGGGACTGCTGACGCCCTTCCCGGTCGCAACCTCGGTGCTCGCCTCGTTCATCCTCGCGCAACAGGGCAAGGCCGGCGCCATTGCCTTCATGCGCGCGCTGACCGGGACGATGTACGGCTTTTGCCTGTTTTGCTACGTCCTCGCCCTCGCCTTCGAGCCGCTCGGAATCGCCGCCGCCTTTGCGCTGGCGCTCTCGCTGCAACTTGTTTTCAACGCCCTCATTTACCTCGCCTCGCGCCGCTTCGCCTCCTACCGGGCCGAGCGGGCGCCGGGCATCAAACGGAGAAAGCCGGCATGAACGCAGCACGACTGCAGACCATAGAAATCGAAACCGCCCCCTCGCCAACGGCCAGTGTCATCTGGCTGCACGGCCTTGGCGCCGACGGCAATGACTTCGCCCCCATCGTCCCGGAAATCGACCTTGGCGGCATCGCCGTGCGCTATGTGTTCCCCAATGCGCCGGCAATGCCGGTGACCATCAACAACGGCCATGTGATGCCCGCCTGGTATGACATTTCCGACAACGCCATACGGCGCGAGGACGAGGCCGGTGTGCGCGCTTCGCAGGCGGCGATTGAAACCCTGATGGCACGGGAAAAAACCCGCGGCGTCGCGGCGCGGCGCATTGTGCTGGCCGGCTTTTCACAAGGCGGCGCCATTGCGCTGCACACCGGCCTGCGCCATGCCGAGCGCATCGCCGGCATCATGGCCTTGTCCACTTACGTGCCGATGGCCGGCAAGCTCGCCGCCGAGGCGCATGCAATGAATGCGGGGCTGCCGGTTTTCATGGCCCACGGCACGGACGATGCGGTGATCCCGATGAGCCGCGCCGCGCAGTCGCGGGCCCTGCTCGAACAACTGGGCTACGCGCTGGAGTGGCACGCCTACCGCATGCCGCATTCGGTCTGCCCGGAAGAGATCGGCGATATCGCGGTATGGCTGAGGAAGGTGCTGGCGTAGGGAAACCCCGGAAACCTGCCCGCCGTCATCCCCGCGAAGCTTGTCCTCGAACGCTTTAATCGGGGAGCGGGGATCCATTTTGACTCAATGAATCCACGCTTTACATCAAGGTGGATTCCCGCTTTCGCGGGAATGACGGACTTGTAAAGCGTTCCCCTATTCCGTATCGCGAATCATCTGCCGGAAGCGCACCAGTTCGTAGTCGTCGCCGCGCTCGGCCACGCCTATGGGCATCAACACCAGGCTGACGCCGCCCGCCTCGGCCTCGAGGTTCTGCCCCGGCACCCAGGCGCCGGCGTGCAGCACCACCAGGGCTTCGGCGCTGGTCGCCAGCGACGCCGGATCGAGCAGGATGCCCACCGCGTCGGCCTCTCCACCGCCGGACAAACCGTTTTCCATGTGCAGGCGGATCGGCGCCGCCGACTTGGCCAGCGTCTGTATGCCCACCGAGGCCTGCTGCGCGTTGTCGCGGCTCATGCGCCGCACCACGCCTACCACCCAGTTTTTCCCGCCCTCTGGCTGCAAGCCGAGCAGGCAGCCGATTTTCACCCAGTCGCCCTTGAGCTGCGGGATCATCGCGCCGAATCCGCCGGTGCTGACGTTCTGCACAATCCAGCTCTCTTCGTTCGACAAATCGAAATCCAGGTCGGACGAGTCATCGAGCGCGTCCATCAGGCCGTCAAACCCGTGGCTGACGGTGAGGCGCGACTTGACCTGGTGGCGCGGCGCCTTGCGCTCCGGCGGTGTGGACGACCAATACAGCGCGATGTGATCCAGCGCATCGAGCACCAACTCGGCTTCGTAGTTTCCGCCCAGGTTGACGCCGGAGGGCACCGCCCCGGACGAAGTGATCGACTGGCGCAGCTGCGCGATTTCGGTCACCGCCTTGCCGGTGGAAAAATAACGCAGCGTCGGCGACGGCGGCGGCGGTTTGATCAGGCGCAGTGGCGCAACCGTGCCGGCAAGGTCGCACCAGTAGGTGGCCCCGGGCGGCTGCCCGAGCAGGGAAAAACCCGGCGCATAGTGCGCAACCAGCCGCTCCATCAACTCGATTTCCAGCGGCAGCAGGCTGTCGGGCGAGGAGGCGCTGAACATCACCGCCTTGAACAATTCGAGCTCTGGCGAGGAATCGCCGGGCACCGCCGGATAGACCTGTGTTTTAGTCGTTGCAAACTTGCGCGCCTCGGTGAGGGCGTAAATCTTGTACAGGATGCCCCACCGTGCGGCGTCCACCGGTCCGTAACGAAAGGACTGCCATTTCAACTGCGCCGCGAGGGCGCGCATGGCGCGCACGGCGAGCAGCGGCATGACGTTCTTTAACGCATCACCGCCCTTGGCGCCGGTGGCGTACAAGTCGATGCAGGTGGCAAGCGCTATCGCCGCCTGGCGCCAGTAGGCGAACACCGCCGTCCACAGGCGGTTTTCCTGGAATTTTGGCGGCCGTACCGCCCCGAGGTAGTCACGCGAAAGTTTGCGCACGTGCAGTTGCGCCGCCTCGTCGAGCAGCAGCAGCAGCTGCGCGCGGTGCTCGGGCTTGAAGCCCTCCGCGCCGCCCACCGACTCGAGCCAGTTGGTCAGCTCTTCGGTCGACTTGAACGCATCATTGGCGGGCAGGTCCTCAAGGATGCGCCTGGCTTCCTTGGGGTCGGCCATCGGGTGATCCGGCTTGCCGCCGCCGAACAGATTGAGCACTGGATTCCCTTCCCGAAGTCCGATGCGAACCGCGCCCGGCGCCGCCGCGCCGGATGGCGCGGCGATGCAAACGCGAAAAAATGGTGCCGATGACCGGAATCGAACTGGTGACCTACGCGTTACGAGTGCGTTGCTCTACCAACTGAGCTACATCGGCATTACAGCCGGGCATTATATCTCAAGGCCTATCAGAGCAGAACCCCGGCAGCGGAACGTCAGCCGGAAAGACCGCAGCAATGCCGATGCAGGAAAACACTGAACAATCCCCGCCCCGTCATTCCCGCGAACGCGGGAATCCACCTTGACGTTCAGGGTAAATCCAAAATGGATTCCCGCTCTAGTCCCCGGAGCGGGATTCGCGGGAATGACGGGGATTTCTGAGCCGCGCTAGTCGCGCGGACGGGTGCGGATGATGATGTCCACACCGTCGGCCACCATGCCATCGGGCAGCGGCGGCAGGCCTTGCAGGCGCACCTGGTCGGCGGGAATGTCGGTCAGCAGTCCGCTGCTGACGTCGTAAAAATGATGATGGTCGCCGGCGTTCGAGTCGTAAAAAACCTTGCACGGATCGACGATCAATTCGCGGATCAGGCGCTTTTCGACAAACAGCCTGAGCGTGTTGTAGACCGTGGCCTTGGAGGTCTCGGCGTTGAGCACGTTGACGCGGGCGAGGACCTGGTCGGCCGACAGGTGCTGCTCGCGCTCGAACATCACCTGCGCGATTTCCAGGCGCTGGTGCGTCGGCAGCACACCATGTGTACGCAGCATGACGGCCAGTGCTTCGCGCTTGCACGGGGGCAGTGCGCCCGCGTCCGCCTGGGCGGAATTTTGTTTCAGCGGGCCGGTATTCATGTTGGCGGCGGTCTTGTCCAAAACTGTCCACGACTGTCATTGCAATGTCACAAGTCTAACCGCCAGTCTGGACTTTGTCTAACCCACGTCGCGCAGTCTGGCAAGGGGGCAAAAGCGTGAATTATTTCCGCTAGAATCGGCTGCCAGCGCCGTTCATTCTGCTACAGCCGCCATTCGTCCGGCAGGTTTGCGCCCAGCCCGCCGGTTTTCATATCATCACACCACCAAAAAGGGATTTGCCATGTCCATGTCAAGCTACCTCTACCAAGCGCGCCGCCTTCAAGCTCACCAGCAAGGCCACCAGCGGGGCTTTACCCTGCTCGAGTTGATGATTGTCGTCGCCATCGTCGGCATCCTCTCGGCCATCGCCCTGCCCGCCTATACCGATTACATCCGCCGCGGCAAGTTCACCGAAGCGCATTCCACCCTCGCCGACCTGCGCATCAAGATGGAGCAGTACTTCCAGGACAACCGCACTTACGTCAGCGCCGGCACCACCTGCGGCGCCACCATGCCGACCACGCTCAATACCGCCACACCCACCGGCCAGCTCAAGTACTTCACCTACTCGTGCACCGGCACCGCCAGCACTTATACCGCCACCGCCACCGGCGGCGCCGGTGCCGGTGGCGATAACGGCATGAGTGGCATCGCCTTTACCGTGAACGAATCGAACACCCGCGCCACCACGGTCACCGCCAGCACCACCATGGCCGCCGCCGGTTACGCCAGCAACGCCAGTTGCTGGCTGACCAAGAAAGGCAGCTGCTAGATGCACCACGCCAGCCTGCGCCGATACCGGGGCATGAGCCTGATCGAGGTCATGATAGGCGTGGCCATCATGGCCATTTTGCTCGGCATAGGCATTCCGAGCATGAGCACCTGGCTGATGAATGCGCAGGTACGCACCATGAGCGAGACGCTGCTCTCGGGCCTCAACCTGGCGCGCGCCGAGGCGGTACGGCGCAACGGCCTGGTGCGCTTCCAGCTGGTTTCCGACCTGACCAGCAGTTGCGCCGTGTCGACCACCGGCGTTGACTGGGTGGTGAGCCTTGCCGCGCCGACCAGTGCCTGCGACATTGCGCCCTCGGACACCACGGCGCCGCAGATCATCCAGAAAAAAGCCGGCAGCGAGGGCTCGCCCAGGGCGGCAGTCACCGCCACCACCGCCGGCGTGATCACCTTCAACGCCCTCGGCCGCCCCAGTTCGATCACCACCAACATGACGCAGATCGACATCAGCAATCCGACCTTCAGCGCCTGCCAGCATGCCTCCACCCCGGGCCAGACGCGCTGCATGCGCGTGCTCATCACCACCGGCGGCACGGTCAAGCTGTGCGACCCGAACGTCACCGACACCACCGATCCGCGCATCTGCTCCTGAACGACATGACACATGACTAAAGCCGCCACCAGGATGTTACAGCCGCCGCGCCCTCCCGCCAGGGGACAGCGCGGCGTGATGCTGATCGAGGCGCTGGTGGGCATCCTGATTTTTTCGGTCGGCATCCTCGCCCTGATGGGGCTGCAGGCGGTATCGATCAAGAACACCATCGAATCAAAATACCGCACCGAAGCGAGTTTTCTGGCCAGCGAAATCATCGGGACCATATGGGTGGACATGGGCACGGGCGGCGCCAACATCGACAATTACAGTACCGCCAGCGGCTCGAGCAGCCCCTGCGCCAGCAACACCGTCTGCCAGGCCTGGCGCACCCGTGTGGCGGCCATCCTGCCCGGCATCACCGTCAACAACACCAACACGCCGACCATCACCATCACCAACACCGGCGGGGTGCGCCAGGTGCAGGTCACGCTGCAATGGAAAATGCCCGACACCGCCGCGCAGACGCGCAATTTCACCACCATCACCCAGATCAACGGCAACTAGGCCAGCCATGCGCAACCGTCTTGCAAACCAGTACCAGCGCGGCCTGTCACTGATCGCACAGCGTGGCCTCTCGCTGATCGAAGTGATGGTCGGCATGGCGGTGGGCCTGATCGGCATCACCGTCATCACCCAGGTCTACCTGGTCAACGAAAACTTCAAGCGCTCCACCACCAGCGCCGGCGGCGCCCAGGTCAACGGCACCCTTGCCCTGTACAACCTCGAACGCGACCTGCGCATGGCCGGCGCCGGCGTGGCGCACTCGGGCGTGTTCGGCTGCGCGCAAATCCGCTACGCCATCAACGGCGTCTATTCGCCGCCGACGGTGAGCAGCGCCCTGCCCACCATGTACATGACGCCGGTCACCATCATCCAGACGAGCGGCCTGCCCGACTCGGTCAACGTGCTCTACGCCTCGGCCACCGACCGCGTGCTGCCGGCGACGCTGCAGCAAAGCCAGACCAACTTCGGCACCGCCATGTCGGTGGACAGTTTTTACGGCTTTACCAGCGGCGACCTGCTGGTGGTGGGGCAAAGCAACGTCTGCACCCTGACCCAGCTCACCGCCACGCCGGTCACCGCCACCCCGACACTGGCGCACGACACCGCGACCAGTTCGATTTACAACATCGCCGCCGGCGGCAGCTTCACCACCTATGTCACCGGTGCGCTGGTTTTCAACCTCGGCCCGGCACCGGTCAGCCGCACCTACGCCATCTCCGGGGGCAACCTGATTTCCAGCGATGTGCTCGCGGTGGCCGCCGGCGGCACGGCGCAGACCCTGGTCAACGACATCGTCGACCTGCGTGCACAGTACGGCAAGGACAACGGCACCGACAACAGCACCGTCAGCCACGCCAGCTTCACCGCCGATGACGGCGTCATCGACAGCTACGACAACACCACCCCCACCACCGCCGCCACCTGGCAACAAGTGCTGGCGGTGCGCCTCGCGGTGCTGGCGCGATCGAGCAACTATGTCAAGCCCGATCCGGGCCAGTCGTGCGCCGCCAGCCCCGCCACCATGGCCTGGAGCGGCGGCACCTTTACCATCCCCGACCGCTGCTACAACTACCGCGTGTTCGAAACGGTGGTGCCCTTGCGCAACATGATCTGGAGGTCCTCATGAGCCTGCGCCATCCGCCGCAGCGCGCGCAAAAAGGCGTGGTGCTGTTCATCGCCCTGATCGTGCTGGTGGCCATGTCCCTCGCCGGCATTGCGCTGGTGCGCGGCGTGGATACCGCCAACCTCATTGCCGGCAACCTCGCCTTTCGCCAGGGCGCCACGCAGGCCGGTGACACGGGCCTGGAAACGGCGCGCTCCTGGATACTCACCCAGTCTGCGGTGGCCACCAACCTTGAGAACAACAATGCGTCCAGCGGCTATTACGCCGCCTGGGCGACCTGGGACTTCACCGGCGCCAACACGGCGGTGACCGACTTCGACTGGGGCAGTTCCAACAGCGGCAATTACCGCAGCCTTGCCACCGACGCCGCCGGCAACACCATCAAGTACGTCATCCACCGCATGTGCGATGCGACCGGGGCCACCACCGCGGTCAACTGCATCCGCACCGTTTCATCGGGCAGCGCCGATACCAGTTCCAAGGGCGCGATCCAGGCCGGCGCGACCCCCGCCACCGATTCGCCGCGGGTGTTTTACCGCATCACCGCGCAAATCGTCGGCCCGCGCAACACCACCAGTTACGTCCAGTCGATCATGAACTGAGGTCCGGGCAACCGGAGACACGCCATGAATACCAAACCCGCAATGAGATTCGCCACCCGCCTGACCCAGCTTGCCATCGTGCTGGCCGGCGCATTTGCGACCACCATGATCGCGCAAAGCGCGGTCACCGACATTTACAACGAGCCGCTCGCGCAGGCCGCGGCCAACGTCAAACCCAACCTGATGTTCATCCTCGATGACTCGGGCTCGATGGACCAGGACTACACGCCCGATTACATCAACGACTCGGGCTCGGGCGCGAGCTGCCTTGATTCGGGCGACGACGACAGCGGCAGCATCGCCGGCAGTCCGGACAGCTGCCGCGCCGGCGACCCGCCCTACATGAGCCCGGATTTCAACACCCAGTACTACAATCCGGCTATTTATTACCGCCCCGGCGCCGAATATGACGGCACCGACCTGCAATCGCAGACCTGTGCCAATACCGGCGGCACGCTCACCGCAGGGGTGTGCAACTCCAGCGGCTGGACCACGGTCAAGTCCAACGCCATCGGCCGTTCCGGCTCCACGGTGAACCTGCTCACCGGTTATAGCGACAGGCTGTGGTGCCACTCCTCATCGGACACCTCCACCAGCACCTTTCCGACGCCGGTCGGTTCCAACCTGACGCTTTATGCCGACGACGGCGCCGGCAGCTCGACGGGGTATTCGGGTGTCGTGCCCGGCTCCTACGCCGGCACGCTCAAATGCCGCACCAACTCCGGCTACAACTACCCGGATGGCATTTTCAAATACGGCCAGAGCGGCGGCTCGACCAAGACCAAGAACGGCGCGCCTTACTACTACCGCATCCAGCCGACCGAATACTGCACCGACGCCGAACTGACCAGTTGTGTCGCCTCGACCGTGGCGATTACCGTATCGGGCACCGATTACAATTTCCCCGCGTATGTGCGCCACTGCACCAACAACACCTACAGCAGTTGCCAGCGCAAGCGCCTGGGCAGCTTCACCGTGCCCAAATACCTTGGCACCGTCAACAGCGGCGGCGCCGGCACGGCGGCAGCCCAGGGCGTCATCGACTACACCCCCTCCTCGAGCAGCCCCACCGGCGCGCTCAACATCAGCGGCATGTCCATCACCAACGGCACCACCACCACCGCCTTGCTGCCCACCACCGCCTGGACTTATAACGGCGGCAGCGGCAACGTTTCGGTCGCCGTCGGCGGCATCATCACCACCAATTCGACCTATCTCACCGGCACCAGCTCTGCGCGAACCACCGACCAGCGCGGCGTGGCACGCGCCATTTGCGACGGCATCAACGCCCAGAACACCGCCGTTGGCGCGAGCTTTCCGTTCACCGCCCGGCTGAGCGGCATTGCCAATTGCAATTCGACCAGCATCGGCACCGTGCAACTGGTCACCAAGGCCTCCAACAACACCTGGAACGGCGCGACCACGACTTTTTCCTACACCGCCACGGCGGTCACCAACGGCCAGGTCAAGTTTACCGTCACCAAAACCGCGACCATCTTCACCCTTACCAACATCCGGGTCGCGCTGCCCGCGACCGGCACGTCACCGCCGCCCACGGCCATCACCAACCCGGGCACCGTCACCATCGCCTCCGGCTCTGCGGCGATCAATACCGCCTGCCAGAAGACCGATTCGAGCGCCAACAGAAACGCTTGCGCGACCGCCATTTACGCCGCCATCGACACCACTTATTTCACCAAGACCAGCCTCTCGGGCAACACCATCACCCTCACCGCCAAGAATGGCGGCGCCAACTGGAACGACTCGGCCACCACTTACAATTACAGCGGCAGCGGCACCATCGCCGGCGCCAATACCACCGGCGGAACCTGCTCACACACCTATGACGTGTGCGGCGGCGTGAATACCGGCGGCATCTCGGTCAGCGCATCGCAGAACACCAACGGCACGGTCGCCACCGCCGGCACCATCGACACGCGCAGCGGCGTCGGCAGTTTTGCGCGCACCGACATCGTGCCGGGCAACGACACCTACCCCAAGAGCCTCAACCGCGTCGACTGTGCCGGCAGCGCCTCCTGCACTTATGTCGAGGAAATGACCAATTTTGCCAACTGGTACGCTTATTACCGCACCCGCCTGATGATGATGAAAACTGCGGCCGGACGCGCCTTTGTGCCCATCGATGACACCTATCGCGTCGGCTTTATCACCATCAACCCGAACTACCCGGTGACCACCTCGGGCACCGGGCAGAAGTACCTGAAAATAAGCGATTTCACCTCCGGCAGCGGCGGGCACAAGAAACTCTGGTACGACCTGTTTTACCAGCAGGCCACCAACGGCGGCACGCCGCTGCGCGAGGCACTGTCGCGCGTCGGGCAGATTTACGCCGGCAAGTTCACCACCAACTCCGCCGGCACATCGATTACCGGCGCGCCCAATTACCTGACCAAGGGCATTCCCAATACCGACGACCCGCTCACCGTATCCTGCCAGCCCAATTTCACCATCCTCTCGACAGACGGCTACTGGACCACCGCCAGCTCCGACTTTGACGGCAGCGCCAACCATGGCTGGAAGGAAAACATGACCGCCATGGACAACGTCGACAATGTCAATTCGAGCTGGTCCAAGCGCTCGGACGGCGTCTACGACGGCAACCGCAACGCCACCGTCGCAGGCAGCAGCTCGGGCGCCTCGGGCACCCTCGCCGACGTGGCGCTGTATTACTACAAGAACGACCTGCGCCCCACCGGCTCGCTCAACGCCGCCGGTGTCGATGTGTCCACCGACAACGTACCGCAGTCGCAAAAGGACATCGCCACCCACCAGCACATGGTGACCTTCACCCTGGGCCTGGGCCTGGATGGCAACCTGTCCTACCGCAGTGACTACGACGACCCCAGTCTCACCAGCGGCGATTTTTACCGCATCAAGACCGGCGTGGCGACCTGCTCGTCCAACGGCGGCAGCACCGGCACCACCACCTGCGACTGGCCCTCGGTGACGCAAAACAGCCCCACCGCACTCGATGACCTGTGGCATGCCGCGGTCAACGGCAGGGGGCTGTTTTTCAGCGCCAAGAACCCCGAAGAGCTGGCGCAAAGCCTGAGCGACACGCTGTCCTCGATGCGCGCCAGGGTGGGCGCCGGCGCGGCGGCGGCGACCTCCAACCTGCAACCGGTCGCCGGCGACAACTACGCCTTTACCGCCCAGTACCAGACGCAGACCTGGACCGGCGACATTGCGGCGCGGACCATCGACCCGGCCACCGCCATTGTGTCGACCAACAACCTGTGGACTGCGGCGGCACTGCTCGATGCGCGCGCCCACACCACCCGGGTCATTTTCACCTCGGACCTCGCCGACTCGACAGTCACCGCCGCGGTGGGCAGCGGCAACAAGTTGAAGCATTTTTGCCCGCCGTCTTCGTCGGGCACCAACTGCGCCGACGGCACCGGGCTTACCGCCGCCACCGGCGCGGCGCCCTATGGCCAGATGGATTACTTCGCCCCCACCCAACTCGGCCAGTACACTTCCTGGATCCAGTTGAAAAAGGATGCCGCCACCGCCAGCTCCATCGTCGACTATCTGCGCGGTGACAACAGCAACGAAACGCAGGGCGGCAACCTTGCCTCCGACCTGTACCGCAACCGCCAGAGCCTTATGGGCGACATCATCAGCGCCCAGCCGGCCTACATAAAGGCGTCGACCTTCACTTACACCGACCCCGGCTACACCGCCTTCAAGGCCTGCACCACCGGCACCGGTTCGGGCTGCCCGACGGCGCAATTCCCGACGCCCAGCACGCCGCGCCGCGCCACCGTGTACATCGCCTCCAACGACGGCTTCTTGCATGCCTTCGAGGTTGATGCCAACAACAACCCCTACTACCAGACCGGGGGCATTTCCACCGCCACCACCACCGACGACACGTTTACCGGCAACAACGCGGGCAACGGCGAGGAGCGCTGGGCCTTCACCCCCGCCCTGGTGATGCCCGACCTGTACAAACTGGCCAACGACCCCTACGCCCACCGTTACTCCACCGACGGTTCGCCGGCGATCGCCGACGTCTGCACCTCGGCGCCGTGCACCGGCCTGAACGACTGGCGCACCATCCTGGTGGCCGGCCTCAATTCGGGCGGCCGCGGCTACTACGCGCTCGATATCACCAATCCCCTCGCGCCCAAGGCACTGTGGGAGTTCGGCATCGGTGACAGCACCTGCCAGACCAGCGCCAACATCACCGCCAATCCGGGCGTGTACACCTCCGACTGCCACGTCGGCCTGACCTACGGCAACCCCATCATCACCAAGCGCAAATCCGATGGCAAATGGATAGTCATCGTCTCATCCGGCTATAACAATGTCAGCCCGGGTGACGGCAAGGGCTACCTGTATGTGCTCGATGCAATGAGCGGCACCATCCTGCACCGCATCGGCACCGGCGTCGGCTGCGACGGCGTGTCCACCACCTCGCCCTGCACCGCCGGTGCCGCCGGCATAGACCCGAGCGGCCTCGGACGGATCAACGCCTTTATTGAAAACTCGCTGGTGGACAATACCGGCCTGGCCGTCTACGGCGGCGACCTCAAGGGCAATGTCTGGCGTTTTGACCTCGATAGCGCCAACACCTCGACCTACCTCAGCGCGTTCAAACTGAGCACGCTGGTGGACAGCCTTGGGGTGGCGCAACCGATCACCGTCAAGCCCGAACTTGGCAGCGCCTACAACTATCGCGTGGTCTTGCTTGGCACCGGCAAGTTCCTCGGCACCACAGACAAGGCCAGCACGCAAACGCAGACCATTTACGCCCTGCGCGACGATTTGACGGCGACGCCGATTTCCGGGCGCACGCAGCTGACGTCGCAAACGCTGAGCGCCATTGCCGCCGGCGTGCGCACCATCACCACCACCACGGCGGTGGACTGGAGCACCAAGAAGGGCTGGTACATCGACCTGCCGGTGTCGGCCGAGCGCGTCAACGTCGACCCGCAACTGCAAAAAGGCACGCTGATCATCGCCTCCAACGTGCCCAACACCGACACCTGTTCGGCCGGCGGCTTCGGCTTGCTGAACTTCCTTGACTACAAGACCGGGCAGGCGATAGCCACCTCGGCCGGCGGCGTGGCCACCTACCAGTACACCGGCGGCCTGATTGTCGGGGTGAACTACGCCATCACCACCGGCGGCGACTCCAAGGCCATCGTCACCGGCTCGGACACCAACCTGCGCACCTTTGATGCGCCGACCGCGACCTCGATTTTCAGCGGCAACCGCATTTCCTGGCGCGAACTGATTTACGACCGCTGACCGGCGGCATTGCCTCCAGGCGGTCCGCGGCCATCGCGGACCGCCTTTTTTGGTTATGACATTTAACGACACCCAGACCAGCGAAGACCTGCCCGCAGCGCTCGCCCGATTGTCGGTGGCGGTAGTCGCCTCGGTGGCGCTGCATCTGGGGCTGCTGCAGTCGCTGACGAATCTGCCCGCAAGCAAGGCCGCCCCCGGCCTGCCGCAACGCCTGATGGCGCACCTGCTGCCCCTTCCCGAATCGGCCATCAACGCCCCGGCAGCTGAAATCCAGGCGCTGGCGCCCTCGCCCGCCGCCGCCCGCGCGGTACCGCACGACGCCGCACAGCCGGCTGCCGTCTCGCCATTGCCGGCGCACACGCCGCAGGAAACCGGCAGCCGCATCAACCTGCCGACACCGCGCTACTACAGTTCGGGGGAACTCGATGACAAGCCCGGCCTCGCCACCGCGGTGACGCCGCTTTACCCGGAACAGGCGCTGCGCGACAAGCTCGCCGGCCGCGTGGTGCTGCGTTTTTTAATCAACGAAACGGGCGGCCTTGATGACCTTGCCGTGGTCGAAGCCGAACCGGCGGAGGCGTTTGCCGACTCGGCCCTCGCGGCGTTTCGCAACGCGCGCTTCGTCCCGGGAAAACTCGGCGGTGCGGATGTGAAGACGCAGTTCTATCTTGAGCTCAATTATGTACCCGGGGAGACCACCACGGTCAGGACCGAGTCGCAGATGACCCACGGCATCAGCGTGCAAACCATGCGCCAGGGTCCTCTGCCCTGGCCTTATCGCAAGCCGGCCAGCGCAAGAAACCTCGACGCGAAAAAGTAGTACCCGAACAGATTCTCACAAAGAAACAGTCGTCATTGCGAGCGCAGCGAAACAATCCCCCAAACAAAACCGCCGTCATTGCGAGCGCAGCGAAGCAATCCCGTCGTCCTTGTGACTACCGTCGCAATGCCACAAGATTGCCGCGTCGGCTTCGCCTCCTCGCAATGACATCTGTAATAGTAATACGCTGAAGACCCGCATCCAGAGCGGCTTTCCAGCCTATTGCCCTGCAGGTTTTTCAGCCTCAGGCGGTCGCACCCAGCCCCTTGGGCAGGGGGAAGGTGACGTTCTCGCTGATGCCCTCGAGCTGCGACACGCGCGTCGCTCCGAGTTCGCGCAACTTGGCGATGACCTCCTGCACCAGCACCTCGGGCGCCGAGGCGCCCGCACTCACGCCGACACGCTTTGCGCCGGCTATCCATTCGGCCTGCAGCTGCCCGGCGTTGTCTATCATGTGCGCTTTCACGCCCATGTTCTGCGCCACTTCGCGCAGGCGGTTGGAGTTGGAACTGTTGGGCGATCCGACGACGATGACCACGTCGCTTTGCGGCGCCATGAACTTGATCGCATCCTGGCGGTTTTGCGTGGCGTAACAGATGTCGTCTTTTTTCGGCCCGATGATTTTCGGGAAGCGCTG
>CAMAWC010000052.1 GCA_945861875.1 Bordetella parapertussis
TTGACGAAGGAATAGGGCCGCGCCACCATCTCGCCGTCGATTTCCAGCGCAAGCTTGGCGAACTGCCCGGCCTGGAACGCCGGACCATTGGCCGCGACCTGCAGCGAATACAGCCGCTCGGTCCAGCGCTTCTGGCCCACCACCCTGCCCTCAATCCATTTACCCGCGACAGCCATGCTCTTTCACTTTTCACCTCTCACTTTTCACTCATTCACTGAATGAGGTAGGGCTCGGTATCGATCGACTCGACCCGGGCGCCGAGCATGGAAACGCTACCGGCGCGGCGGTTGGCGCCGTCGTCGGAAAACTCAAAACGGTAGGTACGGCGCAACGCCAGCCGGCCCTCCGCGTTGCGCCCCGGCCGCAGCGAAACACATTCAACCGTGTCATCGAGGAATTGCAGGCCGTCGCGTTCGCAGGTCGCCTTGCCGGCCGAGACAGCGCGCTCGCGCGCACTCATGCTGTCCCACCACAGCCAGGCGAGCGCCGCAAACAGCGCCAGAACCAGCGACTCTTCCATCAGGGGGCCGGGTTGGAGTACCGCACGTGCACCGCCTCGATCGCCGCAAGCGTGTCGGCATCGAGCGTCACCGCGGCGCTGCCAATGTTGCGCGCCAGCTGCACGACGCTGGTGGCGCCGACAATGGTGGCGGCGACAAACCAGCGCTGGCGCACAAAGGCGAGCGCCATCTGGTCAAGCGCCAGGCCGCGCGCCACGGCAATGGCGGCGTAGTCGGCCACCGCCGGATCGACGGCCGGCCGCTGGTTGCGTAACTGGAACTCGGGAAAGCGCACAAAACGCGCGCCCCCGGGCTTGGCGCCGTCGCGATACTTGCCGGAGAGCTTGCCGCCGGCCAGCGGACTGTAGGCGAGCAGCGGTATTTTTTCGCGATGGCTCACCTCCGCCAGGTCAAGGTCGAACTGCCGGCTCGCCAGGTTGTAGACGTTTTGCGTCGCCAGCGGGCGCGGCAGGCCGTGCTTGTCGGCAAGCCAGCAAAACTGGCAAATGCCCCAGGAAGTTTCATTCGACAAACCGTAATGGCGGATCTTGCCCGCCTTGATCAGCGCCGCCATCGCCTCGATCTGCCCGAGTATGGGCGAGGTGTCCTTACCGCCTTTTTCCTTGGCCGCGTCGTATTCGGTTGCGCCAAAGCTCTGCACGTTGCGCGCCGGCCAGTGGATCTGGTAGAGGTCGAGGTAATCGGTCTGCAGCCGCTCCAGACTGTCCTCGCAGGCCTCGGTGATGTTGGCGGCAATGAGCGCCGTCTTGCCGCCGCGCAGCCAGTCGCGCCGCCCCGGGCCGGCGATCTTGCTCGCCACCACCAGCCGGTCGCGGCGCTGGTTTTTCAGCCAGCTGCCCAGATAGCTTTCGGTGCGTGTGCCGGTTTCGGCGCGTGGCGGAACCGGGTACATCTCGGCGGTATCGATGAAATTAACGCCTTGCTCGAGCGCGTAATCGAGCTGCGCATGCGCTTCGGCTTCGCTGTTCTGCTCGCCCCATGTCATGCTGCCAAGGCAGATTTCGGAGACCCGCAGGGCGCCCAGATTGTTGTATTTCATTTTTTCACCTCGTCCGCAATGAATTTTTCCAGGCCGCGCATCGCCTGGGCGCGTATCTTGTTCTGCACCACGGGCAGGCGACCGAAAAGCTTGCCCTTGACCCCCAGCGCCTGCCCGGCCCAGCGCCACAGGTCAAAGCGGTCGACGTGGCGCAAGATCAGGCCGTCGCGAAAGGTGAATCCGGCCTCGATCACATTGTGCACCGGCAGCTTCGTCTGCGAAAAGGTGTAACGCGCCTCCCAGTGGGCGCGCCCCGAATCGTTGCCCGCTTCGATGTCCGAGCACTCCAGCCTGAGATCGTGTGCGCGGCTGCACAACATCCTCCACATGGCGCCGACTTGTGCGCCTTTCAAGAGCACGAACACCGGATCGGAAAAAGTGCATTCCGGGTGGTAACAGGCGGTCATGGCCGCGCCGTCGAGGCGGGCGAAGGCGGCATAAAGGCGCTCAAGCAGCAGGGTGTTGGGGTTTTTGTTCATGGCGACTGGCGAAAAGGTGAAAAGTGAAGGAGTGAAGGAGTGAAAAAATCAACAACCCCTGCTTTGCAGGCGCGACCAAAGTTACTCATAACGCCTGGTCAGCCATTCGGCCACGCATGCCGGCTTGTCCGAACCCTCGCGCTCTACCGTCACGGTCCAGGTGGTCTGCACGCCGCCCTCTATCTGCTCCAGCTTGGCCAGCGTAAATCGCGCGCGCAGTTTTGCGCCCACCGGCACCGGCGCGGTAAAGCGCAGGCGATTAAGGCCGTAATTGACGCCCATGCGCACCCCCTCGATGCGCATCGCCAGTTCGAGAAAATGCGGCAGCAGCGACAGCGTCAGGAAGCCGTGGGCGATGGTCGAGCCAAAGGGCGACTCGGTTGCCGCGCGCGCCGCATCGACGTGTATCCACTGGTAATCGTCGGTTGCGGCGGCGAAATGGTCGATGCGCGCCTGCGTAATCTCGATCCAGTCGGTGACAGCAACCTCCCGGCCGACAAGGTCTTTGAGCGCAGCGATATTGGCAAGAACGACGGGAGGCATGGCGTATTTTCCCATGAAACTGCACAATGTCTTCCGAGGGGTGTTATTTCCCGAACCAAACGACCAAAGGAGGCATCATGCGCACACTTGCGATCATCCTGGCTACCCTCGCGCTCTCGGGCAACGCCCTCGCCCAGACCGATCCGGGCACCATCAGCTTCAAGACCCTCACGCCTGAAACCGCGCTCAAGGCGGCCCAGGCGGCGATGAAAAAATGCCGCGACAGCGGCTGGCAGGCCGCGGTTGCCGTGGTCGATCGCAGCGGCACCGCCATCGTCATGCTGCGCGACCGCTTTGCCGGCGCGCATACACCGGAAACCGCTGTCGGCAAGGCCTGGACGGCGGTGAGTTTCCGCACTCCCACCACTTCGCTGGCGGAAACCACCCAGCCGGGCAGGCCTTCCAGCGGCATCCGCAGCCTGCCGCGCGTGACCGCCATCGGCGGCGGCCTGCTGATAGAGTCCGCAGGACAAATCGTCGGCGGCATCGGCGTATCGGGCGCACCCGGCGGCGACAACGATGACACCTGCGCCAAGGCTGGCATAGACGCCATCGCCGACGCACTGGCGTTCTAGTGCCGCAGTCGGCGAAGATTTTCCTGCTGCTGGGCAGCCTGGCGATGATGATCGCCGTGGGCCTGGGTGCCTTTGGTGCGCACGGCCTCAAGGACAGGCTTGCCGCCGACATGCTGGCGGTGTACCGCACCGGCGTTGAATACCACGTCTATCACGCCCTCGGCCTGCTCGCCGTGGGCATGATTGCCGCGCACCTGCCCGAGTCGGACCTCGTCAAATGGTCGGGCTGGCTGATGGCCGCGGGCATCGTGCTGTTCTCGGGCAGCCTGTACCTGCTCGCGCTCACCGGCACGCGCTGGCTGGGCGCGATCACGCCCGTCGGCGGCGCAGCCTGGATCGTCGCCTGGGCGCTGCTCGCGGCGGCCATCCTCAAGGCGTCTTGAAACTGTGAAGGCGCGCGCGACGCAAAACCGCGCGCTGCTTGCCGGCGTCTGCTGCCTCATTATCGCCATGGGCATAGGCCGCTTCGCCTACACACCGCTGTTGCCGGCGATGCAGCGCGCCGTGGGTTTTGGCAACGAACTGGCGGGATTGGTCGCCGCGGCCAACTACCTCGGTTATTTTCTCGGCGCCCTTGCCACCACCGTCCTGCCGGCAAGCCTGGACAGGCGCGGCCTGCTGCGCATCAGCCTGCTTGCCAGCATCGTCACCACCGCGGCCATGGCCTGGACCGAATCGGCCCCGGCCTGGATCGCGCTGCGTCTGGTCGCCGGCCTCGCCAGCGCCGGTGCATTTGTCCTGGCCGGAACCCTGGTGATGCAGTCGCTGCAGTCGGTCGGGCAGGAGACACGCATGGGCGTGCATTTTTGCGGCGTCGGCCTTGGCATCGCCTTTTCCGGCCTGCTGCTGGCGCAGGCGGGCGATTATCTGGGCTGGCGCGGCGGCTGGACCGTGCTCGCGGTGTTCAGCATCGCGCTGTTGCCGCTGTGCTGGACCGTTCCCAGGCCAAAATCGCTCGCCACATCCCACGCAACAAAAATTGACGCGGCTGTTGCGGTCAAGCCGCTGGCCTTTCCGATGCAACTGCTGGTGATCGCCTATTTCCTCGAAGGACTGGGCTATATCGTCAGCGGCACCTTCCTCGTCGCCATCATCAAGGGCACGCCGGGCCTGGAGGCATTCGCCGAATACGCCTGGGTCGCTGTCGGCCTGACCGCCGCGCCCTCGGCCATGCTGTGGAGCGCGGTACTCAAGAAAACCGGCCCGCTAAAAGCATTGATCGCCGCCCATCTCATCCAGGCTGCGGGCATCGTGCTGCCGGTATTCTCGGACAGCCTCGCCGCAGCCCTGGTGGCGGCCATCACCTTTGGCGGCACCTTTGTCGGCATCACCGTGCTCGCCATCAATCTTGCCGCGCGCGTTGCACCGCAGAGCAGCGGCAATGTCATAGGCCAGCTCACCGCGGCCTTCGGCCTGGGCCAGATTCTCGGGCCGCTGGCGGCAGGCCTCATCGCCGGCGGGGGCCGTGGTTTTGACATGCCGCTCCTGGCGGCGGGCGGCACCGTGGCGCTGGGGGCACTGCTGCTGTTGGCCGGGGCAATATCGAAAAAATGATTGCCCCATATTGAATCGGCTGGAAACGCCCGTCTGGTGCGGCTTTCCAGCCAGTCACTTCGCGGCGGATCCACTTGACCGGTATCGGGTCTGCGCGAGCCCAAGCGACCTAGCGCCGTCCGGCCTTGACGAAATCAAGCGAGGTCTGGAACAGCTCAAGGTCCTTGGCGTAATCGGCCGCGTCGGCGCGGTTGATCTGTATCCATTCGCGCGTGCTGGCCACGCCGCCGGGCTGGAAGGGCACGATGTTGTCGCGCGAAAAATGCAGTTCGGTCGCGGTGGCCGACGGCAGGCGCAGACCAATTCCCTCCCCGCTGATGCAGGCAAACATCTTGTCGGCGACAAAATAGGCGTCAAGGCCGTTGATTTTGCGCGCACTGACGCCGGGGAGTTTGAGCAGCAGCGTGTCGAGCTGCGCCTTGGGGCCGGGCTTGGGGGTGTCGGTGTTCATCGGCGGTCCGTCGGAGTTGTCATGAATCAAGCTATGGAATTATAAACATCAAGTGCCGCGAAAATGAAAATGACTTGTGCTTCCCGGCATCGCGGCCGGCCAGGGTGCCTGTCTGCTACTTCAGCAACGCCGCCTCAATCTCCTTGTAGCCGCGTGAGCGGGCGATCTCCACCGGCAGCAGGCCGTCGCGGTTACGCACCAGGGCGTTGGCTTTTTTCGACAGCAGCAACACCACCACCTCGAGGTGGCCGCCGTCGGCCGCGCCGTGCAGCGCGGTGTTGCCGCGCGTATCCTGCACGTTGAGCGCAACGCCCTTGTCGATAAGCAGCGTCACCACTTCGAGCGTGCCGGTGGCCGCCGCCCAGAACAGCGCGCGCTCGCCGCCGCTGTTGGCCAACTCCGGATTGGCGCCCTTATCCAGCAGCAGCGACGCCACCGCGGCGCTGCCCTGCATGCCGGCGGCGTGCAAGGCCGTCTCACCGCTGTCGGTGCGGCCATTGACGTCTGCGCCGGCGGCGATCACCGCCTGCACCAGTTCGGCGTTGCCGCGTTCGGCCGCGACATAAAGCAGCGGCTCGCCCTGCGCATTGCGCGCATTGGCCAGGCGTTTGTCCTTGAGCAGGCGCGTCACTGCGGCGACGTCGTCTCGCCCCGCCGCAGCAAACAGCGACGGGGGCACAAGCTGCGCCTGCGCCACGGCCGGCGACAAAAAAAGCGGCGACAGCGCACACAACGCTGCCAGGGCAAAAATCCTCGCCAGGATACCCATCATGCCGTCCCCCACTGACTCCATGCGTATTGCAGCAACAACAAGACCACCATCGCCCAAAGGAATTTACGCAACCAGGCCATGTAGCTCGCGGCATCGATCCGGCTGCGCACGCGCTGCCCCATTAGCAGGGTCACCACGGCGAGCACGGCCAGGGGCAGCGTCGACACCCAGTATACAAGGCCTATGCCCCCCGACATCGACCAGGTAATGATCTGCGTCGCCTTGCCGCCGATGAAGCTGAAGTTGAGCAACTGCACCAGCGTCGAGGGCCCGAGGCCCAGCATGATGAAATACATCAACAGGGGCGGGCCCGACACGTTGGCCGTGGCTTCGAACAGGCCGGCGACAAGGCCTGTAAGCACGCCCCAGAAGCGCGGGTTGTCCTTGACACTGCGGTACTCGAGTTTGCCCAGGCGATCGAGATTGAGAAATACCAGCAAGCAGACCGCCAACAGCAGCACAAAGTGCGCCGGATTGGCGCCTATCAGTATGCGCGTGCCGATGTAGGAACCGATGACCAGCGTGATGGGCATGAACCAGAAACGCGCCACGCCGTCGCGCAAGTTGCCGCCGCGAAACACGCTGATCAGCGTCATAACCATCGACGGAACCAGCAAAACGAGAATCGTCGTCTTGATATCGAGCACCAGGGTCAGCATGGGCGTGGCGACCAGCGGAAAGCCGAAGCCGATGGCGCCGTGAGCGAAGCCGGCGAGCAGGATTACCGCCGCCACCCAGGCAATGCCCCACCAGGGCAGGGCGAGGATGCTATCCATGCGCGCCGGCATTTTCGTTCAAGGCCTTTTGCAGCACTTCGGCGATATGCAGCGACCTGACACCCAGACCCTGCCCGACCTGCTCGCGGCAGGAAAAACCGTTGACGACAATCAATGTGCCTTCACCGGCCGCACGCACCGCCGGAAAAATGCCTTGTTCTGCCGCCTTGATCGACAGGGCATGGTGGGCGGGATTAAAGCCGAATGAACCGGCCATGCCGCAGCAGCCGGTGTCGGGCGAGGACACTTCGAGGCCCATTTTTTTCAGCAGGCTGGTTTCGGCGCTCATGCCCATCACCGCCTTCTGGTGGCAGTGGCCGTGAACGAGAGCCCTGCCCTTGAGTGGCGGCGGCGCGTAAGCAATTTTTTCCAGGTACTCGGCCAGCATGAAGGTGTTGGCAGCGAGCTTTTTCGCACGCGCGTCATCGGGGAAGAGTTTGAGCAGTTCGTCACGAAACACCGCAATGCACGAAGGCTCAAGCCCCACCAGCGGCACGCCGGCCTCGATTTGCGGTGCCAAGGCGTCAAGAATTTGCGCCAACTGCGACCTGGCCTTGTCGAGAAAGCCAAAGTCATACAGCGGCCGCCCGCAGCACAACCCCGCCTGAGGCAGGCTTACCGCGCAGCCCGCCGCCTCGAGCACGTCCAGGGCGGCGATGCCGATTTCCGGATGCATGGTGTTGGTAAAGGTGTCGGCCCACAACATCACCGGCCGGCCCTCGCGTTTTAAAGCACGCGCCGCAACTTCGCCGCGAAAACTCTTGGCAGCAAAGCGCGGCAGGCTGCGCTGCTGCGCAACGCCGGCGATCAGCTTGGACAGCGACGCCAGTCCCGGCGTCTGGGTGAAAAAATTAGTCAGCCGGGGCAAGGCACTGGCCAGCGGCGCCCACCGGCCGATCATGCCCATGAACCAGGCCTGGCGCGGCCGCGCCTTGGTTTCGTGGTAATGCGACAAGAACTCCGCCTTGTACGACGCCATGTCGGTATGCGTAGGGCAATCGCTCTTGCAACCCTTGCAAGCCAGGCACAGGTCGAGGGCTTCGCGCACTTCATCGCTTTGCCACTGATCGGTGATCACTTCGCCGCGCAGCATTTCGGCCAGCAGGCGCGCGCGGCCGCGCGTGGAGTAGCGCTCTTCGCCGGTGACCCTGTAGCTCGGACACATGGTGCCGCCCTCTGCAGCCCGGCACTTGCCCATGCCGACGCAACGCTCCACCTCGCGCGTAAATCCCTCGCCCTCGCGCGACAGGAAGGTCATGCGCGTGGCGAGGGTCACCGGCTGGTAATCCGGGCCCTGGCGCAGGTTTTGGTCGGCGCGAAACACTTTCCCGCCGGCCGAATCGACCACCTTGCCCGGATTCATTTTTCCCAGCGGGTCCCAGATGGACTTGAATTCGACCAACGCCTGCATCAGCTCCGGTCCGTACATCACCGGCAGGAACTCGGCCTTGGCCTGGCCGTCGCCGTGCTCGCCCGAGAGCGAGCCGCCGTATTTGACCACCAGCTCGGCCGCCGCCTGCAAGAAACCGCGCCAGATTTTCAGTCCGTCTAGGCTGCGTAAATCAAAATTGATGCGCGCGTGAATGCAGCCGTCGCCAAAGTGGCCGTACAGCGAAGTGGTGTAACCGGTGCGATCGACGAGGGCCTGGAATTCGCGCAGGTAATCGCCAAGGCGCAGCGGATCGACCGCCGCGTCCTCCCAGCCGCACACCGGGTCGGGCCGGTCGCCGTCGATCGCCAGCGCCGTGGCCGAGGCGCCGGTCTCGCGAATATTCCAGATGCGCGCCTGCATCGCCTTTTCGGTGATTAGCCAGTTCGACACGTCATCGCGGCCTTGGTAGTGATCGACCAGGGCCTGCGCCTGGCGCGTTGCATCCTCGGGCGAATCGCCGCCGAACTCGACCATGATCCAGGCATCGCCCTTTGGCAAAAGCGCAATGTCCTCGAGCTTGAGACCGCGGCGCTTGAGTCCGCCGATGATGCCAAGGTCCAGACCCTCGGTGGCGATGGGGCCAAAGGGCAGAATTTCCGGCACCGCATCGCCGGCGACGTAAATGTCGCGATAGCCCAGCACCAGGATGACGCGATGCTGCGGGCTTTTTACCAGCAGCGTCTTCGCCTGGAGCGTCAGCGCGCAAGTCCCCTCGGTACCAACCAGGGCGCGCGCAACATTGAATCCGTTCTCCGGCAGCAACTGGTCGAGGCCGTAACCGGAAACGCGGCGCTTTATTTTCGGAAAGCGCGCGCGGATCAGGTCGCCGTATTTGTCGGCAAGGGCCTTGAGCCGGGTGTAAATCTCCGCCTGCCTTCCGCCCGCCGCAACGATGCGCGCAAACTCGGCCTCGTCGGTGGACCCTACCCAGAACCGCGCGCCGTCGTAGGTGAGTACTTCCAGCGCCGCAATGTTCTCCGCAGTCTTGCCGGCCATCACCGAGTGCGCGCCGCAGGAGTTGTTGCCTATCATGCCGCCCAGCGTGCAGCGGCTGTGCGTGGCCGGGTCGGGGCCGAAGGTGAGTTGGTGCACCTCGGCGGCATCGCGCAGCGCGTCGCAGACCGCCCCGGGCTCGACCAGCGCGGTGCGCGCAATTTCATCCACAGACAGCACGCGATTGAGGTACTTGGAACAGTCGATGATCACGGCAACATTGACGCTCTGGCCGTTTTGCGAAGTGCCGCCGCCGCGCGCGAGCAGGGGCACGCCGTGCCTGCGGCACACCGCAACCGCCGCTTCGATGTCGGCGACCGAACGCGGCAACACCACGCCTATGGGCACCTGGCGGTAATTCGAGGCGTCGGCGGAATACACCGCACGCATGGCCTTGTCAAAACGCACTTCCCCGGATACGGCCGCGCGCAGCTCGGCCGCCAGGGATTCGTGGGAAATTGCGGGATCGGAAAGGACAGCAGACACTATGGGCAGAGACAGCGCGGGACGGGAGGTGAGGCAGCGCGAAGTGTATCAAATCGCCTGCTGCTATCATGACCGGCAGGAGGGAATGCCATGTCCTGTTGCCACAACTACTACGTCCATACCGAAGGCAGGGAGAGCGCCTTTGCCGTCGACATTTCCAGCATCACCTTCGGCCATGGCGTGCTCAAGGAGGCCGGCGAACACGCCAGGTCGCTGGGCATGGGCCGTGTCGCCCTCTTTACCGACAAGAAACTGGGCAGCCTGCCCTATGTCACCCAGGTGCGCGATGCGCTCAAGGCGGCGGGCCTTGATGTGGTGATTTACGACGAGGTCAAGGTCGAGCCGACCGACCAGTCCTTTCTTGCGGCAGCAAAGTTCGCCAGCGAGGGCAAATTCGACGGCTATGTCTCGGTCGGCGGCGGCTCGGTCATCGACACCTGCAAGGCAGCCAACCTGTATGCCACGCATCCGGCGCCTTTTCTCGATTACGTCAACGCGCCCATAGGCGCGGGCAAGGCGGTGCCCGGCCCCTTGAAGCCGCACATCGCCTGCCCCACCACCTGCGGCACCGGCTCGGAGTGCACGGGCATCAGCATTTTTGATTTGCTCTCACTGCAGGTAAAGACGGGCATCGCCTCCAAGCGCCTGAAACCCTCAATGGCGCTGATCGACCCGGCCACCACTTACTCACTGCCCAAGAACGTCGTTGCCGCCAGTGGTTTTGATGTGTTGTCGCACGCGCTCGAGTCCTATACCGCACGGCCTTACACGCAGCGCGCCGCGCCGGACAAGCCGGCGGCACGGCCGATGAGCCAGGGCGCCAACCCGTGGAGCGACATCGGCTGCGAAGCCTCGCTCAAACTGCTGGGCCAATACCTCGAGCGCGCCGTCAATGACGCCGCCGACCACGAGGCGCGCGACCAAATGATGTACGCCGCCACCCTCGCCGGCATCGCTTTTGGCAACGCCGGCTGCCATGTACCCCACGGCATGGCCTATTCAGTAGCAGGCCTGGTGCGCGATTTCCGTCCCGACGGCTATCCGCAAGACGAACCCATGGTGCCGCACGGCATGAGCGTCATCGTCAACGCGCCCTCTGTATTCCGCTTCACCGCCAGCGCCTGCCCCGAGCGCCACATCCACGGCGCCGCCTGTCTCGGCGCCGATGTCAAAGGCGCGGGCAATGACGATGCTGCCGAGGTAATCGCCGGACAATTGATCAAGATGATGAAAGCCACCGCCATTCCCAACGGCGTGGCCGGTGTGGGCTACGGCGAGGCCGACGTCGCCGCCCTCACCAAGGGCGCCTGGGCGCAGCAACGCCTGCTCACCAACGCGCCGCGCGACGTGAGCGAGGGCGACCTGGGCAAGCTGTATCGCGGCGCGATGCGCTACTGGTGATGCCCGCAAAGGCACACCAGATTCAAACGGCACTTGTTTGCGCCCCCCCATTGTCGTCTTCCCCGCGAAAGCAGAGATCCATGGGGTTGGTTCTTTTCAAATCGACGAACCCCATGGATTCCGGGTTCCGCTACGCGGCCCCGGAATGACGAAAACTTCCCCAACTAAGTGCCATTCACGCCTGCCGCGGCTGTCCAGCCGATGGCCGATAGTCGCATTGGCTGTTTTACTTGCCGCATGCACCGGCGTTCCGGAAAACGTCAAGCCGGTCGGCAATTTCAAGCTCGAACAATACCTCGGCAAGTGGTACGAGATCGCGCGCCTCGACCATTCGTTTGAACGCGGCATGACGCGGGTGACGGCCGACTACAGCCTGCGCGAGGATGGCGGCGTAAAAGTGGTCAATCGCGGCTTTCTCGCCGGGGAAAACAAATGGAAGGAAGCGGAGGGCAAAGCCTATTCTGTCGGCCCGCCAGACCAGGGCCACCTGAAAGTGTCTTTTTTCGGCCCCTTTTACGGGTCCTACATCGTGTTTGAACTTGATCAGGACAATTACCAGTACGCAGTCGTGTCCGGCCCCGACCTCTCTTACCTGTGGATACTGGCGCGCTCCCCGCAAATGAACAAGGAAACAAAAGACCGCCTGGTGGCAAAAGCAGCGGCCTTGGGCTTTGACACTGCCAGGCTGATTTTTGTCGAGCAGGAATGATTGCCGGTCAAATACCGCCGCCCCTGCACCGACATGCCCGGTAAGCACGACGTCATCATCATCGGCGGCGCCGCAACCGGCTCCAGCATTGCCTATTTCCTCAAGACCCTCGCGCCCGCTTGCACGATGGCGGTGATAGAACCCGACCCGACTTACGAATTCGCCTCGACGCCGCGCGCCTCGGGCGGGGCAAGGCGGCAGTTCTCCTGCCCGGAGAACATCGCCATGTCCAACTTCAGCATTCCCTTTATCAAGGGATTTGCCGACACCATGGCGGTGAACGGTGAGCCGGCACATGTGGACTGGCACGAGGGCGGATATTTGTTCATCGTGCCGGAACACGCCGCCGGCATGCTGCGCGAAAACCACGCCCTGCAGGTCGCCGCCGGCGTGAAGGCCGACTGGTTGGACCAAGCCGGGCTGAAGGCGCGATTTCCGTCGATGCATGTCGATGACCTCGCCGCCGGTGTGCACACGCCCGAGGACGGCTGGTGTGACCCCAACGGCCTGTTGCAGGGCTTCCGGCGCAAGGCGCGCTCGCTCGGTGTGGAGTACATCCAGGACAGGGTCGTCGCGCTCGATCACGATGCTACCGCGGTGCGCGCTGTGCGTCTTGCCTCGGGTGCGACGCTCACCGCCGACAACGTGGTCAACGCCGCCGGCCCCTGGGCGCAGGAAATCTGCGCCATGGCCGGCATAGCACTGCCGATCGAGCCGCTGCGCCGCTTCGAGCATTTTTTCGAAACCCCGAACAAGATCGAGCCGCTGCCTTACGTCAAGGATTTGCAGCGCCTTGCCTTCCGGCCAGAGGGTCGCGGCTATTCGGGCGGCCTGGTCAATTCCGACCAGACGCGCGGCTTTAACTTTGACGTCGATCACGCTTACTTCGAGAGCGTGGTGTGGCCGGCGCTGGCGCACCGCTTCCCAGCCTTTGAAGCCTGCCGCTGCCTGCGCACCTGGTCGGGAATGTACGAGCAAAGCGAACTGGACGGCAACCCGATCATCGGCCGCAGTCCGCTGCAGAACTTCTTTATCGCCGGCGGATTTTCCGGCCACGGCATGATGCATGCACCTGCGGCCGGCCGCGCCATCGCCGAGTTGATTGTGCATGGGCGTTACGAGACTCTGGATCTCACACGCCTGGGCTATGCGCGGGTCAGCAGCCACTCGCCCTACCCGGAGCGCGGCATTATCTGACCGGGGCATTGGCTGGAAAGCCCCGCCAACAGGGCGTTTCCAGCCTATTGCCGCCGGTTCCACGCCGCAATCAGGCGGCCACGAGAAAACCATGAGAGTCAGAATCTGCGCGCGAATACATCACCGTTGGAGTAATTGACAACGCCAGAACATGTTGGCATTATCTCCAACATGAAGGCTGTCGCGCTCGTCCGCACCCGGATTACATACTCTGAAAAAGCATTTGCCGAGTTGGTGCTATGGCAGGTATCCAGGGCGGTTGCCGGTTCTGGCCACCGGTTCAAGTACAGGCTAGCGTACATTGTGAATGGCGAGTGCGTCCTTCGCTACGACAACGAGATTGGCAAAGGCGATCATCGGCATTTCGACGGCAAGGAAAACAGCTACAAATTCACCACACCAGATCAACTGATCATTGATTTTCAACAAGACATAGGGAGGTGGAACAATGAAAACCGTGACGCTTGACGTACGCGCCCCCGCCGATTCAATGGCGGATTTCGCACAGGCCTGGAAAACCGGGAAAGCGCAAAAGTCCGCTCGCATCAGTTTCGCCAGCCCCGAACTGCTTTGGCAGGTATTGACGGCCAAACGCTGGGAATTGCTCAAAGTCCTTTGTGGCGCCGGCCCGGTATCTATCCGCGAAGCGGCCCGGCTGGTGGGTCGCGATGTCAAGGCTGTTCATGGCGATGTGACAGCGCTTCTGAATGCCGGCGTTCTTAATCGAACAGAACAAGGCAGTGTCGTATTTCCATTTGAAGCGGTGAAGGTTGAGTTCCTGCTGCAGGCGGCGTAGTTACATTCAGGATCCGGACGGCCACTTGTGGGAAGTGGTGTGGAATCCGCACTGGACCATGCCCGATTGAGCCGCGCCCTGGAGCGCGATTGCTACCGTCACAAAAAGCCGTTATTCTGCCGCGTTGCCGCATACACCAAGGGAGATTCCATGTTTCGCACCATCGCACTCGCAATCACGCTGCTGTTCGCCACCGGCGCAGTCCAGGCCCAGGCCCTTGATGGCCGCCTGAAAAAGATCGCCTCGACCAAGACCATCGCCATCGCCTACCGCGCCGACGCCATCCCCTTCTCTTTCACCGAAGACGGCAAGCCGCCGACGGGTTTTTCCATCGACATCTGCAAGCGCGTGGTCAATTCGATCGAGCGCCAGATCAATGTGTCCCCGCTGCAGATCAAGTGGGTGCCTGTCACCACGCAGACGCGCTTTGACGCCGTGTCCAAGGGCACGGCCGACATGGAGTGCAGCTCGAGCACGGTCACCCTCTCGCGCATGAAGCAGGTGGATTTTTCCAACTACATTTTCCTCGAGACCACCGGCCTGCTGGCCAAGAACGATGGCGGCCTACGTTCGCTGTCGGACATGTCGGGCAAGAAGATTGCCGTCGTCGGCGGCACCACCAACGAGCGCGCGGTCAACGCGCAACTGAAGCGCCGCAACATCAGCGCCACCGTGGTGCCGATGAAATCGCGCGACGAGGCTTTTGCCGCGTTCGAGGACGGCAAGGCCGATGCCTTTGCCAGCGACAAACTGCTGCTGGTCGGCGCCTCGTTGAAAGCCAAGGACCCGAAGAACATGGTGATGCTCGCCGACGAGCTTTCGTTTGAGCCCTACGGCATCGCACTGCCGCGCGGCGACGCCGGCATGCGCCTCGCGGTCAACACCGGCCTGTCGCAGATCTACGGCAGCGGCGAAATCGGCGAAATCTTCGGCCGCTGGTTTGCCCGCTTCGGCACGCCGAGCAAGGCCCTCGAAGCGATTTACATCCTCGGCATCATTCCCGAGTAACACGCCGGATTAGAGCGGAGGCAAGGGCCCAGGCTCTGCGCCCGCCGCCCGCCACCGACGAACCGGGTATGCGCATTAGAAAGTTCCAGCAAGACGATGCTGCGGCGATGTTGCCGGTCATCAACGACGCCGCCTGGGCTTATGAGAGCGTGATTCCTCCGGATCGATGGCATGTTCCTTACATGCCGGCAGACGAACTCGCGCGGGAGATCGCCGACGGCATCCAGTTCTGGGTCGCCGAAGACGGCGGACGACTGTCCGGACTGATGGGCATGCAGGACAAAGGAGACGTTGTGCTGGTACGCCACGCCTACGTCGCCCCGCAGATGCAACGAACAGGCGTAGGCAGCGCCTTGCTGCGCCATGTGCAAAGCCTCTCGGACAAGCCCGTACTCATCGGTACCTGGGCGGCCGCGTCATGGGCCATCGCGTTTTACCGGCGCCACGGGTTCACCGTGCTGCCCGAGGCGCAAAAAGATGCGCTGCTGCGAGAGTACTGGTCCATTCCGCAACGACAACTCGAAACCTCGGTCGTGCTCGCCGACGCGCGATGGATGGCATTGAGCGCGGGTTAGACTGACGCGTCGTCACTAGCCCTCTGACATAGAAACGCCCGCTCCATTCGCGAATTTCGGATGAAAACCGTCCTACTTCCCTCCGGGGAACGCATCCCGGCCTTCGGCCAGGGCACCTGGAACATCGGCGACATCCGTGCCACGCGCGCCGAGGAAATCGCCACGCTGCGCCTCGGCCTCGACCTGGGCGCGACGCTTATCGACACCGCCGAAATGTACGGCGACGGCCGTTCCGAGCAACTGATCGCCGAAGCCATTGCCGGGCGGCGCGACGAGGCCTTTATCGTCAGCAAGGTCTATCCGCACAACGCCTCGAAAAAAGGCGTGGCCGCGGCCTGCGAGCGCAGCCTCAAGCGCCTCGCCACCGACCGCATCGACTTGTACCTGCTGCACTGGCGCGGCGATGTGCCGCTGGCCGAGACCATGGCGGCATTCCAGGCCTTGCAGGAGGCCGGCAAGATCCGCCACTACGGCGTGAGCAACCTCGACCTTGCCGACCTGTGTGAGCTCTGGTCCGCACCCGGCGGTGAGGCCATCACCACCAACCAGTTGCTCTACAACCTCACGCGCCGCGGCATCGAATTCGACTTGCTGCCGTGGCTGCGCCAGCGCCACGTGCCGCTGATGGCTTATTCACCCATAGAGCAGGCGCGCCTGTTGCGCAACAGCGGCCTGGCTGCATTTGCGAAACGCCATGGCATGACGCCGGCACAAGCCGCGCTATCCTGGCTGCTTGCAAAGGACAACGTCATCGTCATCCCCAAGACCGGCCGGCGCGAGCGGCTGAAGGAAAACATGGGGGCGCTCGAGATCACGTTGAACCCGGAACAACTGGCAGAACTCGACCGCCTGTTCCCGCCGCCCACGGCGTCGCAGCCGCTGCAGATGCTCTAAAAATAGACAACAGCTTCCGTCATTCCCGCGAATCCCGCTCCGGGGACCAGAGCGGGATTCCATGGGGTTGGATTTGTGTCAGAGCCACGAACCCCATGGATTCCGGGTCCCGCTACGCGGTCCCGGAATGACGGAGGTTATTGTGCGCATCTTTTAGATCGTTACATTTACCCCACGCTCGGATTTCCCTAGGCCAAGGCCCGGGATTCAGCCGCGCAGGCGTGCCAGTCGCGTCGCCTTGTCGGCGTTGACCGATCCCTTGGGCGCAATGCCTTTTACGATTTGTGCCGCCTGCGCCACGGTCTCCAGCGCCTGGTGCTCGATGGCTTCTGGCGTAAGACCGCCCGAATGCGGCGTGGCGATGACCTTGGGGTGCTTTGCCAGCGCGGGTGTGGGCATCTGGTCCGGTGCGCGGCCGACGTCCATGGCGCAGCCGCCAATATGGCCCGAGTCGAGCGCGGCGAGTAGTGCCGCTTCATCAACAAGGTTGCCGCGCGAGGGATTGAGAAAAAACGCGCCGCGTTTCATTTGCGCAAAAGCGGCGGCGTTCACCAGGTTCTCGGTCTGTTCATTGGCGACCACCAGGCACACCACGTAGTCGGCGCGCGCCAGCAACTCTGGCAGTTCCACCTGCGCGATCGCGCCGGCCGGAACTTTGGCCAATGTGACATGGGGATCGGACACCAGCACCGTCATGCCCAGGGCCGCGCCAAGGTCGGCAAGGTAGCGGCCGATGGCGCCGTAGCCCATCACACCCAGGGTCGCACCCTTGAGCTGCCTTCCCATCGGGGAGACGGGCACCTTGCCGGCGTGATAAGACACGGCCATCGCCGTGAGGTGGCGCCCGAGGTCTATCATTGCCCCCACCGACCACTCGGCGACCGAGGCGATAAAGCCGGCGCTCGCCTGTGTGACCAGGATGCCCGCGGCGCTTGCCGCCGGGACGTTGACGTTGCGAATGTCGATGGCACAGCGCAAAAAGGCCACCAGGTCGGGACTGTTGGCAAACAGTTCCGCCTCGCCCGGCGTCTGGCGGTAGGACACGATCAATTCGCAGCCCTTTGCCGCTTCTATCAGCTCGGGCATGGTGAGTTCGTGCCCGGCGTTGTTCAGACGCACCTCGGCGACCGCCCTGAGGCCGGCAAGCGCGCGCTCACCGTAATAACTGGCGAGGGTTTCGGGTGAATGGGTGAGGAAAATGCGCGGCATGGTGGAGTCCTTCTGTTGCGATAAAAACTATCTTGTTTTCTTGCTCTAAAAATTTAGCGCCCCCTCACCTGCGGTGCGCGCAGCCCGATGCAGCGGGCTGCCGCTCAGCGGGCGGACGGCATGCCGTCCGAAATCCCCGCTTCGCCCCCCGCCCCCTCCCCCGCCAAGGGCGGAGGGGAGCTTCACGAGTCGCTTGCGCGACTGCTATCTGATTACGGAGTGTGGCGTCGGTGTGAGGTTGGTGACGACAGCTTTTTCTCGGAACAGCAATTCGGCGTTACGCGGGCCGATGTCGCTTTTCCACACCGGGTCTTCATACACCGCCTTGTACAAATGGTCCTTGTCGGCCTGGTCGCTGAAGCGGCGGATCCAGACGTAAACATCCGGGTCGTCGCTGGAGACAAAACTGCCGACCACCACCACGCCCTTGGCCACCTGGAAAGGAATGACTTTTTCCTCCGCCCACTTGACCCACTCGTCGCGCTTGCCCGGCTTGCAGGTGTAGGTCCTGATTTCGAACAACATGGATTGCTCCTGTGTGATTGGAAGATCTCAGCCCTTGATTTCAGTCCCTAATACCGGGCATGTCGAAATTGAGCGTCTTGAGTTCAGCGAACATGCCGTCGAGCTGCGCCTGGGTATTCTCGACCAGCGGCGGGCGCACCGTGACCCAGTCGGCGTCATCGGAGAACTTTGCGACAATCGCCTTGAGCGCCGGGATCATCGGTATTTTCTGTACCGCCATGCGCGTTGCGGTGATACCCGCCTGCAACTTGTCGGCGTCGGCGCCCTGCCAGTTGCGATACACGTTGTCGATCGCCCCCGGATTGACGTTGCCGGTGGCGGTGATGCAGCCGACGCCGCCATTGCGCATGTTGTCGAGCAGGAAGGTCTCGCTGCCGGCGAACACGTCAAAGCCGGACTTGGCAAAAGCATCGAGCATGGCCTTGGTGTTTTTCCAGTCGCCGGAGGAGTCCTTCACGCCGGCCACGCTTTTCGGGTAAGCCTTGAGCAGGCGCTCGATCAGTGCCAGCGATATCGCCACCTGCGACACCGGCGGGATGTGGTACAGGTACAACTGCAGCCTGTCGTCACCGACACGCTGGATGACCTCGGAAAAATTGCGGTACAGGCCCTCATCGGGCACGCCCTTGTAATAAAACGGCGGCAGCATCAGCACGCCGGCGCAACCGAGCTTGACCGCGTGGGCGGTGAGCACCACCGAGTCGGACAGCGCCGAACAGCCGGTGCCGGGCATCAGCTTGGACGCGGGCACGCCGGCCTCGACCAGGGCTTCGAGCAGCATCACGCGCTCGTCCAGCGACAGCGAATTGGCCTCGCTATTGGTGCCGAACACGGCAAGGCCGGAACAGCCGTGGGCGAGCAGCCATTTGCAATGGCGCACAAAGCGCTCGGGGTCGGGCGCGTAGTCGCGCTTGAACGGTGTGACGACGGGGGAAAGAACGCCTTTGATGCGCTGGGCCATGCTGGTACTCCTGTTGCCGGTCTTTTAAGGGTTGGGAAACGCGGCCTGAATCCTACCCGCAAATGCGCGGTGGGTGCTAGGCGCGCTTGAGAAAATCAAAATCGCAGCCATCCTCGGCCTGCAGCACGCTGCGCTGGTAGAGCTCGGCATAGCCGCGCTGCGGCTGCGGTTGCACGTTCTTGAGCGCGGCGCGGCGTTTGGCGAGTTCCGCTTCATCGACCAGCAGGTCAAGGCGGCGGTCTTTTACCGACAGCTTGATGCGGTCGCCGTTTTTCACCAAGGCCAGGGGGCCGCCGACCGCCGACTCGGGCGAAATGTGCAGCACGATGGTGCCGTAGGCCGTACCGCTCATCCTCGCATCGGACATGCGCACCATGTCCTTGACGCCGGCGCGCGCGAGCTTTTGCGGGATGGGCAGGTAGCCGGCCTCGGGCATGGCGTAGCCGGATTTGGGCCCGGCATTCTGCAGCACAAGGAAATCATCCGCGGTGACATCAAGCTCGGGCAGGTCGATGCGCGCGGCAAGGTCGTCAAGCGATTCAAACACCACCGCGCGGCCCTCTTTTTCAAACAGTTTTGGATCGGCGGCAGAGCGCTTGATGATGGCGCCGGCGGGCGCAAGCGAACCAAACAGCGCGGCGAGGCCGCCCTGCGGCTGGTAAGGGTTGGCCAGGCCGCGCACCACGCTGTGGTCCACCCAGATTTCCGGCGCAAGGCGTTCGCCCATGGTGTCGCCGGTAATAGTCATGCAATCGAGGTGCAGCAGCGGTTTTAGTTCGCGCAGCACCGCGCCTATGCCGCCGGCGGCGTGCAAGTCGGACATGTAATACGGGCCGGTGGGCTTCAAGTCGACCAGCACCGGCGTGGTGTCGGACAATTCGTTCAGCCGTTTGAGCGACACCTTGATGCCCAGCCGCCCGGCGATGGCGGTGAGGTGGATCAGCGCATTGGTTGACCCGCCGATGGCCAGCAGCACACGCAGTGCGTTCTCGACCGATTTTTCGGTGATGATTTTGCTCGGGCGCAGATCGGTCCCAATCATCGCCACGGCCTGGCGGCCGCTCGCCTCGGCGGCGCGCAGGCGGTCCGAGTGCACCGCCGGAATCGCCGCGGTACCCGGCAGTGTCATGCCCAGGGCCTCGGCGATGGCCGCCATGGTGCTGGCCGTGCCCATCACCGCGCAGGACCCGGCGGTGGTGGCGAGGTTGCCTTCGATTTCACTGATTTCGCCGGCACTCACTTCACCGCCGCGAAACTTGGCCCAAAAACGGCGGCAGTCGGTGCAGGCCCCCAGGCGTTCGCCATGGAAGGACATCGGCATCATCGGCCCGCCGATGAGTTGCACCGACGGAATGTCGGCCGAGGCCGCGCCCATCAATTGCGCCGGCACCGTCTTGTCGCAACCGCCAAGCAACACCACCGCGTCCATCGGCTGGGCACGGACCATTTCCTCGACGTCCATGGACATCAGGTTACGGAACATCATGCTGGTGGGCGAGAGGAACACCTCGCCCAATGAAATGGTCGGAAAATCCAGCGGCAAGCCGCCGGCGGCGAGGACGCCGCGTTTCACCGCCTCGACCAGCTCGGGGAAATGGCGGTGGCAGTTGTTAAAGCCACTCGCCGTCTGCGCGATGCCCACCACCGGTCGCGCCAGCATCTCATTGGAGTAGCCCATCGACTTGGCGAAGGAGCGACGCAGGTAGAGCGAAAAGTCGGCGTCACCGTAATTAGTCAGCCCCCGTGCGAGTCCATGTTTTTTATCGGTCACGTTATTTCCTGGTTAGAACCGCGAACGCGGTGGTTGAAATTTTCGCATTGAATCGGAAAGCGCGCGACGGCATCACGGACAAATATAGCCGGCGCCGCTCGGATTCTTGAAACAGCCCACCGACTCAGGCATCAGGTGCTTGGGCAGCCAAAGAACGACTTCCGGAAAGAAAATGCAGAACAGGATCGCGGCGAAAAACACCACATAGATCGGAAACGAGGCGAACATCGCCTTGGAAAATTTGACGCCGATGAACTTGGAGGACATCAGCAGCGCCAGGCCGTAGGGCGGCGTGATCAACCCGAATGCCAGGGTCACGATGATCACCACGCCCATGTGAACCGGGTTGATGTCCGTCGTCTTGGTCAGGTCGGTGATGATGGGCATGAAAATGATGATCGCCGGAATGGCGTCGAGAAAATCGCCGATGATGATGAACAGCAGCACCAGCAGCAGCATGATCATGAAAGGGTCGTTGCCCGCCGCCCTGGCGATCCAGCCCGACACCACCGCCGGCCCGCGCAGGTAGGCGAGCATCCAGCCGAAGGTCGATGCGGCCGCAATCGTGATCAGCGGAATCGAGTAGAGCAGCCCGGTCATCGCCATGTCGTGCGGCAGCTGCCGCAGGTAACCGCGATTGAGGAGGGGAATGACCACAAGGACGATGTACACGACCGCGACCACGCCGGCTTCGGTGGGCGTGAAGAACCCGGTCAGGATGCCGCCCATGATGATCAGCGGTATCACCAGCGGCAGCGAAGCCTTTTTCGCCGCATCGGTAACTTCGCCGAATGACGAGCGCTTGCGGCGGAACCCGACCGGGCCGAAAAAATGGCTGTAGATCATCAGGCCGATGCCGACGAACACGCCGGGCACCACCCCGCCGAGAAACAGGCCGCCGATGGACACGTTGCCGGTCGCGCCATAGACGATGGCCATGATGCTGGGCGGGATGAGGTTGGCCATGGTCGAGGCCGAGGCGATCAAGGCTGCGATAAAGCCGGGGTCATAGCCCTCGCGCTTCATGTCCGGCCCGAGGGTGCGCGTCAGCACCGCCACATCGGCTGCGGACGACCCTGATATGCCGGCGAAGAACATGCTGAACAGCGTCACCACCTGCGCGAGGCCGCCGCGCACATGGCCGATCAGCGCCTGCGACAGGGTGATCATGCGCGCCGTGACATTGGCCGCCGTCATCAACTCACCGACCAACAGGAAAAACGGCACCGCCAGCAGGGCTTCCACGTCGATACCGTTGAAGAGCTGGGTCATGATCGAGGGCAGGCCGATGGGCGTGAAGGCGGTCACCGCGAGCACGCCGGCAATCAGCGCGAAGGCGACCGGGACACCCATGTAGCCGAGGAACAGGAACAGGGATGCCATGGTGAAAATAAGCATGCCGTTGCTGGTCATAGCGGAGAACTCCCCGGACCGCCGTGGGATGCCGCGCCCCGCGGTTCGGCAAAACCATGCTTCCAGCCATTGACCAGTTGCTCGACGGTAAACAACGCCACCAGCGCCCCGGACAACGGGATGGCGGCGTACAAACTGGAGAGCGGCGTCATCGAGGGCATGCGCAGGCTGCGAAAGCCGTCGAGAAAATTAAGGTAGCCGAAATAGACCATGCAGATGGCCACAACCAGAACCACCAGGCGGTTGAACACCTCGAAAAAAAGACGTTTGTTGCCCGACAGCGATTCGGCCAGGACCGCAAGGTAGAGGTGGTCGTTGCGCCGCGTCGCCGCCGCCGTGCCGATAAACACCCCGTAGATGAAAAAGGTCATGGTGACCTCCTGCAGCCACAGCCAGGGGCTGCCTATGGTGCGGGTGACGATGTCGCAGATCACCGTGATGGTGAAACCGGTTATGGCCACACCGCACAACACCATCAACACCCGTTCTATGACGTCGAAGGCACGCCACTTCAGGTGGCGCTGCGCCTGCAGGACCAGTGTGATCGTTTCACTCATGGAGGAGATATCCGGAGTTACAGGTGGGGAAAACGCCGGCACAGGGCGCCCCGGACGCGCCCACTCGGGCACGTCCGTGCGGATGCTTTACCGGGGCAAACGATTACTTGATGTTGCGCACCATGCCCAGGATCTTCACCGCGTGCGGCCCGAGTTCCTTGGCCAGCTTGTCCTGAATGGGCGCGCCGACTTTTTCGAAACCCGACTTGTCCACGCCGGTGACGATCTTCACGCCGAGTTTTTCCAGCTTGGCGCGCGACTCGCGCTCCATCTCGAAGGCCTTGGCCGGCTGCACGGCGTTGAGCGCATCGGCCGCGCCCTGCACCCATTTTTTCTGGTCGGCGTTGAGGCTGCTCCACAGCTTGTCGCTGACAAACAGCACCGAGTTGTTGGCCTCGTGCTCGGTCACCGACATGACCGGCGCGACCTCGTAGTGCTTGTTGATGAAGTACACGGTATAGCCGTTCTCGGCAAAATCAACCACGCCGGTCTGCAGCGATGTATATACATCACCAAATGGCATGTGCACGATTTGCGCGCCATAGGCGGGGAACAGCGTGTCTTCGGTCACCGTGGCCTGGACGCGGACCTTGAGGTTTTTCAGCGCGGCGATATTTTTAATTTCCTTTTTGCCGTACAGATTGCGCAAGCCCTGGCTGCCCAAGGTCAGCATGTGGGCGCCCTTGACCTTGCTCGCGTACATGTCCTTCATCGCCGCGATGACCTTCGGGTCGGTCAAGACCTTGACGGCATGCGCGTCACTGCGAAAAATGAAATGCAGCGAAAACACCCCCGACTCGGGCTGTATGGTCGATGAATTGGCGGTCGAGACCAGCACGAAGTCGATATCGCCGGTCTGCACTTTTTGCAGGCTCTGCGCCTCGGACCCGAGCTGTGCACCCGGATACTGGTTGATTGACATCGTGCCCTTGCTCAGCTCCTCCAGCTTTTTGTTGAACACATCGGCACCAAAGGCATAGGCGCTGGTGCGCGGCTGGTCGTAGGCAAACGAGAATTCTTTTTTCTGCGCCACCGCCGCAGACGAAAGCATGGCGAACCCCGCGCACAGGGCAATGCCGCGGATGATGGAAACGGGCCTGAAACTGGACATGATTTGACTCCTCCTCGATTCGCCATCGGGAAACCCAATCGGAAAAGCCAATAGGGATCGATGACAAGACGCTCTTGGCGGCGACTATGGGCAGTAGAGCTTAGCCGAAATATATTGTCAACAACGCGCCAGAAACGCTTTTTTGCGCAACGACTCGACAACCAAGCTAGGGAAGCTCTGATTAAGTCCATAAATCGTCATTCCCGCGAAAGCGGGAATCCATTTTGACTCAATGAATCCACGCTTTAGGTCAAGGTGGATTCCCGCTCCCCGATTAAAGCATTCGAGGACAAGCTTCGCGGGAATGACGGACTT
>CAMAWC010000053.1 GCA_945861875.1 Bordetella parapertussis
TCGGGCAATCTGACGGCCGCCGGTGGCACGGGCGCGGGGGCGGCCGGAGGGGATGGCGCAAAGATCTGGGTGAAGGATGCACTGGTGCTCGGAGCCAATGCGGTGCTATCGAGCGCTGGTGGTACGGGCAGTGTCGCAGGGGCAGGCGGCGACATTCAGTTTGACGGGGCGATTAATTCGACCGGCGGGGCGCGTGCCCTGGTTGTAAATACCAATGGCAGCACTATTTTTAGTGGCGCGATCGGCGCTACTTCCGCACTTTTATCTTTAACTACGGATGCCGGCGGCACGACGCAAATTGGCGGTGGCGCCGTCAACACCAGCGGGGCCGCAGGCCAATCCTACGGCGACGCGCTAAGCCTTTCCCTTGCTACCACCCTAAACGCAGTGGGAGGTACGGCAGCTTTTACTTCCACGGTGGCTGCCGGCGCCAATGACCTGATCATTGCCGCGACAGAAATAAATTTCTCCGGCAATGTGACAGGGACAGCGGCACTGACGCTCAAGCCAAGCAGCACGCTGACATCGATGACCATTGGCGGGGCGGGCGTGGGGGTTACAGTGCTTGATCTCACCACTGCCGACCTCGCATTTGTCCAGTCCGGATTTTCCAGCGTGACCTACGGACGCAATGACAGTGCGGCGGGAACGACTGTCACGTTGAACAATACGCAATTGCGCGCGGCGACAAGCATCCTGACCGGGGACGGGACGATCGACGGTGCGGGCATTGTCACCGGCGACGTCGCAGGGCGCGCGCTGACGATGTCTGCCGGGGGGGCAGGCAATATCAATCTGAGCGTCGGCGGTAGCCTGGGGACTGCGGGCTCGCGTCTTGGCGCCGTAAGCGCAACCGCGGGTGGCGCTACGACGCTGCGTGCGATCAACGCCAACGGGACGGTTCTTGCGAGAGCGGGTGGAAACCTCACTTTGAACGGGATTATTTCCACAACTGACACGAGCATGACCGCCATTGTTGCCAGCGCAGGTGCAAATTTTGCCAACAGCGCGGGTGCGTCGGCACTGAGCACGGGCGCTGGAGGTCGCTGGCTGGTGTACACGAGCGATCCGGCTACAGCGACTTTTGGATCACTGGCGAGCGGCAATCTTGCCCTGTGGAACAAGACTTACGCGGGAAACGCTCCGGCCGGGATCACCCAAACCGGAAATCGATATTTGTTCAACCAGGCGCCCAATCTGACCGTCACATCAACCAGCGCGGTAAAAACTTACGGCGATGACCTGACCGGCACCCTGCCGGCGCAGCGCACCATTACCGGGGCGAACGCCAGCACTTACGGCGGCGCGGTGGTCGCCGACTCAAGCGTGGCGATCGGGTCGCTGCTTGGCGGGGCCCCCGCAGTGACGTCTGCGGGTGCCGCCCCCACCGCAAGTGTTGCCGGTTCTGCGTACGTCGTGAGCGTTGCAAATGGCACGCTGACAAGCCTGACCGGCTATGGCTTGAACTTTGTATCAACCGGAACCATATCGGTTAATCCTGCGGCGCTTACCATAACCGCGAACAGTATCACCAAGACCTATGGCGGCAGTGACCCGGCTTTGGCATTTATCGCCGCGGGTTTGAAAAACGGCGAGAGCCAGGTCGTTGTTTTCACCGGGGCGCAGTCGCGCGTTGCGGGCGAGACGGTGGCGGGCGGTCCGTATGCGATCAGCCAGGGAACGCTGGCGGCTAACTCGAACTACAACCTGACCAGCTACACGGGCAACAATCTGTCAATCACGACGGCCCCGCTTACTGTAAGGGCCGATGACAAACTGCGTCTCGTTGATACGCCGAACCCGCCATTTACCGCCAGCTACAGCGGCTTTGTGCTCGGCGAAACGCCGGCATCGCTGGGAGGCACGCTGCAGTACAGCAACTCGGCAACGCTGGAATCGCCGCCGGGCCTGTACGCGATCACGCCATTTGGCCTCGCCTCTTCCAATTACAACATTACCTACGCGCCCGGAGTGCTGGCTGTGCCGTCGCCTAACACGGTGAACAACCAGCTGTCGGCCAACTTCTACGCCTTTGCATTCAGCACGCTCAATCCCAATGCCATTGCGGTTGGCGGCACCGGGTCAATCGTCCTGGCAAGTGGCGCGGAGGATTTCCTGAATACGCTGCCGCCCACCGCTTCCGGTTCGGAGGACGGGCTTGAGCCAGCTGCAGTGGGAGATACCAGCACGGACGGTTTCCAGCCTGTTCGCCTTGATCCGATCAAACGTCAGGGCAACAATTCGGACTGCTTCAACAGCCAGCCGCTTGCAAGGTTGAAATGCAAGTAAGTTAGCTGGCTCATTCGGCCGGCTGGAAATCGCGCCGGCATGGCCGGGAACGCCCCGTCCCGGGGCTATAATCGCAGCATGCGACTCCAATTGTTCTTTGCTATTGCACTGTTTTCCCTTGCCGCCGTCCTGGGTACAGGCGAGGCGGCGGCCACCAGCCTCGAGCGCTTCAATGCTTTCCTGTCCTCCACGCAATCGGCGTCGGGGGGCTTCGAGCAGACCATTTACGATCGCAATAAGAAAGTCGTGCAGGAATCGCGCGGTACGCTGGCTTTCCTGCGGCCGGGCAAGTTCCGCTGGACCTACGTCAAACCCTATGCGCAAGTGATCGTCGGCGATGGCGCCAAAGTATGGATTTACGACGAGGACCTTAACCAGGTCACTGTCAGGCGCCTGGACCAGGCGCTGGGCTCGACGCCTGCGGCGCTGCTGGCGGGCAATAACGAAGTGGTCAAGGCGTTTCGTCTCACCGACCTTGGCGTGCGCGAGGGGCTGGAGTGGCTCGAAGCCACGCCCCGCGGCAAGGAAGGCAGTTTTGACAAGCTGCGCATGGGTTTCGGTTTTTCCGGGCTCGAACGCATGGAGCTCGAAGACAGCTTTGGCCAGACCACGGTAATGCGTTTTACCGCGTTTGAGCGCAACCCCAGGCTCGATGCCGGAACATTCCGGTTCACCGTCCCCAAAGGGGCGGACGTGCTCGGCGATAGCCAGTAGGCATCGGGTGTTGTTGTGAACGACTTGTTTGCCGCACCCACGCCCGCCGCACCGCTTGCCGAGTTGTTGCGGCCCAAGGCCCTTGAAGAGGTAGTGGGGCAATCGCATTTGCTCGGGCCGGGCAAGGCGCTGCGCCTGGCCTTTGAGTCGGGCAAGCCGCATTCGATGATCCTGTGGGGGCCGCCCGGTGTGGGCAAGACCACGCTGGCGCGGCTGATGGCCAAGTCATTCGATGCCGAATTCATCGCCTTGTCGGCGGTGTTCTCCGGCGTCAAGGACATTCGCGAGGCGGTGCAGCAGGCCGAGCAGTCGCTGGCGCGCTCGGGACGCCCGACCATCCTGTTTGTTGACGAGGTGCATCGCTTCAACAAGGGCCAGCAGGACGCCTTCCTGCCTTTTGTCGAGCAAGGCCTGCTGACCTTTATTGGGGCAACCACCGAGAATCCCTCCTTTGAGGTCAATGGCGCCTTGCTGTCGCGCGCCGCGGTGTATGTGCTTCAGCCGCTCAGTGCCACGGAGCTCGGCAGCCTGCTCGATCGCGCGCTCGCCGGTGCGCTCAAGGGCCTGAGTTTTGACGAGGCTGCGCGTGAACGCATCATCGGCCACGCCGATGGTGACGCCCGCCGGCTGCTCAACCTGCTGGAAATCCTGCAGACGGCGGCAGGCGGTGCCGGGAAGAGTGCGCTTGACGGGGCGTTTGTCGAGAACGCCGTGTCGGCCAACCTGCAGCGCTTTGACAAGGGCGGTGAGGCGTTTTACGACCAGATCTCGGCCTTGCACAAATCGGTGCGAGGTTCCAATCCGGATGCCGCCCTTTATTGGATGACGCGCATGCTGGTCGGCGGTGCCGAGCCCTTGTACATCGGGCGGCGCCTGGTGCGCATGGCGGTGGAGGACATCGGGCTGGCGGATCCGCGCGCACTCACGCTCTCGCTTGAAGCCTGCCAGACCTACGAGCGACTCGGCAGCCCGGAAGGCGAGCTGGCGCTGGCGCAGGCGGTGATCTACCTGGCCTGTGCGGCCAAGTCGAACGCGGTGTACGTCGCGTATAATCGGGCGCGCAAATTCATCAGTGACGACCAATCTCGGCCGGTGCCGCTGCGGCTTCGCAATGCGCCGACCAAGCTGATGAAAAATCTTGGCTACGGACAGGAATACCGCTACGCCCACGACGAAGACCAGGGCTACGCGGCGGGTGAGACCTACCTGCCCGATGGCATGGCCGGGCAGGGCTGGTACCAGCCGACTGACCGCGGCCTTGAGCAAAAGATCGCCGAGAAGCTGGCCTACCTGCGCGGCCTGGATGGCAAGGCGGTTAAGAAGTAAGCAGGTGAGTGGCCAGAATCAACAATGGCATTGGCTGGAAATGCCCGACTGGCGCGGGTTTCCAGCTAGTTAAGATAGAAAATTCAGGACATCATGCTCGATCCACAGTTATTCCGGAATGATATTGACGCGGTCGCCAAGCGCCTCGCCGACCGTCCGTTTGTGCTTGACGTGGCCGGCTTCCAGGTCATTGAGGCCGAGCGCCGCACGGTGCAGATGCGCACCCAGGAATTGCAGGCCGGCCGCAACGCCTTTGCCAAGCGCATCGGCCAGGCCAAGGGCAAGGGTGAGGACACCACCGCGCTGATGGCCGAGGCGTCGGCGGCCAATGCCGAACTCGAGTCACTGGAAAAAAGGCTCGCCGAGCTGCAGGGCAAGCTGCATGATTTCCTGTCGGGAATTCCGAACCTGCCGCACCAGAGCGTGCCGACCGGCCGTTCGGCCGATGACAATCAGGAGATGCGCCGCGTCGGCCCCATCCGCACATTCGGCTTTGCGCCCAAGGACCATATCGCGCTGGGTGAGGCGACCGGGCTGCTGGATTTTGAAACGGCGACCAAGATCGCCGGATCGCGCTTTGCGCTGCTCAAGGGGCCGCTGGCGCGGCTGCACCGGGCCATTGCGCAATTCATGCTCGATGTGCACACGGGCGAGCATGGTTACACCGAAGTCTATGTGCCCTACCTTGTCAATGCCGCGAGCATGTTCGGCACCGGTCAGTTGCCCAAGTTCGAGGAAGACTTGTTCGCCGTGCCGCGCAGCGACAGCGAAAAACTCTACCTCATCCCCACCGCCGAGGTGCCGGTGACCAACATGGTGCGTGATGAAATCGTCGCGCTCGAATCCCTGCCGCTCAAGTTCGTCTGCCATTCACCCTGTTTCCGGAGCGAAGCGGGTTCCTATGGCAAGGATACGCGCGGCATGATCCGCCAGCACCAGTTCGACAAGGTCGAGCTGGTGCAGATCAGCCACCCGACGAAGTCTTACGAGGGGCTGGAGGAATTGACCGGACACGCCGAGAGCATACTCAAACGGCTCGAACTGCCTTACCGCGTGATGACTCTGTGCACTGGTGACATGGGCTTCGGGTCGGCCAAGACCTATGACATCGAGGTATGGCTGCCCGGGCAGAACGCCTATCGCGAGATTTCGTCCTGTTCCAATTTCGAATCGTTCCAGGCGCGGCGCATGCAGGCGCGTTTTCGCAACGACAAGAACAAGCCCGAACTGGTGCATACGCTCAACGGTTCGGCCCTCGCCGTGGGCCGTACGCTGATTGCGGTGGCCGAGAATTACCAGAATGCCGACGGCAGCATCGGCATTCCCGCGGTGTTGCGGCCTTACATGGGCGGGATCGACAAAATCAGCCTTTAGCGCTGGCGCCAATCCGGCGGGGGGGGGGGGAAGGGGCGGCTATCTGCTACAATCGCGCCTCATTTCGACGCCCTCACAAGCTCGTACAAGCCCGCACAAGCTTTCACAAACGGAAAGGTGGCAGAGTGGTCGAATGCGCCAGACTCGAAATCTGGTTTAGGGAAACCTAACGTGGGTTCGAATCCCACCCTTTCCGCCAATTGTCAAGCATCGACGCCGTTTTCCCGGCGTCGATGCCACGAGTTCCCTCAACTGTTCCCTCATTACATTCCGGTGGAGCAGTAGGAGATTGGCAAACGCCGCGCTAGAGGGGGAACCTCTAATCTCTCGGCTCCTACAATTCGTTGGTCTTGGTCGGCGAGACCCAGCGCCTGATTGGGGTTCAGGCCGCGCATGCGAGATCGACTACCGAACGCATTCCCTAGAGTCCACCGTACCCCCACCAACCGTTTAGGCCGGAACCCTTTTGAGACTGGGCTAAAAGCACGATTTCCCTTGGGTTCCCAGAAGTTGGTTGAGTGGTGTCAAGGACTAGACATATTCTGACGGTTCATACAAGCGGTTCTGCCATCCGCAAAATGCGTGCAGGAAACACCATAAAAGTTTTTCAGTAGCGCTTCGGTCATTCGGCGTATGCTTTATTCGCAATCCATCGCGGTGGTTAGATCTTTGCCAAACGGAAGGCGGATGAGCAAGCCAGACGATTCTGTGGAATTGGTGATTGTATTTATCGCTGTCATCCTAGGTGGCGCGGTTGCGATCTATTTCCTATTTAAATTCGCGCCATGGCTTGGTTGGTTAGTGCTTGCGGTTCTAACTTGGTGGGCGCACGAAAAAGCAAAATTACGTTTCTCAACTATTGTTATTGTCTTCGCCATTGCAGCGAGCGTAGTGACGAGTTGTTTTGATCGCGGGGGTAGTGGCTCTGATCAAGGCTGCAGCAGCAGTGGCCGAGCGGAGCATTGCTGAATCGTGCTAAGTCGCGACGCTACGTTATTTTTTTAGTCCGGCCACAACAAGTTGAAACGAAACCACCAAAACGTGTCGTCGCATAACTCTGAAAAATATTTGTTCACAGCTGGAGGCAAGATCAAGTGCCTACGCTGCACTGCAATGTCAAAACGCACTAGGCAGCAGTGTGGCAAGCCCGCGCTGACCGTCAGCCGTACCCAGAAATGCCAGTTCCATGGCGGCCGTGGCAGCGGCCCGAAAACGGCAGAGGGCAAAGCCCGGATCGGTGCGGCGCATCTTATCCATGGCAATGAGACCAAGCAGCTCAGGCAGGAACGGTCACAAGGGGCGCTGAGGCTGGCCCAACTGGAAGACCTGATGCATGTGGCGGGGTTGACCACAGCAGACCGCACGACAGGGCGTAAGCCAGCCGGGTACCGGCGGATTAGTACGGCTGAGGATGCACGGCAGTACATGGTTGACAATGTTCTGCACCGGGTTGAGGGCCTCCCGGATGACGATTGCGGATAATTAGCCTTAAACCTTAAAGACCGGTCAGAGCCGCCCTCAAGTTTTTTTCACAGGGAGGGGGCGCCGTTGACGTGTAGCCCGCTGTGGCGGGCATCACGTCTTTAGACGTGGCAAAGTTTGGCGGGCTTCAATCCAGCATTGGCGCGGGTTTCTAGCCCGCCGTGGGGGTGTCGACATCGGCGGGCTAGACTTAGCGGACTTCAAGCCACGCCCAGCAAGGGTTTCAAGCCCGCCGGTGCGTTTTTCTTGTCTTCCGGTTTGGCGGGCTCGGCGGCGGGCTTGACCTTCAGAACCTCCTTAACTTGCTTGGAAATGTCATGCTCCAGCCGTTCGGCATCGGTTACGGAATGCCGTTCTATCGCCCCTGTGTCGAGCAATCCGCGAAGGACATCACGAATCTTTTCCTTACTGGCCTTGAAGACCCCATCCTTCCCTGCGTCCCCGTCAAGCTGGTTGCGCGTTGTCCAAGGTTGCCGTAACAGGTGGTCAATGATGCGTTCAGCAAGTTTCTCGTTGGTAGACTTTACTGCGCCAGAAGTGGGAACCGCTAACTGAACTGGGGTCATTACAACCGTGTGGTACTTCGGGACGATCTCCTTTTTCAGCCAAACCCCGGCGTCAGTTCCGCCATAACTGTTTTTCGGCAAACCCAGCCAAGCGTAATCGTGGCGGTGCAGTTCAAGCCCGTATTTCTTGGCTGCTTCTTCCGACATCGGCAGCATGCCTGCCAACTGCCGAGTGGCGTTTTCAAACGCCAGTGAGCCGACCGCAAAACCCTGTTCCAACTCTGTAGCCTTGATGTTGGCTTTTGAGATATGGGCGGCAAACACCACGGCGGCACCTGTGGCATCGACGATCTTGTTGGCCTCCCGACAGATAGAAGTTGCCGTTTCCGAGATGTTGAGGTCGCCACTGGCAAAACCCTGCATGTGGTCTATGACCACCAGACCCTGTTTCAACCCGAATGTATTCAGCAATCCAATAATCTTCTCGGCTACACCTGAGCCTTGGTATTGGCCGCGCTCGACAACGGTTAGCCGGGCATCTTCCCCAAGCAGAGAAACCAGTAGCAGGTTGTCCATTACGGAAACTTGTTCAGCCGGAGACCACCCATCAATGATCGCGCTGATCTTGCGTGTAAGTTCCTCCTCTGTTTCTTCGCAGAAGAAGATGGCGACTTTCTGCTGCTCAACTCTATGCCCGTTCCAATCTTTCCCCGCAGCGACGTGCGCTCCAATCGACATCAGCAGTGAGGTTTTGCCAACGGCACCCAATGCCACCAAGGTGGATAACGATGCGGCGGGGAACAGGCGGACGCCGGGGCCGACTATCGGGCCGATAAACTTACGGGCTGGCATTCCACCGGGGACGTAGGTCGGACGGAAACGACCAAGATTTGATGTGTCCCACCACGTATTACCGCTTTCACCAGTCGTTGCCGCTTCTGGGCGAACTTGAAGCCCGTCAAATGCCCTGGCGATAGTTCGCTGGCCGTAGGTGGTCGCGCCGCGCTTTTCATCCCACTTAGGCCTGTATAGCTCGGACGCACGGAAAACTAGGTCGGCATCATCCGGTGACAATCCCTGCCGCGCCATGTATGCCACTAGCGCCAAGTCAGCTGCGGAGTGATCGGCGTTATAAGTGGAGATGTCGCCATTGAACAGGCGACGAGACGGTGTTTTGCCTAAGGTAGCGGGGGAAAGAATTTCGGGTAGCTTGGCTTGGACATCAAACGGAACCGAAATGAGATTGACCGGTCCAGTCCGCGCTGAAATGTCGATATCTGTGGCTTTCCCTTGATGAGCTCGTGTCGGCAGCAGCGCTAGAAACGCATTGGCAATTTGTTGTCCTTCAATCAGCACACTCATCACGCGCGGTTGTCCTTTAGCTTCAGTACAGAGCCGGTTACGGTGAGGAATCGCTTGTCATCGTATATTTCCAGCGAACCTGATTTCCTGCCAGTTCCCGGCAAAATACCGCGAATAAAGAGCCGCACCCCCGTGCCGCTAGGGGACAGTTCGCAATAAGCACCTGCAACGCCTGCTTTTCGTGCCCAGATATCTATCTCCGGTTGTTTCTGAAATGCTTCCTTATAAGCATCAATATCGATACCTATAATTCCGTTGCCTGTCAGCAGCACGCCGACGCCGGTATAGCGTCCGCTTGTATATGCCGCTTTCGCCTCAGCAAAGCTGCCGAACAGCTCGGGCTTGTCAGCGCCAATTTTCTTGCCAGTGATCGGGCTGCGTGGTGCTTTATTGAATTTTCCAGTTATACCTGCCCGAGGCTCGGCTATCCATACCGCCCACGGCTGCGATTTCAATTCGTCTGGGATATTGTCGAATATCGGCACAATCCACTTAGCTCCGGCGACGCTTAAGGTAGCAGTGGTCACGCGTCACCCCGTGCTTCAAGTTCTTTCCGGGAAGCGTCGTAGTCTTTGTCGAAGCTGCCATCCGAGAGAATTGTCAGCGCCAGCATTATGGGAAGTACTCGGCGATCAAGCTGGCGGCGTGTCGCGACCGAGAGAATGTCATCAGGGTGGATGTTACGTAGCTCACCTTCAGCACACCGTAGGTGATGGCACACAAGAAATTGCAAGCGAGCGTAGTCATTGTTCGCAGCCGTTTGCAAAATTTCAGCGCAACGAGTTTCGATGTAGCTTTGCCAGCGATTGGGGGGTGGGCTTGTCATTTTGTGCTCCCCTCTTTTTCAGTGCGCAGGCGCTGAGTTGAAACGCAGTCTGCATGCCGCAGGCGAATCCAGTTGTCCACATCGTCCTGAAGCCAGACTCGCAACGTGGGGGATAGGCGAACTGCGCGGGGGAACTTGCCGGTGGCCTCCCAAGCGAGGAGCGTGGACTTGCCCATGCCCACTTGCGCTGCGGCTGTTTCGAGTCGGATAAAGCGAAGGGTAGGGGAAGCGTTCTGCTGATTCATGGCGGTATCCTTTAAGTAAGCGTAGTAAATGCACTACGCCTCGTATTAGATAACCACCAACAAAGCAATAATATGATGGCTGGTAGCAGACCTCAAATTTATTTCGGCATGTCGGTCAGCGCGGCCTTTATCAGTTTGTGCCAACCTCGAATTGTGTTGTAGTTCCACGCCTCTTTCGGATAGTGCGCTTTAAGCGAGTCGTGTAGTCGCTGCGCGCTTACGGTCTTCCCTGAGGCAATTAGCTTCAAGTACTCCTCTGCTGCTACTACCTTCTGAAAACATTTTGCTTGTCCTTTTCCGAATCCCCCTTTTTTGTTGCGTTTTATCTTTTCCTCAAGGTGCCATTCCCAAATGGAAAGCAATTTCTTAACCAATTGCTCATGTGTCATGCCGCCGTAAAGTTCTTCAAGCAATGGCCAAAGTCCATCCGTACTTGTTGTTCCCATATACGCCTACCTCGCACATCCCACCTGTATGAAGACCACGCCGCAGGGAGGTAGGGTTCCCTGATTCGCCCCGTCGGACTAGGCGTGGTTAGGTATTAGTTTACGCCGCCCGCAGTGCGACGACCTTGCCAAATGTCCCCATGCAATGGGCTTCCCAGTCCAGCATCAGTTGCCGCCGCGCTTCCAGTAGATCGCCGCGCCGGTACGCCGCTTCGACCTTGTTGCCAATCGTGTGCGCCAACGCCATTTCGGCCAATTCGGGGGAGTGCCGGGTTGCTTCTGAAACCCAGTCCCGGAAAGTTGATCTGAATCCATGCACCGTGATCTTGTACTTCATTCGTGCCAACAAGGTAAGCATTGCCATGTTGGACAGTGGTTTGCGATTTCGGGAGAACAGATACTCGGCCTTCGGGTCTAGCATTCTTGCCTCTTCAAGTATTGCCAACGCGCGGGGCACAAGTGGTACACGGTGACTGCGTCCAGCCTTCATCCGTTCTCCGGGAATCTGCCAGAGACTATCGGCGACCTCGATGCGCTTTGCGTTGACTACTTCCCCGGTTCTGGCTGCCGTCAAAATGGTGAATTCAAGCGCAAGGGCTGCGATGGCTTCACGGCTCTGCAATTTCTCAATGAACGCCGGAACCTCAGCGAATGGCATGGCGGCGTGGTGAACGACCCGTGCAACCTTCCTGGGTTGGGCAAGTAGAGTGTCGAGGTGGCCACGCCAGAGCGCGGGGTTGATTCCAGACCGTAACCTTCTTGTGGTCGCGGCCGATAATATGCGTTCAATCCTGCCGCGCAGGCGCGATGCCGTTTCCGTTTTTTCCTTCCAGATCGGCTGGAGGATAGCCAGCACGTCTTCGGTGTCAATTTTATCCAGTGATTTCGCGCCGATCACCGGGAATGCGTATTCCGTCAAGGTGAAGACCCACTGGTCGCCGTGCTTCTGGTTTCTCCACTCTGGGCGTTTTGCCTCAATCAACTCAAGTGCGAAGTCCTTGAACGTAACCTGTTTGGCTTCAAGATTAGCCTGCGCTGCTTTCTCAGCCGTTTTCTGCTTCAGTGGATTGAGGCCGCTATCCACCAGAACGCGGGCTTCATGCGCCCGTTTCCGGGCGTCTGCAAGGGCTACGCGAGGGAACACCCCTAACCCCATGTCTTGCCGTTTGCCGTTGATTGTGAAGCGGAAGACCCAGTATTTTTTAGTCGCTGATTTGACCAATAGGTGCAGTCCGGTGCGACCGTCAAAATATCGTCCGGGCGCGGTTGTTTTTGCAATCCCTGTGTATGTCAGTTGCGTTGCCATGTCATCCCCTGTTCCCTCAAGTTTTCCCTCGTTTGATGGTAAGAAGAGGGAAGTCAGTCTTAGCAAGCACTGTAAGGACAGAGAAGCCCGCGCAAAAGGATGGCTGCTAGCAAACACCCAAAATAATCAACAAGTCAGATAAAATCTGGGTATTCATAATCGCTCGGAACAGATTGCACATTCTCGGACCTGCTTGCCCGAGTAACCTGACACCCTTTCCGCCACCGACAAAGAAATGCGCCCCGTTCGGGGCGTTTTTGTTTGCAGCAACCGGCATCCGACGCCGGGTCGATGGCGCCCGATGTTGCCGCGGTTGTAAGATAGCGACGCCCATGCACGCTTCATCCGACACCGCAATCCTGTTCGACTACGGCGCCCAGCAGCGCGTGCTGTGGATTTGCGTCGGCATTTCAATGCTTTTCCACGGTGCCGTTCTGTCGAGTTTTTCCGGGCTGCATGAGGGCAAGCCTACACAGGCGCCGGTAAAGGCATTGACGGCTAAATTGGCGCCGACCCGTCCGTCGCCTGTCGCCCCGGCCGCAGAGTCGCCGCCGCCTCCACCACCACCGCCACAGATTACAAAGACGCCGCCACCCGTGCCGACGCCGGTCAAGCCAACGCCTGCCGCGCCCAAGGCACAGGCCGCGCCGGCCGCTCCCAGCGAGGTCACGGCACCGATTGCGCCGCCCACGCCGCAGCCAGTACCGGCTGCGCCAAGCGCACCTTCACAGCAGGCGGCAATTGCGCCGACTGCGCCAGAACTGAACGTGCGTCCGCTGGACGCCGAGGAGGCCGGTTCCCGCGACCAGTACCGCCTCGCGCTGATCACCGCTGCGCGGCGCTACAAACGTTATCCGGCGCAGGCGATGCAAAACGGCTGGACCGGCAGGGTGGAGATACGCCTGAACATCGGTGCCAACGGCATGATCCAGAGCGCGGCGATCAAGACTTCCACCGGTTACGCGCTGCTCGATGAGACAGCCCTCGACATGATCAAGAAGGCCAAGCCGCTGACGCAGATTCCGCCGGCATTGCGCGGCAAGGAGTTTACCGTGGACGTACCGGTGATATTCGACCTTACTGCTGGCTAAGTTGCTGTTCGGTGGCCGTCTGGAAAGTCACGACGTGGTCGACGTCGAGGCGTATGCCGATTTTTTCACCCAGCGCATGGTTGTGATGGCTGGGCACGAGGGCCAGCACCTTGCGGCCGCTGTCGAGTTTGAGCGTGTAGAGGATGTCGGCGCCGCGAAAGGCCTTGTGCGTCACTTCGGCCTGCACCTTGCTTGCATCGTCGTGGATGATGTCATCCGGGCGCAGCAGCACATCGACGTGACAGCCTTTGCCGCAACTGGCGCAACTCTGGCCGCAGGCGTTGGGAATGGCACCGTTGAGCACGCCCAGTTCTATCCTGACCTGCTGGCCGCTCATGACTTCACCGGGCACGAATACGCCCTGGCCGACAAAATCAGCAATGAAGCGACTGCCCGGCCGGTGATAAAGGTTGTAGGCGCTGTCCCATTGCTCGATCTCGCCCTTGTGCATGATGCCGATTTCATCGGCGATGGCAAAGGCCTCGTGCTGGTCGTGGGTCACCAGCAGAGCGGTGGTGTTGCTGCGCTTGATGATGTCGCGCACTTCCAGTGACAGGCGCTGCCGCAGCTCGGTGTCGAGGTTGGAAAACGGTTCGTCCAGCAACAACAGGTCCGGTTGTGGGGCAAGCGCGCGCGCAAGCGCAACGCGCTGCTGCTGGCCACCGGACAATTCATGCGGAAAACTCTGCGCCATGCCGGCGAGGCCGACCATGTCGATGAGTTTTTCCACCTGCATGTCGCGTTGCGCCCGCGGCGTGTTGCGCAAGCCGAAGGCGATGTTCTGCGTGACCGTCAGGTGTGGGAACAGTGCGTAATCCTGGAACACCATGCCGATGTGGCGGTTCTCCGGCGGCACCAGGACGCCGACCGCGCTCATGCGTGTGCCGTTGATGAAAATCTCGCCGGCGCTGATGGCCTCGAAGCCGGCAACGCAGCGCAGTACCGTGGTCTTGCCGCAACCGCTGCCACCGAGCAGGCAGCCGATGCTGCCGCGCTGCAGGGCGAGCGACAGGCCCTTGACGACCTGGTGGTCGCCGTAGGACTGGTGGACGCTCTTGAGTTCGAGAACGCTGGCCGGGGTCGGTGTCATGAAGTTATTATAAATCTATAAGATATCGATGGAAACAAGAATCATTCTTGATAAAATACGGGCATGAATGTCGCAGCGCCGACCCTGTTAAAACCTGACCCCGGGAGGGTCGGGCGCGCCTTGGCATCGGCGCTGGCATCGATAGTAGCGTTACGGCCTTTGGGGTGGGCCGCGCTGGTCATTGCCGCGCTGGTGTTCGTGCCGATCGCCGTGGTGGTGGGCAGCGTCTTCCTGCCCGACCAGGGCACCTGGGCCCATCTTGCCTCGACCGTGCTCGCCGGCTACATCGGCAACACCGTGGTGCTGGTCGCGGGAGTGGGCATTGGCGTCATGCTGCTTGGCGTCGGTACCGCCTGGTTGGTGACCGCCTGCCGCTTTCCCGGCCAGCGCGCTCTGGAGTGGATGCTGGTGCTGCCGCTGGCCGCCCCGGCCTATGTGCTGGCTTACGCTTACACCGATTTCCTGCAGTTTTCCGGCCCGCTGCAATCGTCGCTGCGCGCAGCCACCGGCTGGGAGGCGGGCGGGTACTGGTTCCCCGAGGTACGCTCGCTGCCCGGGGCGATAGCGATGTTCTCCTTCGCGCTGTATCCCTATGTCTATTTGCTCGCACGCGCGACCTTTCTCGAGCGCTCGCTCTCCGCGCTTGAGGCCGGACGTTTGCTCGGTTACGGACCGGTGCGCAGTTTTTTTGCCATTGCGCTGCCGCTGGCGCGGCCGGCCATTGCCGCCGGCACGGCGCTCGCGCTGATGGAGACCCTCGCCGATTTTGGCACTGTATCGTATTTTGCCGTGCAGACGTTTACCACCGGGATTTACCACGCCTGGCTTTCCCTTGGTGATCGCGTCGCGGCCGGGCAGTTGTCGACGCTGCTGCTCACCATGGTGGCCGCAGTGCTGTTGCTCGAGCGCTGGAACCGCGGGCGGGCGCGCTTTCACACCACGGCTTCGCAACGGCGCGAAACGCTATATGTCCTCGCCGGTCCGCGACGCTGGTTGGTCAGCCTTGTTTGCGCTCTGCCGGTGATGCTCGGCTTTGTGCTGCCGGCGGGAATTTTGCTGGTCATGTCGTTGCGCGACAGCGACACCGGGCACGGCGCGCGCATCTGGGTGCTGATAGGCAACAGTTTCATGCTTGCCGGTGTGGCGGCTGTGGTGATCGTGGTGCTGGCACTGCTGATGGCTTACGCGGCGCGCATTGTTAAAAGCCCCCTCGTAACCGCCGCCAACCGGCTCGCCGGCCTGGGCTATGCGCTCCCCGGCGCGGTGATCGCGGTGGGTATTCTGGTGCCGGTGACGCGACTCGACCATGCGCTTGTCAACGCGCTGGCGGCCATGGGCATCTCAAGCGGCCTGCTGCTCACCGGCGGCATTGCGGCGCTGGTCTATGCCTACCTGGTGCGCTTCATGGCCATCGCGTTGCAGACCGTGGAGTCGGGACTCGCCAGGATCACGCCCAGCATGGAGGATGCGGCGCGCAGCCTCGGTTACCGTCCGGCCGAAACCATGCTGAAGGTGCACTTGCCCATGCTGCGCGGCAGTGTGCTCACTGCCGCGCTGATCGTGTTTGTCGATGTGATGAAGGAACTGCCGGCCACCCTGGTGATGCGGCCGTTCAATTTCGACACGCTGGCGGTGCAGGCTTATAACTACGCTTCGGATGAGCGCCTGCCCGAAGCTGCTGCAGCCTCGCTGGTGATCGTGGCGGTCGGGCTGGTTCCGCTGCTCATTTTGTCGCGCTCCATCGCCAAAGGCCGGCGCTCAAACTAGGGAAACACTGAACAAGTCCGTCATTCCCGCGAAAGCGGGAATCCACCTTGACGTAAAGGGTGGATTGAAAGAGTCAAAATGGATCCCCGCTTTCGCGGGGATGACGAAGCGGAGACTTATTCAGTGTTTCCCTAGGTGTCACTTGCGAGGCGCATCGCGGCCGGACCGCGAAGCGATCTTCGCGTTTATTTCCAGCCGGCGCGGTCGTAAATCTTCTGCGCTTCAGGCTGGTTGCGGCCGAGTGCGGCAATATTTTGCGAGTCGTAACGGAATTTTCCCAGCGCGTTGAGTGCCGGATTGTTCACTTGGGTGGAGGGGACCGCCGGCCATTCGTTATTGCCGTCGGCGAAATAGCGCTGTGCTTCGTCGCTGGCAAGATACTCGAGAAACTTCACCGCGTTGTCACGATTGGGCGCGTTTTTCATTACCCCGGCGCCGGAGATATTGATGTGGGTGCCGCGCTGCCCGGCACCCTGATTGGGCGTGACGATACCGAGTTTTTCAGCGACCTGGCGCTCTTCGGGCTTGGCCGAGCGCGCGAGGCGCGCGTAGTAGTAGGTGTTGACCAGGGCAATCTGGCATTCCCCCGCTGCCACGGCGTTGAGCTGGTCGGTGTCGCCGCCCTTGGGGGTGCGGGCAAAATTCGCCACCAGCCCCTTTGCCCAGGCTTCGGTCTTTGCTTCACCAACGGCGGCGATCATGCTGCTGCCCAGCGACAGGTTGTAGATATGGCTGCCGGAGCGCACGCAAATCTTGCCCTTCCATTTCGGATCGGCAAGGTCTTCGTAGGTGGTGATTTCGCCGGCCTTGATTTTGGCCTTGTCGTAGGCGATGACACGCGCGCGCACGGAAAAGCCGAACCACAGGCCGTTGGGCTGGTGCAGTGCCGCCGGGATGCGGGTATCGAGCAGAGCTGATTTCACCGGCTGGAAAAAACCCATTTGCTCGGCGCGCCACAACCGGCCGGCGTCAACCGTGATGAGCACATCGGCCGGGCTCTTGTCGCCTTCGTTGCGGATGCGCTCGATCAGCGGATCCTCGCCGGCCTCAATGCGGTTGATCTTGATGCCGGTCTGCTTGGTGAAATTGGCGTAGAGGGCCTCGTCGGTGTTGTAGTGGCGCGAGGAGTAGAGGTTCAGCACTTTTTCCTGCGCATGGCTGCGGAGTGGCAGTCCCAGGGCAATCAGGGAGGCGAGGCCGATGCCGAGGAATTTAGTCATTGGGTTCATTTCTTATAATTTCAATAGGTTATAAAAATACATAGATTTATGGATTAAATATTATCAAGAATTATTCGCAATAACAATACTAATAGGAATTATTCGTATTTGAGCAATTTGGCGCCATGGGCGGGTCTGGAGGGGCGGGAGGTGGGTTGATCAAACCCGACTTTGCGGCAAGGCACGCCTTAGAGCGCGGCGATGCGCCTTGCCCCGTCATAACGGCGTGTCCAGTAATTGCCACGCATGCTCTCTATGCGCACTGCGCTGCCGGGCTTGGGTGCGTGAATGAACTTGTCCTCGCCCAGATAAATGCCGACATGTGAATAGGCCTGGCCGAGCGTGTTGTAGAACACCAGGTCTCCAGGCTGTAAGGCGTCGCGCGCCACGGTTTCCCCAAGCTTGCTCTGGGCACGCGAGTTATGCGGCAACTCAAGGCCAAACGCCGCGCGATAGACATGCGCCACCAAGCCGCTGCAGTCAAAACCGTTGGCGTGTGATTTGCCGCCGCGCTGGTAGGGCTTATCTGTGGCAGCAAGTGCCTGGAAAATCATTTCCGGAGAGCGTTGAGTCGTTTGTGGCGGAAGGGCGGATTCGGGCGGCGTCGGCGCGGGCGAATTGCGTGCATCCGTTGGCGCGGGAGTCGCGGCTTGCGGGGCGACAGGTGGGGGGGCAAACGACAACGCAGCGCACCCCGAGAGGCTCAGGGTGTGCGAAATAATACCAATAATAAACAATATTCTAAGATGCATTATTCGAGTACTTTATGCCTTGGAAGCAGCCTTGTAAAGACGCGTTGTTGAGGTTCGATCCATTGCCATATCGATGCGCAAGCCCGGTCTATAGTTACCGCCTTACTTGATTTGGCCGCTCTACCTGCCGATATCCACTGACCATGCCCAAACAGTCACGATTTTTCGCCGTGCTTTTTACCTGGGGCTTCGCCTTGAGTTTTGCCGGTGCCGCATGCGCCGAGGTCGAAGTGCTCACACTCAAGTACCGCAATGCCGAACAGCTTCTGCCTGTCCTGAGTCCTTTGGTCGAATCCGGCGGTGCGGTCTCGGGGGCGCAAAACCAAATTATTGTGCGCGCCAGTCGGCGCAATATCGACGAGATAAAACGGGTGATCTCGAGCATCGACAGCCAGCCGCGCCGCCTGGCGATCCTGCTGCGTCAGGATAATGCCGAGAACGTGCAAGGTAGTTCCGCAGGCGGTGAGGGCAGCATACATTCCCGCGGAGGTGGCGAACTGAAGGCAAGTATCGCCGGCAGCCGCAACAGCAACGAGGATCGCGTCAGCCAAAGGGTGCAGGTGCTCGAAGGCTATCCGGCCACCATCTTTATCGGTCAGTCGGTGCCGGTGCCGTCCCGCAGTATGACCGGTGCTGTGACCGGTGCAAACCAGGGGGTGCTGATGACCGAGACGATTACCTATCGCGATATCAATACCGGCTTCGAAGTGGTGCCCCGGCTTGCCGGTGACATGGTGCAATTGCAAATCAGTCCGCGCCGTGAGACGCGCGATAGCGCTGATGTGGGCAATGCCCGCGGTAACCGCGATAGCCCGGGCATCCCCGTCCCGGGCAGCGTCAACACCCAGCGTATTTCCACCACCGCCAGCGGCCGGCTCGGCGAGTGGTTTGAGCTGGGCGGAGTGAGCCAGGAGGAGTCGCGCCAGAACACCGGCCAGGTACGTTCATCGCGCGTGGAGCGGCGCGATACGCGCCGTGTCTGGGTCAAGGTCGAGGAATTAAAATAGCCGAACCCGGCAGATGTTTAACTCATCGCGCCTCTTTGAGTGCGGGGACGCACCGCGTGCCGGTGGTAACATGCGGGCGATATGACCGTACCCACGCTCGAGCAGGTATTCGCACCCGACGGCCTGCTGAGCAGGAGCATTCCCGCCTACCGGCAGCGGCCGCAGCAGATGGAGATGGCACACTGCATTGCCGATGCCATCCGCGACAATTCAGTGCTGGTGGCCGAGGCCGGCACCGGCACCGGCAAGACGGTTTCCTACCTGGTGCCGGCGCTCTTGTCGGGCGGCAAGGTCATCATTTCCACCGGTACCAAGACCTTGCAAGACCAGTTGTACAGCCGCGACCTGCCGACGGTGCGCGCGGCGCTTGGCGTGCCGGTGACAACGGCCTTGCTCAAGGGCCGTGCCAATTACGTTTGCCATTACCACCTCGCGCACAACCTGAAAGAGGCGCGCCTGCCGACGCGCGAGGCGGCGCGTGACCTGCGCCTGATCGAACATTTCGCGCGTGCCACGCAAAGCGGCGACAGGGGCGAACTGGCGGAGGTGGCCGAGGACTCGCCGGCCTGGGCCTATGCCACTTCCACGCGCGAAAACTGTCTCGGACAGTCCTGCCCCAACCACAAGGAGTGTTTCGTCCTGGCGGCGCGGCGCGAGGCGCTCGAGGCCGAGGTGGTGGTGGTCAACCATCATTTGTTTTTTGCCGACGTGGTGCTGCGCGACGAGGGCATGGCCGAGTTGCTGCCCGCCTGCAATACGGTGATTTTCGACGAAGCGCACCAGTTGCCCGACACGGCGACACTTTTTTTCGGCGAGACGGTTTCGACCGGGCAAGTGCTTGACCTGTGCCGCGATTCCCTCGTTGAGGCGCTGAGCGTGGCGCGCGACGTGAGCGTGCTGCCCGAGCTGATTCGCCGCACTGAAAAGGCCGGGCGCGACCTGCGCCTCGCCCTGCCCGAGTCGAACACCCGCCTGCCTTACAAGGGCATTGTTGATCGCGACGGGTTCGAGCTTGCGCTCAAGGGCATGATTGCCGCCTTGCAGTCGCTGGCCGCGACACTGGAGAGCCAGGCGCAGCGCGGCGAGGGCCTGGAGAATTGCTGGCAGCGCGCCGCGGAGCTGGCAGCGCGCCTGACGCGCTGGCTGCGCCATGACGAGGGCGATATGGTGCGTTGGGTCGAGGCCTACAGCCAGGCACTCGCGTTACACGCCACGCCGCTGTCGATTGCCGAGATTTTCCGCAACCAGCTGACCGGACGCCCGCGCGCCTGGGTGTTCACCTCGGCGACGTTGGCGGTCAACGGCAATTTTGACCATTACTGCGCCCAGCTCGGCCTGGAGTCGGCCGCAACCGGTTGCTGGGGCAGTCCGTTCGACTATGCCAATAACGCGTTGCTTTACCTGCCACCCGGCCTGCCCGAACCCAATTCACGCGAACATACCGAGGCGGTGGTGTCGGCGGCGATGCCTTTGCTGCGCGCCAGCCGCGGCCGCGCTTTCATGCTGTTTACCACGCTGCGCGGCATGCGGCTGGCGCACGAATTGCTGCGCAGCCGGTTTGCCGCCGAGGGACTCGACTATCCCCTGTTGCTGCAAGGCGAGGGCTCGCGCACCGAATTGCTGGCGCGTTTTCGGCGCATGGGTAACGCGGTGCTGGTCGGCAGTGCGAGTTTCTGGGAAGGTGTGGACGTGCGCGGCGAGGCGCTGTCCCTCGTGGTCATAGACAAGCTGCCGTTTGCGCCGCCGGATGATCCGGTGCTCGCGGCAAGGCTGGAGGCGATGACCAAGCAGGGGCGCAACGCATTCATGGAGTACCAGTTGCCTTATGCGGCGATCGCGCTCAAGCAGGGTGCCGGCCGGCTGATTCGCGACGAGACCGATCGCGGCGTGCTGGCCATTTGTGATCCGCGCCTCGCGACCAAGGCTTATGGGCGCACCATCCTGGCCAGCCTGCCGCCGATGCGCCGCAGCCGCAGCGAGGCCGAGGCGGTGGAGTTTCTCGAATCGATCGGTGCCTGCGTCGATTAGAATACGGACGGGCGGCGGCTTGCGCGCTGGCGCGGCCCACCAACAATCAACACCAAACAACAAACAACAAGGCAAGGGGGTTACATGAAAGTATTCATCACGGGTGGCGGCGGGTTCATTGGCTATCGGATTGCCAAGGCGATACTCGCCGGCGGCAAGTTGGCCGACGGCGATGGCAAGCCGCAAACGGTGACGCAGGTCACCTTGTTCGATGCCGCCTTTCCGCCGGTCACCGACCCGCGCATCAAGTGCGTAACCGGCGATGTCAGTTCGTCCGCGGCCATCGCGGCGGCCCTGGACAAGGACACGGGGTCGGTGTTCCACCTTGCTGCGGTGGTAAGCGGTGGCGCCGAGGCCGACTTCGACCTTGGCATGAAGGTCAACCTGGATGGCTGCCGCGTGCTGCTCGAGGCCTGCCGCAAGCTGGCACGTCCGCCGCGCTTCGTCCTTGCCAGTTCTGTCGCCGCCTTCGGTGGCGACCTGCCCGACGTGCTCGATGACAGCACCACGCCCAATCCACAGACCTCTTATGGCGCGCAAAAAGTCATCAGCGAGTACCTCGTCACCGACTACAGCCGCAAGGGTTTCATCGACGGGCGTTCGCTGCGCCTGCCGACCATCGTCGTGCGCCCGGGCAAGCCCAATCTGGCGGCCTCATCGTTTGCCAGCGGCATCATCCGTGAACCGCTGAACGGCCAGGTGTCCGAATGCCCGGTGGCCGAGGACACCGGCGTCTGGATTCTTTCGCCGGGCAAGGTGGTGCAAAACTTCATCCGCGCCCACGACCTGCCCGCGGCCAGCTGGGGGACCCGGCGCGTGGTCAACCTGCCGGGCATTACCGCCAGCGTAAAAGAGATGGTCGCCGCAATGGGCCGTATCGCCGGGGCAACAGTGGTGGAGCACGTAAAGTGGAAACCCGAAGCGCGCATCCAGGCCATCGTCAAGACCTGGCCCGTCCGCTTTCGCACCGAGCGGGCGCTGGCCATGGGTTTTGAGGCCGATGCCGACATCGAATCGGTGATTCGCGATTACATTCGCGACGAGCGCATTCCCCTGGGTTGATGTCTGGCAGGGCCGGCGGGGTTGCCGGCGCTGACTGCCACATCGGCTGGAAACCCTTGCAGGGCGCGCATCGGCTGGTAGGCCGATGCCGCTCGACGGGCGCCGGGCAGGCCAGGCGAAACCCCTGTCTCGCCCCGTTTGGCGGGCGTTTCGGGGGATTAACTACGACGCGTTGCGACTCTGTCGCAGCGCGTGGCAAAACTCAATCCCAGAGTTTCCACCACGGCACGTCACGCTTCGGCCCGCCGGTGAAGTAAATGCTCTTGGGAAAGTTCTTGCGGATGATGCGGTCGGCGTCATCGCGCAAATCAGTCATGCCCAGCTGGTCGTAGGATTTGACCATGATGAACAGGGCTTCCTCTGTGGCCGGGGCGGTCGGATAATTCCGTAAGGCGTACTGGGCGCGGTTCGCCGCCGCGACCCAGGCGGTGCGTTTGACGTAATAGCGCGCCACATGTACTTCGTACTGGGCAAGGGCGTTGACGAGGTATTTCATGCGTGCCGCACTGTCGGCTGCATACTTGCTGTCTGGGAAACGGTTTACCAGCTCCTTGAACGCCTCGAAGGAATCGCGCGCGGCGCGCGGGTCGCGCTCGGTCATGTCCTGGTCGGAAACGTGCCCGAGCAGGCCCTGGTCCTCGTTGAAGTTCGCCAGGCCCTTGAGGTAGAAGGCGTAGTCGACGTTGGGGTGGTTGGGATGCAGCTTGATGAAACGGTCGCAGGCGGCGATGGCCGATTCGGCTTCGTTGCTGCGATAGTAGGCGTAGGCGACTTCGATTTGCGCCTGCTGCGCAAAGCGCCCATAGGGATAGCGCGCCTCGAGTTTTTCGTAATACTTGATGGCTTTTTCGAAGTTACCATCGGTGAGTTCGGATTTCGCTTCGTTATAGAGCCGGTTGGCAGACCAGCCTACGGTGGGGTCCTCCTCTGTGGAGAACATCCCGCACCCGGCACAGAAAATTATCAGCACTAAAGCGGCTACACTACGGTTCATTTTTTTCGTCCATCTTGCCAAGAGCCCGAGCCAGTCACACCAGCGGGCGACACCGATTTGCACAAAGTTCATTATAGCGCGCAGTCGCCGCAGCCAGACCCGGCCACCGAGGCGGCGAATGGGGAGCCCACTCGCCTGTTGCGGCGTGTGCCGGCCGACCTGGCCGGACTGCGGTTTGACCAGGCGCTGGCGAGCATGTTCCCCGAGCACTCGCGCAGCCGCTTGCAAGCCTGGCTGCGTTCCGGGCGCGTCCTGCTGAACAACGAAACCGCCGAAGCCAAATGCAAGGTATGGGGGGGCGAAGGCGTCAGTGTCGCGCCCGAGGCTGCGCCGACGGAACTGGCGGCGCGGGCCGAGGATATCGCCCTGGATATCCTGCACGAGGACAAGCACCTGCTGGTGGTGAACAAGCCGGCAGGTATGGTGGTGCATCCGGGCAGTGGCAATTGGCGCGGCACCATGCTCAATGCCCTGCTGCACCATGCCCCGGCCCTCGAAGCGGTCCCGCGCGCCGGCATCGTCCACCGCCTCGACAAGGAAACAAGCGGACTGCTGGTGGTGGCCAAGACGCTCGAAGCGCAGACCGACCTGGTGCGCCAGTTGGCCGCGCGCACGGTCAAGCGCGACTACCTTGCGCTGGTGCACGGCCTGGCCCCGGCTGCGGGCAGTGTTGATGCCCCGGTCGGTCGCGACCCGCGTGAGCGCACGCGCATGGCGGTGGTCGAACGCGG
>CAMAWC010000054.1 GCA_945861875.1 Bordetella parapertussis
GCCGAGTATGGCGCGATTGAATACCTGGGCAAGCAGTCGCGCTTCGCCTACCTGCCCAGCCTGTCGGCGCTGACCTCGCAGCGGCTCTATCCCAAACCGGCGGGCAGGGCAGAGCGCACGCTGGTTGCCTTTGCCGACCCCGAGTTCTCACCGCCGGATGGCTCGACCAAGACTTACCCGCCGGCCACGCGCGCGCTGTTCGAGGCGCTGGGCGGTAATTTTCCGCGCAAGCAGGACGGCAGCCCGGATGTGCCGCGACTCAAGGAAACGGCCGACGAGGCGCGCGAAATCGCCGGCATTCTGGGTGGCGAATCGAAATTGTTTGTCGGCGAGGATGCGCAGGAAAAACGCGCCAAGGGCGCCGACCTGAAGGACGCCAGGTATGTGTTGTTTGCCACGCACGGTTTTCTGGGCGGTGATTTTCTGCAGGTCGCCGAAAGTGCGGAGGCCGCGGCATCCGCGCCGCGCCAGAAAAGCACGGCACAGCCGGCGCTGGCCCTGTCGCTGGTGGGTGACTTGCAGGGCGAGGATGGCATGCTGACGATGAAGGAGGTGATCGAGGATATCGAGCTTGACGCCGACCTGGTGGCACTGTCGGCCTGCAACACCGCCGGGGAAACGGCGCAGGCGAACAACGGCGAAGGTTTTGCCGGACTGACCCGCGCCTTCATGTACGCCGGGGCGCGCAGCCTGCTGGTATCGCACTGGAGCGTGGACAGTTTTTCCACCCAGGCGTTGATGACCGAGGCTTTTCGCAATATCCGCAAGGGCGACGCCATAATCAAGTCCATCAGCGATGCCGAGCGCGGCCTCATTGGCGGGCGCTTTAGCAACGGCCCTTACCATTTTTCCCGCAGCAACCCGTTTTTCTGGGCGCCCTTTGTCTACGTCGGCGACTGAGGCATGACGCAAAACCGCGCATTGTTCGGTGTTGCACTGTGGCGCAAGCTGTTGCGCGTGTTTGTCGTGCCGCTGGTGGCCTGCCTTGTCGCCGGGGCGATTGCGCAGACCAGCTGGTTGCAGTCGCTGGAAAACGTTTATTACGACTACTGGCATGTGTTCGCCGGCGTGCGTCACGTGCCGGCGCACGCGGCGGTGGTTTCCATCGACGATGACACCCTAGATGCCCTGAAGGATGATCCGCTGGCGTTCTGGGCGCCGCATTTTGGCAAGGCCATGGATGTGCTGAAACAGGCCGGCGTCAAGGCGGTGGGGCTGGACTTCATTTACCAGGTCAGTGCCGAGGCCTGGTTGAAAAAGCTCAACCTGCCAGACAGCGCGATCAGCCGCAATTACGATTCACCGCTGCGCGCGGCGCTGGCCGGCGGCAACACCGTGCTGATCACCCATATGGTTGAACTGCGCAACGGCGAGTTGTCGCTGCTGCTGCCGCCGCAGGACCACCTCATCCTGCTGCCGCGCGGCATCAACGACCTGGGTATCGCCAACCTGCATCCGGATGATGACAAGCACGTGCGCCGGTTTTATCCGGTGATGGTCGCCGACCCGGCCTTTCCCGGCGTGGGTTTTGCCACGCAGCTCGCGTTGCGTGCCGCCGACCAGGACCCGGCGCTGGCCGAATGGACGGTCGCGGGGGTGAAAATCAGCCGCGAACTCAACAAGCAATGGATTGGCTATACCGGCCCTCCCGGAACCATTCCCACTGTGTCAATGAACATCCTGCTGCAGCCCGACGCCCTTGCCAACCCGGCGGTGCAGGCCTTGAAGGGCAAGGTGGTGATCCTGGCGGCCAATAACGCCGGCACTTCGGACCGCCACTTCACGCCGTATTCGCGCGGTGCCGCAGCCGACCAGATGGCCGGGGGCGAGATCCATGCCAACATCGTCGAGACCATTTTGTCCGGGCGCTACCCGCAGGTGCCGCCGCTGTGGCTGCGCATGCTGTGCATTTACGTGCTGCTGGTCCTGTCGACGCTGTTGTTCCTGCGCCTCACGCCCGAGCGGGCGGCCCTCGCCGGGGTGATCATCGCCTTTAACCTGCCGATCCCGGCGTTTTTGTTTTTTCTCAAGGATGTGGTGCTGCCGGTGGCCGAGCCGCAGGTCGGGCTGGCGGTGGCTTTTCTCATTACGCTGGGCCTGCGCCTGACCGGCGAGGAGCGCCAGAAGGCGCAGTTGCGGCAGATGTTCGGGCGCTATGTGTCCGATGACGTGGTCAAGGTGCTGACCGAGGGCGAACGTCCGGACCTCTCGGGTGAGGAGGTCGAGGTGACGGTGCTGTTCTCGGATATCCGCAATTTCACCACCATATCGGAAAAACTTTCGGCGCACGAAGTGGTGGAAATGCTCAACGCCTACTTCAGCCTGACTTGCGAGCCCATCCTGCAGCAGGGCGGCATGGTCAACAAGTACATCGGCGATGCGGTGATGGCGATTTTCGGTTCGCCGGTACGCCATCCGGACCATGCGCGACGGGCGGTGCTCGCCTCCATCGGCATGGCGAAAGAGGCCGAGGGCTTTCGTGACTGGATGCGCCAGCGCTTTCCCGATCGCGACCTGCCAGAATTCGGCATCGGCATCGGCATGCACACCGGCAAGGCGGTCATCGGCGACATCGGATCGGTCAAGCGCACCGAGTTCACCGCCATTGGCGACACCGTCAACGCCGCCTCCCGCCTTGAGGGGGTGACCAAGGATTTGAAGTGCGTCATCGCCGCGAGCGCGGCAACGCTGGAGGCCGCCGGACCGGGTTTCACCACCGGCCGGCGCGAGACGGTTACGGTAAAAGGGCGGGCGGAGCCGTTGGTGGTATTTGAAATTACCGGGATGCGGGACGACGCTCCTGCATCGAAGGCAGGGGGGGCTTGAAAATGTGCAAACAACTTGTATTCGGACTGCTGGCGCTGTTGGCAACACTCACGGCCTTTGCACAGGGCACCGATGTCGGCCTGATAAGCCAGGTCAAAGGCGTGGTCAGCTATAGCGGCCAGGGTGGCGGTGCCGGCAAGGTTGAGGACTACATGCGCGTGCGCGAGGCCGATCGCTTTGTGCTGCCCGCCGGGGCAATGCTGCGGGTGATTTATCTGCAAAGCGGCCGGCAGGAGACCTGGAGCGGCCCCGGTAGCCTGAAACTGGGTGCGAGCGCGGGCGAGGTGCTGAGCGGCAAGCCGCCGCAGGTCAGCCAATTGCCGCCGGCGGTGCCGCAGCGCATCGTCGGTGCGCCGGACATGTTCAGGCAGGCACAGATGGCGCGGCTTGGCGGCATCAGCGTGCGTGGCGGCCCGGTGCGAACGCGCACGCTGTCCGCCGACGACCAGGCGGCGATCGCGGCGGCACGGGTGAATTACCAGGGCATGCGCGGTGCGCAAAGCGGGGATGACATCACCGCGCAGGTGTATTTTGCCGCGGTGCTGGGCGAATATATGCAGTACGAGGAAATGGCCGGCGTTGTTGAGGAAATGCGCCGGCTGCAGCCGGGAAATACCGACGCCCAGGCGCTGGCCAATTGGGTGGCGGAACGCCTGAAACAGCCAAAATGAACCGATTGCGCCGGCTGGAGGCGGTTTTTGCGCACTATTTGGCAATCTGGCAGCGGAATCCGGTGCTTGCGTGATAAATTCACTGTGCAGCCGGTATCCAAAAGCCTATCGTCAGGCCATATTTCATCGGGCAGGGAGTGGGGAAATGAAATCGATCAAATCAGTATTCGGTACGGCCCTGGTGGGCTTGCTGGTCGCCACGGGCGGCGTGCAGGCGCAATCGGCTGATGTCGGCCTGGTAAACATGCTTGCGGGCGACGTTTCCTATACCAGCGAAGGTGCGGCTACGGCCAAGGTGCAGCCCTTCATGAAAGTGCGCCAGGGCGACCGCTTCAGCGTTCCCGCCGGTGGCGCGGTGCGCGTGGTGTTCTTTCAGGGTGGCCGCCAGGAAACCTGGAAAGGCCCGGCGAATTTCAAGGCCGGCGCGCAACAGGGCGAGGGCGGTACGCCGACCGAGGTCACGGTCTTGCCCTCCAGCGTGCCGCAAAAGATCGCGCAAATTCCCGAGCTCATCCAGATCGCCAAACTGGGCCGTTCCGGCGGCGTGGCCGTGCGCGGTGCCGCCAAGGCCCCGCGCCTTAGCACCGAGCAGCAAGCCGAGGTCAAGGCCGCCAAGGACATCTACGGCAAGCTGCGCACCCAGGCCGGTTCGGACGACATCACCCCCGAGCTCTATCTGTACAGCGTGCTGCAGGATTATTTGCTCTACCAGGACATGAAACCGGTGGTGGATGAGATGGCCAAGCGCCAGCCCAACAGCGCCGAAGTGCAGGAACTGGCTGCCTGGGTGAAAAGTCGTACCCAGTAGCCGGAGCAGTCGCAAGGCATCAAGGTAGGTTCTCCTTTCACGGGCGCTTCGGCGCCCGTTTTGTCGGGCGACGAAGACCCGCGTAAAACCGGTTGCGCTTCGGCGCCCGTTTTGTCGGGCGATGAAGACCCGCGTAAAAACCGGCTGCGCTTCGGCGCCCGACTTGTTTGAGTGACGAAGCGCGCGAAACAGCATGCCAAAATCCTGGGATATTTTCTGCGCCGTAGTAGATAACTTCGGCGATATCGGCGTGTGCTGGCGGCTGGCGCGTCAGTTGGCGGGCGAGCAGGGTGCGGCGGTCAGGCTGTGGGTGGACAAGTTGGAAAGCTTCCAGGCGCTGTGTCCGCAAGTCGATTGCCGCCTTGCGGTGCAGACCCTGCAGGGCGTGGAGGTCCGGCGCTGGTCCCCGGTTTTTGAGCAGGACGCCACGATTGTGCCGGCCGAGGTGGTGGTGGAGGGCTTTGGTTGCCGCCTGCCCGCTGGGTATCTCGCCGCGATGGCGGCGCGCACGCCGCAGCCGGTGTGGATCAACCTCGAATACCTCAGCGCCGAGGACTGGGTCGAATCCCACCACCGCATGCCTTCGCCGCATCCGCAATTGCCATTGGTGAAGTATTTCTTTTTCCCCGGTTTTACCGAACATACCGGCGGTTTGCCGGTGGAGCGGAACCTGGCCTCGCGGCGTGAGGCGTTCCAGCGCGACCCCGCCGCCGTTAATGCATTTCGCGCCGCTATCGGCGTGGCGCCGGCACAAACGGATACCCTGGTGACGTCGCTGTTCTGCTACGAAGACGCCGCAGTGCCCGAATTGCTTGATGCATGGACCAAGGGCGCAAGCAACATCGAGTGCCTGGTTCCCGCCGGTCCGCCATTGCGCCGCGCTGCGGCGCTCACCGGCCCGTTGCGACCGGGCGAGATCTGGCGCGGCGGCAGCTTGCAGATCAATGCCATTCCGTTTCTTGACCAGGACGCATATGACCGCCTGTTATGGGCGAGCGACCTCAATTTTGTCCGTGGCGAGGATTCCTTTGTGCGCGCCCAACTCGCCGCGCGTCCGCTGGTCTGGCAGGCCTACGCGCAGGATGCCGGTGCCCATCTGCTCAAGATCGATGCCTTTTTCGGGCGCTATTGTCGTGGCATGGACGGCGCGCTTGCCACCGCCCTGCGGCAGTTCTGGCAGGCTTGGAATCAGCCCCTGGAGGGCCGGCCTGACTGGCCGGCATTGTGGCAGGCGATTTTGGCGACAAGGCCGGCCTGGCAGGCCGGTGCGCAGGCTTGGGCCACCCGGGCGCAGTCCGCACCCAGCCTCGCGGATAATCTGGCGTTTTTTTGCCAAAGCAAGTTAAAATAGCAGGCTTTTCAGGCTGTTAAACCTTAACTTTTTACCCGGGCTAGACTCATGAAAATCGCACAGGAACTCCGCGCAGGCAACGTCATCATGCTCGGCAATGACCCGATGGTGGTGCAGAAGGCCGAATTCAGCAAATCCGGGCGCAACGCGTCCGTGGTCAAGATGAAAATGCGCAACCTGCTTACCGGCGCGCCGGCTGAGAGCGTTTATCGCGCCGACGACAAGTTCGACATGGTCGAACTCGAGCGCAAGGACGTGACGTATTCGTATTTTGCCGACCCCCTGTATGTGTTCATGGACGGCGATTACAACCAATACGAAATCGAACAAGAGAATATGGAAGACGCGCTGCCCTACCTCGAAGAGGGCCTGCCCTGCGAAGTCGTGTTCTATGACGGCAAGGCCATTTCGGTGGCGCTGCCCAATACGGTGGTGCGCGAGATCACCTATACCGAGCCCGCGGTGCAGGGCAATACCTCGGGCAAGGTGCTCAAGCCGGCCAAGCTGAAAACCGGGTTTGAGTTCCAGGTGCCGCTGTTTTGCGCTACCGGCGACAAGATCGAGATCGACACCCGGACCGGCGAATACCGAAACCGCGTAAAGGGTTGATTGAGCGGGCCTTTGGCCCGGTAGCCAGAGCGGTTTTGGCGCTAAAACGGCATCCCAGGGGTGCCGTTTTCGTTTGAAGGCCGACTGCGCCGCGCCACGGCCGTGGGGCCAGGTCGGGCGGTTGTGGGAAAGCCGAACAGGGACAAACGCTTAGATGCGCCAGAGGGCGCCGATTTTGTGCAAAACCCGGAATTTGACCGATTGCAGCAAAACGCGTATAACGCGCCCTAGGTGTTTAGTTTCAAGTCTATAAAGCCTGCATTTTCAAATGTTCGTTCTTTAGTGCCTTGAGATTCAAACATGACGCGGGATGGTCCCGCAATTTCTCAAGTGATAGTGAAAGGAACGCAACATGGCAACAGGTACCGTCAAGTGGTTTAACGACTCCAAAGGTTTTGGCTTCATCACCCCGGACGGCGGCGGTGAAGACCTTTTCGCGCATTTCTCCGAAATCAGCATGGCCGGCTTCAAAACCCTGAAAGAGGGTCAGAAGGTGTCCTTTGATATCGTTGATGGCAAGAAGGGCAAGCAAGCGAGCAAGATCCAGGCAGCCTAAGCAACATCAGGCAAGCCCCAAAAAAGCCACCTTCGGGTGGCTTTTTTGTTTGCTGGTGTGGTGTTTGCCAGCTCAGGCGAACTGGCCGGCCACCCAACCGGAGGACCATGCCCACTGGAAGTTATAGCCGCCAAGCCAGCCGGTGACATCGACCACCTCGCCGATGAAATACAGTCCGGGTACCGTCTTGGCCTCCATGGTCTTGGAGGACAGCCCGTCGGTATCAACGCCGCCCAGCGTGACCTCGGCCTTGGCGTAGCCGAGGGTGCCCGAGGGCATCAAGGTCCAGTGCTTGAGGGCGCGCGACGCCGCCTCCATGTCGCGGTTGGATAATTCATTTAACGGCTTGTCCCAGCCGTAAAGCGCACACCATTCCTGGGCAAAGCGGCGCGGCAGGCGTTCGGCCAGCAGGGTCGGGAGCAGTGCCTTGGCGTGCCGCTGTGCGGCCAGCCAGGTGCCGGCATCGACGCCGGGCAACAGGTCAATCTCGATCGGTTGCTTTTTCGCGCCATCGGCCAGGGTGTTGGCCATTTGCCAATAGCTTGAAATCTGCAATATCGCCGGTCCGGACAGGCCGCGATGGGTGACCAGGGTGTTCTCGCGAAAATGCGCGTCCTTGCAATGCGTTTCGGTGTCGATGGCGAGGCCAGCCAAGGCCTTTAGCGGGGTCAGGGTTTCCGGCGGCAGGGCGAGCGGCACCAGCGCCGGTTGCGGCGGCACGATGGCAAGGCCGAACTGTTCGGCCAGTTTGTAGCCGAAAGGCGTGGCGCCGATTTGCGGCAGCGCCAGGCCGCCGCAGGCGATTACCAGCGACGCACAGCGTTGCTCGCCATGGTCGGTGGCGAGCGAGTAACCGCCGTCGATGCGCTTTACCGACTGCACCGGGCAGGGCATGGCCCAACGCACGCCGGCGCCGTCGCAGGCAGCTTTCAGCATGCTGATGATGTCCTGCGCCGAGTCGTCGCAAAACAACTGGCCGAGCGTTTTTTCGTGATAGCGGATGCCGCGCTTTTCCACCATGGTGATGAAGTCGCGCGATGAAAAACGCGCCAGCGCCGAGCGGCAAAAATGCGGATTGCGCGAGAGGAAATTTTCCGGCCCGACCCTGAGGTTGGTGAAATTGCAGCGCCCGCCGCCGGAAATGCGTATGCGTTCGCCCAGTTTTTCCACGTGTTCGACCAGCAGCACGCGCCGGCCTCGGGCCGCCGCCTGTGCCGCGCACATCATGCCGGCGGCGCCGGCGCCGATCACAATGACGTCGTAGTTCATGTTGCGCGGATTGTACAGGGCGGTCCGGCGGGTCCGGCGCCAATTCTCCGCGCCGGGCCACAAGCCGGAAAGCCGCATCTGGCCTGGCTTTCCGGGTGGTGCCCGGGCCTTACTCGAGCCGGATGTTGGCGCGCTTGGCCACGCCGTCCCACTTCTTGATCTCTGACTGGAGGAATGCGGCGAACTCGGCCGGGCCTTGTGCCACAACCGTGGCGCCGAGTCCGGCGAGCTTTTCCTGGATGTCGGGCATGCGCAACACGCGCACGATGTCGGTGTTGATCTTGTTGACGATGGCCGGCGGCGTGCCGCCTGGCGCCATGACGCCGCCCCAGGACGAGGATTCGTAGCCGGCGAGTCCCGCTTCCTGCATGGTCGGCACGTCCGGCAGCGAGGCGACGCGAGTTTGCGTGGTGACGGCGATGGCACGCAGCTTGCCCGCCTTGATGTTGGGCAGCGCCGCCACCACCGTGGGCAGCGTCATTGCCACCTGCCCCGACATCGTGTCGGTCATCGCCGGTGCGTCGCCCTTGTAGGGTACGGCGGTGAGCGACACACCGCCCATGTTGGCCATCAGTTCGACCGCGAGGTGATTGGCCGAACCGTTGCCGCCGGTGCCGTAATTGAGCTTGCCAGGCGCCGCACGCGCGAGATCAAGCAACTCCTTGAGGTTCTTCGCCGGCAGCGCCGGGTTGACCACCAGCACCTGCGGCACCAGCGTGGTGAAGGTAATGGGCGCGAAGTCCTTGATGGAGTCGTAGGGCAGTTTGGAATATACGGCGGCATTGATGGCATTGGGCCCGAGATTGGCCATCAGCAGCGTGGTGCCATCGGGCGCCTGCTTGGCGACGTATTCGAGTGCGAGAATGCCGTTGGCGCCGGGACGGTTGTCGATGACCACCGGCTGGTTCCATAACTCGGACAGTTTCTGGCCGAGCAGGCGCGCCGTCACATCGGAGGCACCGCCGGGCGGATAAGGCACGACGATGCGCACCGGCTTGTTGGGGAAGGCGTCTTGCGCAAGTGTGGCGGTGGGTGCGGCGGCAAATGCGCCGAGCATGAGCAGCGCTGCCAGCAGCGCGCGGCGTACCTGATCCATCGATTTTCTCCTGTGTGGCTGTATTAGAATGGTTTGTGCCAACACAATCATAACGCGCCGGACGATTAGGCAATTTTCGGGCAATGAGCGCGACGCAGCACAGGGGAGATGCGGTGCAGGACGGTGAATTCGATTTTATTGTGGTGGGCGGCGGTTCCGCCGGTTGTGTGCTGGCGGCACGCCTGTGCGAATCGGGTCGCCACAGCGTGTTGCTGCTCGAAGCGGGAGGCGAGGACCGCAGCCCGTGGATCCATATTCCCATCGGTTATGCCAAGCTGTTCGGCAATCCACGCTATAACTGGATGTACGCCACGGCGCCTGAGCCGGCGCTGGGAGGCCGCGTTCTCGACCAGCCCTGCGGTCGGGTGCTCGGTGGCACCGGCTCGATCAACGGCATGCTTTACGTGCGTGGCCAGCGCGAAGACTACGAACACTGGCGCGCCCTCGGCAACGAGGGCTGGGGCTGGGATGACGTGCTGCCCTGGTTCCGGCGCTCCGAGCACAACACGCGCGGCGCCGATGCCCTGCATGGCGGCGACGGGCCGCTGTGGGTGTCGGACACGCCGCAGACCGACCCGCTGGCCGATGCCTTCATAAACGCCGCCGTCGAGGCCGGCCATCCGCGCAATCCGGACTTCAACGGCGCGATGCAGGAGGGCGCCGGCTACTACCAGTTCAATACCCGCAACGGCCGTCGCGCCAGCACCGCCATCGCCTACCTGCGGCCGGCCAGGCGGCGCGCGAACCTGGCGGTGTTCACCGGTGTGCTGGTGAAGCGTGTGCTGATCGAGCAGGGCAATGCCGTCGGCGTGGAATACCATCGCGCGGGCCGCCTGCACAGCGCGCGCGCGCGGCGCGAGGTGGTGGTCGCTGCAGGAACATTCAATGCACCGCAGATTCTGCAACTGTCGGGCATCGGTCCGGCGGCGCAATTGCAGCAACTGGGCATTCCAGTCGCGTGCGACCGGCCCGGTGTCGGCGAGGGCCTGCACAACCACTATCGCGCCAGCATTGTGCAGCGCTGCCGCCAGCCGGTGACTTACAACGACATCATGCAAAGCCTGCCGCGCCGGGCCTGGATGGGACTGCAATATGCGCTGACACGCAAAGGGCCGATGGCTGCGGGCACGTATGCCGGCGGCTTTTTTCGATCGAGCACCGCTGTGGCACGCCCTGATATGCAGGTGACATTCTGGAATTACAGCGTGCAGCGGCGCGATGCCGGCGGCGTGGTGCTGCATCCGTTTCCCGGCTACACCGCCAATGCCGTGCTGCTGCGCCCGCAAAGCCGTGGCTGGGTGCGCGCTGTCAGCCGTGATCCGGGTGTCGCGCCGCAGATCCGTTACAACCACCTTGAGGCCGAATACGACAAGCGCACCCTGCTTGATGGCTTGCGCACGCTGCGCGGCATCTTGCGCAAGCCTGCGCTGGCGGCTTATGCGGCGGAGGAGATCGCGCCCGGCGCGGCCTGCGATTCGGATGAGGCGCTGCTGGCCTACGTCATGGAAAAAGGCCATTCGGTCTATCACCCTGTGGGCACCTGCCGTATGGGGAGTGACGCGCTGGCGGTGGTTGATGCGCGCCTGAAGGTACACGGCGTCGGCCGGCTGCGGGTGGCGGATGCTTCGGTGATGCCCGGCATTGTGTCGGGGAACACCAACGCGCCCACCGTGATGATTGCGGAGCGCTGTGCCGATTGGATGCTGGCGGTGGGGTGATGGCTGGAAATGCCCGACTGGCGGGAGTTTCCGGCCGATTGATGGCGGCATGAAGGTATGATGAGGGTCAATAATTTTCGAGGAGACGGGTTTTGAAACAAACAGGCAGAACGGCAATCGTCACCGGCGCGGGCTGGGGCATAGGCAAGGCCATGGCCATGCGCCTGGCGCAGGATGGCGCCAACATCGTTGTTGCGGACATAAAAAACGAAGAGGCGTCCGCCGCCGATATCGCCAAACAGACGGGCGCGAAGACCGTGGCGCTGCACATCGACGTGTCGAAGCAGGAAGACACCGAACGCATGGCCGCTGAAACGCTCAAGGCCTTTGGCTCCATTGATGTGCTGATCAACAACGCCGCGATGTTCTCCACGCTGGTGATGCGGCCCTTCGAGCAGATTCCCGTTGAGGAATGGCAGAAGCTGATGTCCATCAACATCATGGGGGTGGGGCTGTGCTGCCGCGCGGTGTCGCCGGCAATGCGCAAGCAACAACGCGGGCGCATCATCAACCTCGCGTCGGGCGCGCCCTTGAAAGGCATTCCGCTGTTCCTGCATTACATCGCCAGCAAGGGTGCGGTGATCGCCATGACACGGGGCCTGGCGCGCGAACTGGGCAAGGACGGCATCACCGTCAACGCGCTCGCGCCCGGATTCACCCTGTCCGAGGGCGTGCTCGGCACTTCCAACCATGTTGAGGTCGGACGCGAGATGGCGATCAAGACGCGCTCGATTCCGCGCGATGAAACGCCTGAAGATTTGGTCGGCGCGGTGAGCTTTCTCGCCAGCGACGATGCGGCCTTCATGACCGGCCAGACCATGGTGGTGGATGGCGGGTCGGCGATGGTTTGATTGTCGGGGCTGGCGGGCAAATAGGCTGGAAAGCCGCTTCTGGCGGGGGTTTCCGGGTGATGACCGGGGTGGCGCAAGTTAGGGCACAGGGCGGGGCGGTCGTGGCCGGCCGGCATCCGGCGCGATCACCGGCCTCACACTCGCGTTGATGCCGCTGCGGGGATCGGCGTGATTGTGTGAATTGCGGGTGGTTTGCCGGTCTTTTCCGGTTAAAGCGCGAGCCGCGGGTCTGCCACCATCCATGAGCCACCAACAGCGCCATTGCGGTGCGGGGAAAACTCATGTCAGCACAGCCGGCCACAGCCATTCACGCAGGTACCAGTCTGGTCGAGGAGGCGATTGCACCCGAGGCGGGTCTTGCCGCAATCAAGCAGGCCATTTCCCGCGTCGAATCCGAAGCCAAGGCGGTCGTCGCCGCCGAGGCGAGGAGCGAATGGGAGAGCCGCGCGCGGCAGTCTGCCGAGGAGCGGGCGCAGGCCGATCGCCTGGCCAGGCGCCTGGCCGAAGAGCGAGCCCGTGCCGACGAGACGGCGCTGCGCCTTGCCAATGAGCGGGCGGCGGCAGAACAGCAGGCCCTGGATGCCGCCCGGGCGCGCGCCCAGAGTGAGGGCGCCGCACTCGAGCATGCCAAGGGTCGCGTCGCGGCGGAGGACGCGGTACGCAAGGTCGCAGCCGCGCATGCGGATGCCGATGCCCAGGCAAGAAGGCTTGCCGACGAGGAGCGCGGCCGGCTCGAGCCACTGCTCGCCCGCTTGCGGGAAACCGAGGCGCGTCACGCGGCCGACGGCGCGACCGCCCAGGCCGCCGCTGAAACGCGCATCGCCACCGAGACTGAAGCGGCCGAACAGGCGCGCCAGCGCACGCTGGCCGAGCAGCACGCCGAACGAGAGGCGGCGGCCCGGGCTGCGGCTGAACGCGAGGCGCGTCGTATTGCCGCGGTTCGTGTGCAGGACCAAACACGACAGCGCGCGCTGGCCGAGGCGCGGGTCGATGCCGAGGCGCGAGCCGCCGCACAGAGCGAGCAACGTGTCCGTGCCGAGCAGTCCGCCTTGGTCGCGGCGCAGGCGCGCAGCGAGCAGGAAGTGCGAGCGCGCAGCGCCGCCGAGGCGCGTGCAACGGCCGAACAGGAGCTTGAAGCGACCTCGCGCGCCCGCGCCGAGCGCGAAGCGCAGCTCGCGGCCGAGGCGGCCGCCCGTGCCCGCGCCGAACGCCGGGAAATGGAGGGCATTGCCTCGCGCCTTAATGCCGAAAAACGCGCCAACGAAGCCAATACCGCCTCGGCCAACGCCGAGCGTGAACTGGCCGCGGCCGCCACCGAACGTGCACTGGTGGAGGAACGTTCTGCACAAGAAGCGCAAGCGCGCCTCGCTGCCGAACAGCGTTCGCTCGCCGCAGTCAACGCCCGGCTGCAGGCTGATACCGAGGGCCGTCTGGCAGCCACCGAGCTGGCCGAGGCGCAGTCCCAGGCACATTCATTCGCCAATGCCCGCACGCATTTGGACCGGTTGGGCGTCGAAGTGCTGGCAGCGCGCAACCAGGCCGAGGCACAGGCGCTCGCCCTGGCGCAGGCCAACGTCGATGCCCAGGCGCGCGCGCGCAGCGAGGCCGAGGCGCGCATTGCCGCAGAGTCACAATTAAAGGAGTTGGCCGAGGCTGCGGCGAAGGCTGATAGTGAGGCGCGCCTGGCAGCGGAAAAGCGCGCAGAGGCCGAGGCCGATGCCCTGCTGCGGTCGCGGCACAAACTTTTCACCGAAGAGCAGGCCACGCAGCTCGCATGCGAACAGGCCGATCGCGAAGCTCAGGACGCGCAACTTGCCGACGAGGCCATTCGTGCCGTCGAGGCGGCCTTGCAGGGGGCTGAATTGCGACGGGCGGCGGAGAAGCTCGCCGTGACCGAAGCGGAGGCACGTCTTGATGCGGAAGTGCGCCTGGCGTCGCTGGCGCAACAACGCGCCGCTGCCGAACAGGCGGTGCAACGTGCGACAGAGGAAAAAATCGGGCAGGAACAGGATGCCATAGCGGCGGTGATTCAATGCGCGGCGGTACAGGCGGAGGCGGCCCACGCCGCTTCGTTGCGGGCCGCATCTGAGCGCGATGCGGCGCAGGCGGCGGCCGCGCGCACGCGCTTCGAGCAGGACAATGAGCAACTGGCGCGGAAACTCGCCGAGTCCGAAGAGGCGGCCGTCGCAAGTTTGCAGGCGCGGATCGAGACTGTCCGCTCGCTGGCGAAAATCGCGGCAGAAAAGGCGCGCACAGAAATGGCGCAGAAGGAGGATGCCGAGCACAGGCTGAATGTCGAACAGCAGTTGGCGGTCGCCAGCGCAAAGCGTGCGACAGAGGAAAAAACCGCCGGAGAGGTGCTTGGGCAACGGCTGGTGGCCGAGCAGCGTGCGCGGGCCGCCGCCGAGGAGAGCATTCGTGTCAACCGGCTGGCCGCACGAACCAGCGGCGAGCGCAGCCAGCTGGAGGAACAGTCGGTGCGCGAGGGCCTTGCCAGGATTGCGGTTGAGGAACAGGCGCGCGACGCCGCACGGGCTGCGTTGCGCAAGGCCGAGCAGGCGCGGCGTATTGCGGAAGCAGCGCTGGCCGCTTCGCATTGCGCCGAGCAGACCGAACGGCAGAGCGCCCAAGCGGAGGCATCGGCGCTTATCGTAGCGCGTCGTGCGGAAAAAGCCGCCCATCACGCCGCGGCCGCGTCCCTGGCGCGCGAGCGCAAGGCAGAACTGGAACAGCGCGAGAGCGACGCCCGCGCGCAGGCGCAGATCCGGCTGCTGGAGGTGACGCGGCGCAAAGCGGCGCTGGAGCACCAATTGCGCTGTGAGGCGGAAAAACGGGTGCTTGAAGCCGAGGAAAACGGTGCGGTTCTGGCGCGGGCAATTAGCTTGGTCGGGATTGCCGCGGAGCAGGCACGCGCCCTTGAGCAACAGAAAATCACCGATGCGAATGAGCGCGCGGCCGCCGAGGCGTCGCTGGCCATGTCCCACAGGCAGCGCATCGATGCCGAGATCGCGGCAAAAAAATCCGCCATCGAACGCCGCCGCGTGCAAGAGGAACTCCACCGGCAGATTCGCCACGGCGAAGAGCTTGAATTGCTCGCGCATTCGGCCGCCGCCCAACGCCTCGCTGTGGAGCAGGAAGCGGCATTTAAGGCGACACAGCGCCAGCACGACGAGCAGGAGGCGGCGCAGATCGCGCGCGCGCGCGCTGATGTCGAGGCAGAACTTGCCAGGGCGGCCGCCGGGCGCGCAGAAAAGGAGTGGGCCGAGCACAATGCGATGCAGGCCCGGCTTGCCGGCGAGCTGCGGCTGGCCGAAGCGGCCGAGGAGCGCGCGCGTGATGAACGCTGGGCGCTTGATCTGGGCGAGCGTGCAACCGCTTTACAGCGCGAGGCGGCGCGCAGCAGCCGCAGCGAGGGCGAACAAAGCGAGGCCGCCATCGCGCGCGCCAACACGCAGATTCGCCTCGGCACCCGCCGGCAGTTGTTCCGCCGCCTGAGCTTTGCGCTGGCGGGCACCGCCCTGGCCCTTGGCCTGAAGGTTCTCTGGATGGTGTCTGCAGAACCGGCCGCTGACGTCGCCGATGCGTCTGCGCAAACCGTGGCGGGAACGGCCGGATTCGTCCCGGCTGTTTTTCCGCCGCAAGGGCCGCCACTGCAACTGCAACTGGATAGCCGGCTGGTCGATCTGCCGCCGTTGACGCCGGCGGTTGGGCACAACCCCGGACGCTGATCCGCATCAGCGCAATGTTTCTTGCGTCGCCATCGTTGGCGGCTTGACGCGGCATTCGGAACCTGGCGGGGATCGGCGCGATGATGATCCGGAGTGCGGAGTCCGGACGCGCCGTTCGCCCCGTCCGCCGCCATGCATTCAGAAGCGGGTTGCGTTTTCGAGGGCCGACTGCAGGTACGGGGCGAGGTAGGGAAGAGAGAGCATCAGCACCAGCAGGCCGGTAAGGAGCGTAACCGGAAAGCCCACGGCGAAAAGATTCAGCTGCGGGGCCGATCGAACCAGTACGCCTAGCGCCAGGTTAAGAATGAGCATGGTGATGAGGACGGGCAGCGACAGGTGCAGTCCGATGCGGAACAACTCCCCGGTCCATGCCACCAGCCGCACACTGTCGACCGGGACCTGGTTTTCGCCCCCCAGTGCGCCGATCGGGAAGAGGCGGAAACTGTCGGTCAGCGCGGCGATCATCATCAAATGCCCGTTCATGGAAAGAAACAGCAGGGTTGCCAAAACCCCGAGCATCGCCCCGATGAGGGGCGTTTGGGCGCTGCTATGCGGGTCGATGAAGGAGGCGAAGGACAGGCCCATTTGCAGTCCGATCAGATCGCCGGCAAGTTCCACAGCGGCAAACACCAGCCGCATTGAAAAGCCGATGGCCAGTCCAAGCAGCATCTGCTGGGCGAGCACGGCGAGCGCGGCAGGCGAGGACAGGGGTATCACCGGCGAGGACAGGGTCGGGGCGACTATCGAGGCGATAAGCAGCGACAGGGCTATCTTGATCTGCGCCGGGACGCTGCGGTGATAGAGCAGCGGCGCCACGCTGAACAACGCCATCACGCGGCAAAACGGCCACAACCACTGGCCGATCCACATTTCAAGCTGCATCGAGGAAATGGTGAACATTGCGGACGCGGTACGGTGCGGGGTGCGACTAGCCGATCATGCCGGGAAAACCGCTCAGCACCTGGCGCAGGTAATCGAGTATCACGGAGAGCATCCACGGGCCGGCCATCACCATGGTGGCGAACAGCGCCAGCAGTTTCGGTATGAAGGACAGTGTCATCTCGTTGATTTGCGTCGCCGCCTGCAGGACGCTGATAACCAGGCCGGTGACCAGTGCGGCAAGCAACAAGGGGGCGGAAATCAACAGTGCGACTTCCATGCCGTGCTGCACGAAGCCGAGGGCGGTCTGCGGGGTCATGCTCAGCCGAAACTAGCCACAAGTGAACCGATCAGCAGGTTCCATCCGTCGGCGAGCACAAACAGCATCAGCTTGAAGGGCAGGGAAATGAGCACCGGCGAGAGCATCATCATGCCCATCGACATCAGCACGCTTGCCACCACCATGTCGATTATGAGGAACGGGATGAAAATCATGAAACCTATCTGGAACGCGGTCTTGAGTTCGCTGGTCACAAATGCCGGGACGACGACCTTTAAGGGCAGGTCGGCCGGTGTCTGTGCCGCCGGTTGGTTGGCCATTTTCATGAACAGCGCAAGGTCGGGTTCGCGGGTCTGCTTTAGCATGAAGGCCTTGAGCGGGACCTCCGCCCGCGCCAGCGCCTCGTTGAACGATATGCGGTTGGTGGTGTAGGGCAGGTAGGCATCCTGGTGGATCTTGTCGATCACCGGGGTCATCACAAACAGCGTGAGGAACATGGATAAGCCGATGATCACCTGGTTGGGCGGGGATGACTGCGTTCCCAGGGCCTGGCGCAGCAATGACAACACGATGACGATGCGCGTGAACCCGGTCATCATCAGCAGCACGGCCGGCAGGAAGGTCAATGCCGACAGCAACAGCAGGGTTTGCACCGGCAGCGAATAGCTCTGCCCGCCGCCGGGCAGGGGCGTGCTGGTGAAGGCGGCGAGTCCGCCCGCCTGCGCATTGGCGACGGATGGCGCCGCGAGCGCGAGCAGCGCGGCCGTTGCGCACAGCAGTGCGGCCGGATTAACGCGCACGTTCGGCCAATGCCTTGTCTAGCCATCGGCGAAAGCCCGGGCCTGGCGCCGGGGCCGTTGCCGCTGGCATCCCGCCCGAGGCGGGGGCTTCCGGTTTGGGCATGCAGTGCAGCGCACTGACGCGACCGGCGGCAACCCCCACCAGGACCCAGGTATCGCTGCATTCAACGAGCATGACCCGTTCCTTCGGGCCGACGGCCAGAACCGCGACTGTTTTCAGGGGGCCGCCACCCGGTCCTCCCACGCTGGTGAAGCGGCGCAGCAACCAGGCCGCCGCGGCGATTGTCGCAAGCACCGCGGCAAGACCGGCCAGTGCCTGCAGGCCCGCGCCTTCGAATGCGCCATCGGCCGCCTGCGCGCCGCCGGCGGCCAGTCCAAGTATCCCCAGTATGGCCGGGCGAAGCGTCACTTGTTGAGCTTGCGGATGCGTTCGGACGGCGTGATGATATCGGTGAGGCGGATGCCGAATTTGTCGTTCACGACAACCACCTCGCCCTGGGCGATCAGGCAGCCGTTGACCAGCACGTCCATCGGTTCGCCGGCCAGGCCGTCGAGTTCCACGACAGAGCCCTGCGCCAGTTGCAGGATGTGCTTGATCGGGATGCGCGTGCGCCCGAGTTCCACGGTGAGCAGCACCGGGATGTCGAGGATCATATCAATATCGTGCTGCGCGCCGCCGGCCCCGGTGGGGGCGAATTTCTGGAACACCGGTGTCGATACGGTCACCGGTGGCGCCGTGGCGGCCTGCTGCTCGGCCAGCGCCGAACCCCAGTCGTCCGTCGCCGTGGCCTGGTCCGCGTTTGCCTCAGACATGCTCTTCTCCCAGCATATTGTCTTTCTGTGAAACGGCCAGCACTTTGTCCACCTTGATCGAATACTGGCCGTTGGAAGTTCCGTATTGGCACTGGAAAATGGGCACGCCGTCAACGCTGGTCACAACCCGCTCGGGCATGTCCACGCCCAGAACGTCGCCGACTTTCATTTTCAGGATATGCTCGAATGTCACCGGTATCGCCGTCAGGTCAGTCACCATCTCCACCTCGGCGAGTTGTACTTGCTGCTGCAGCATGCGCACCCAGCGGCGATCCGGCTCCGATGTGTCGCCCTGGACGCTCGAATACAGGATGTCGCGAATCGGTTCGAGCGTCGAGTAGGGTATGCAGATATGCAAGGCGCCACCGGTCGAGCCTATTTCTATCTTGAAGCTCGATATCACCACCACTTCCGAGGGGGTCGCTATGCTGGCGAACTGGGTGTGCATCTCGGAGCGCACATATTCGAAACTGACCGGGTGCACCGGATGCCATGATTTATGGTAGTCCTCAAGCACCACCGCGAGCATGCGCTGGATGATGCGCTGCTCGGTCGCGGTGAAATCACGGCCCTCGACACGGGTATGGAAACGCCCGTCGCTGCCAAACATGTTGTCGACGACCGCGAACACCAGGCTGGGTTCGAAGATGAACAGCGTGTTGCCGCGCAGCGGCTTCATCTGCAGGATGTTGATGTTGGTCGGAACAACCAGGTTGCGGATGAACTCGCTGTACTTGAGCACGCGCACCGGACTCACCGATATTTCCGGGCTGCGACGCATGAAATTGAAAAGGCCGATACGCATCAACCGGGCAAACCGGTCGTTGATGATCTCGAGCGTCGGCATGCGGCCGCGCACGATCCGTTCCTGCGTGGCGAGGTTGTAGCTGCGCGCCCCGTCGGTGGCCGCCTGTTCGGGTTGCTCCTCGGTGTCGCCGTTGACGCCCTTGAGCAGCGCATCGACCTCATCTTGCGAGAGAAAATCGTTTGCCATTGGGGCTGCGGCCTATTGAATGACGAAAGTGGAAAAATGTACGCCTTCGACGCCTTTTCCAGGTGCCGTGGCTGGCAGCGGCTGTCGGACTTCGGTGATGATCGCTTCGGCGAGTTTTTGTTTTCCTTCCACGCTGGAGATTTCATTCGAGCGCTTGCTCGATAGCAGCATCAGCACCCGATTGCGTATGATCGGCATGTAGGCCTTGATCGAGTCGGTCGTCTCCACGTTGCTTATTTCAATGACCATGCTGACCTGCAGGAATCGTTCGTGCGATTCGTCTTGCAGGTTCACCGTGAACTGTTCAAGCGGGACGAATTGTGGCGGCCCCTTTTTCGGTTCGGCCTTTTGCGCCGCCTGCTTGGGGTCTTTGGCGGCGTTCTTTTGCTTCGTCCACCACCACCATCCGCCGCCACCGCCGCCGGCCAATATCAGGACCAGCAGGATGAGCAGCAGTTTGCCTTTTTTGCCCTTTGGCTTTTTCGGTTCTTCAGCGCCGGGCGCGGCAGCCGCCGCTGGTGCCGGGGCGACTTTGAGTGCGGCAGGTTTGGAGGCCATGTCGTGGTTTTATAAGTGGATTGTGGACGGATTGATTATTAAGGGTAGGCGCTCGCAGCCAAGCCTCGAAGAACGCCCAAAAGCGCCCTTATCTCGGCGCATGGCTGCTGCGGTGCCTGTGTCTCAAGCGTAGGTGTCAACGAGCTGGTCTAGCGAAATGACTCTTGTCGCAGAGGGGGGCTCCACAGTCGCCGCGCTGTCCGGCGCATGGCCTGCGGGCTGGCCGGCATAGCGCGCCGGATCGCGCGCCGGGTCACCGGCGCCACCGCTGTGTTGCTCGACGCTGGCGCCGCCCAGGGTTACGCCCGATTCTGCAAGGATGTCGCGCAAGCGCGGCAACGCGGCATCCAGCGCATTGCGTGTATCGGCTTGTTGCACGGAAATCGACACGCTGGGTTGCGTGTCGCTGAAATCGATGCGAATCTGGATCGGACCCATATCCGCCGGCGTCAGGCGCAACTCGGCCACTGCGGTGCGCGATTGCACCAGCAGGCTGATGTTCTGGCGGATGTCCTGCTCCCATCGCGGTGTGCCGACATCGGATGAAATGGTTATTTTCCCGGCTACCGGGACCGGGCGCGGCGCCTGCAGTTCCGGTGTCTGCGACTGGACGTGCATGGCCGGCTGGGCTTGGCCGGCTGGCGGGCGGGCATCGCCGGCAAGGGGCTGGATGGCCGTATCGCTCAAGACCGGAACCCCGGCAAGGGTTTCCGCAACGGCCTTGGCCTTATCGGGGGACGGGCCCGCAGCCGCACCCTGGATTTCGCTGAGGAGGTCTTTGCCGGGGCCCGCCGGGCGCGCTGCCGCCACGGCGTCGCGCACCGCCGGGGGCGCTGCCGCCACAGCGTCGCGCACCGCCGGCGGCGGCAGCCATATCCATGGTGTGACCGGCGCTGCAACGGCAGCAGCCTCGTTTGTGTCCACGGCGGCCTCTTCCTGTGCAGATCCCTTGCCGAGGCCGCTGGATGCGCTAAGTACGGCTTGCTGGGCGAGCACCATGGCAAAGGTCAATGGATCGGTGGCGCCGGCCTCCGTATTTGCACCGGGTGCGGCCGGATTGGCCTGGCTTGGCGGTCCCGCCTGCGCCGACTTCGTTGTCGAAGGGGGTAATTGCAAAGTGATCATGGCGGTCCTCTTTCCTGGTCTATTTGCTGATCGACGCACAAATCATCTGTCGTGCGGCTACCTCGTCATCACTGGCCTGCTCGCGGCGCGACTGGGCATTTCGCGCGGTCCGGGCGCGCCGCTCGAGCAGGGTTTCAAAGCTGCGCAGCGCACGCAATGATTCCTGCCAGCGCTGCCGGCCGTATTCGGACTGCGTCAATGATTGCGTGAAGCTGTCGTCCTGCTGCAGGATGGCAAGCTCCAGCTGGTCCATGAATTGTTTGAAATTGGCCAGTTCGTGCGGCGCGATGCCGCGCTGCGAACCGGCGGTGAGCTTCGCCTGGTAGTCCCTGCGATAGTTTTGCAGCAGCACGAGTTTTTCCTCCTGGCTGCGCCCTGCGGCGAGCAGATGCCCAAGCTGCTTCAGGCGGGCCTCCTGGCGCATCTGCGCCAGATTGATAAGTGATTGCATCGGGTTGTGCTTCATGCCGCTCCTGGGTATGCGCCCTGCGGCGCGTTGGTGATCTTGGCCAGGCCGGAGAAACTTTCCGGCAATTTCGCCCGCTCCTGCATGTTCTGCTGCAGGAAGGCATTCATCGCCGGGTTGAGTGCAATCGCCTCATCAAGTAGCGGATCGCTCCCGGCCACGTAGGCGCCGACGCTGATCAGGTCGCGATTGCGCTGGTAACGGGTGTACAACTGCTTGAAGCGCCGGGCCCGCATCAGGGTGGGTGCATCGATGAGCGTGTGCATGACGCGGCTGACGGAGGACTCGATGTCGATGGCCGGATAATGGCCCTGGTCGGCCAGGTCACGCGACAGCACGATGTGTCCGTCGAGAATGGCGCGCGCGTGGTCTGCGATCGGATCCTGCTGGTCATCACCTTCTGTCAGCACTGTGTAAAACGCGGTGATCGAGCCGCATCCGCCGTTGCCGTTGCCGGCGCGCTCCACCAGCAGGGGTAACTTGGCAAAAACCGATGGTGGATAGCCCTTGGTGGCCGGGGGCTCGCCGATGGCAAGCGCAATCTCGCGCTGCGCCATGCAAAAGCGGGTCAATGAGTCCATCAGCAGCAGGACGTGTTTGCCCTGGTCGCGAAAGTACTCGGCGACCAGCGTCGCATAGGCTGCAGCCTGCATGCGCAATAGCGGTGTGGAGTCGGCCGGGGCGGCGACCACCACCGAGCGCGCCAGGCCCTGCGGTCCGAGACTGTGTTCGACGAATTCCTTGACCTCACGGCCGCGTTCGCCGATCAATCCGACCACGGTGACATCGGCGGCGGTGTAGCGGGCCATCATTCCAAGCAGCACGCTCTTGCCGACACCGGAGCCCGCGAACAGCCCCAGCCTCTGGCCGCGGCCGACGGTGGTGAGGGCATTGAGGGCGCGCACGCCGACATCGAGTGTGGTGCTGATCGGATCGCGATCGAGCGGATTGATCGGGCGGGCATGCAGCGGTCGCCGCTCGCCGGCCGCCAGCGGGCCGAGTTTGTCGAGCGGGGTGCCGCTGGCGTCGACTATGCGCCCGAGCAGGCCCTCACCCACCGGCATCAGCTTGCTGCGGTCTTCGCTGCGCCGCGGCGGGTGTCTGCGGACCCCCGGCGCCGGACCCATGGTCTTGAGTTCCAGCGGGGTGACGCTCGCGCCAGGCGTAAGTCCGTAGATGTCGCTGGCCGGCATCAGGTAGAGGCGGTCGCCGGAAAAACCGACCACCTCGGCCTCGACCGGATTGAAACCTTCCTGCGACACGACGCAGGAGCTGCCGATGGGGAGTTTCAGGCCGACGGCCTCCATCACCAGTCCGGCCACGCGGGTGAGGCGTCCGTGCATGGCGATCGGATTGGTGGCGCGGATAAAACCCGAGCAGTCGGCAAGGTAGTCATGGAGGTGGGTCATGCCGGGTCCCCGTTTTCGGTTTCTATCCACGACTGTTCGCGACCGAGTGATGCGATGACGCGTTTCCAGCGGCTGGAGAGCGTCGCATCGATTGCGCAGTTGGCGGCGCTAACGCGGCATCCGCCCGGCTCGATGCGATGATCCTCGACGAGCCGCCATCCGCCGAGCTTGATTTCATCGCCGATGTGCGA
>CAMAWC010000055.1 GCA_945861875.1 Bordetella parapertussis
CCGGTGTTCAACCTGATGGAAGACGCCGCCACCGCGGAAATTTCGCGCTCGCAAATCTGGCAGTGGATACGCAGCAAAAAAGGCGTGCTCGATGACGGCCGCAAAGTCACGGCGGCGATGTTCCATCAACTGGTCGCCGAGGAGCTGCCGAAAGTCAAAACACATCTTGGCGAGGCCGCCTATAACGCCGGCAAGTATGCCGAGGGCGCGGCGCTGTTCGAGCGCATTACCGCCGACGACACCTATGTGGAATTTCTGACCCTGCCGGCGTACGAGGCGATAGCCTGATCGGGGACCGTGTTACTCCGGCGTAGATGATGCAATGGCTGGAAAGCCGCTACCAGAGCGGATCTCCAGCGTATGCCCTGAATTTACTCCTGACGCAATTCGCACCACACCGGCGCGTGATCGGACGGCCGTTCGAGCTTTCGCGGTTCCAGGTCGACAGTGCAAGCGGCACAGCGGGTGACCAACCCGGGTGACAGCAGGATGTGGTCGATGCGCATGCCCAGGTTGCGCTTGAAGCCGTTCATGCGGTAGTCCCACCAGGTGAAGGATTTTTCCGGCTGCTCGAACAGGCGAAAGCTGTCGGTCAGGCCAAGGGCGACCAGGCCGCGAAAAGCGTCGCGCTCGGGTTCGCTCACCAGCACCTGGCCGACCCAGGCCGCCGGATCGTGCACGTCCCTGTCCTCGGGGGCGATGTTGTAGTCACCGAGCACGGCGAGTTGAGCGTGGCGGCCGGCCTCTGCCGCCAGCATTTTATGGAAGGCCTGCAGCCAGTCCAGTTTGTAGGCGTACTTGTCCGAGCCAACCGACTGCCCGTTGGGCACATAGGCGCAAATCACGCGCACACCGGCGATGGTTGCCGCGATGACGCGTTTTTGTTCGTCCTTGTGGCCGGGAATATTCTGCACCACGTCCTCGGCCGGAAGGCGCGACAGGATGGCGACACCGTTATAGGTCTTTTGTCCGAGGAATGCCGCGTGGTAACCAGCTGCCTGGATGTCGCCAAGCGGAAACTTGGCGTCCTCCATTTTCAGTTCCTGCAGGCATAGCGCATCAGGCTGATGCTGCTTCAGCCAGTCAAGGACATGCGGCAGGCGGACGTTGAGGGAGTTGACGTTCCAGGTGGCGAGTTTCAAGGTCGGGCGTTTCCCAGGATTCCGCCCCGTAGCCTATTGCGGCGCTTTGGCATTGCCGGCCGGAGGTGTTGTGGTCGGTGTGACTGCCGGTGCCGGTGCCGGTGCAGCTGGGGCCGGCGCATGAGCCTTTGTCACGCCGGGCAGATTGATGGCGGTTTTTGGATAGCCGCCCGTGTCAAGCAGGCTGTTGAGTGCGCCCGACTCAAAGCCGATTTGCACCAGCGAACCCACCGAGAGGGTCGGCACCTGGTTGGCGCCGGAGACTTTTTTCAGCAGCGCATTGCTTTGCTCGTCGGCAACGCTGACTTCCTTGAATGGCACGCCACGCTTGGCCAGCAGTTCACGCGCCTGCGGGCAGCCGTCCTTGCACGAGGGTGAGGTGTACAGCGTGACCGGGTAGTTGCGAACGGCCTCCTGCAACTGGAAGGGTAGCTGACTGGTTTCGATCACGCTGCTGCCGAGCTTTTTCTGCTCCACGCTTTTTGCTGCGGATGGCGGAGGCGGCGTATCGGTGTAATGGACTTTGCCGTTCTGGTCCACCCAGCGATACATCTGCGCCGATGCACTCGCGCAGGCGAGTAACAGCACAAGGAACAAGAGCCGATTCATCGTCACCCCGCGTTCGCAAACGTCACGTGGAAATCATACCACTGTGACGCATCAGGGCATCGACGCTTGGCTCGCGGCCGCGAAATGCCTTGAACGATTCCATGGCGGGGCGGCTGCCACCGACTGCGAGAATCTCGTCGCGAAACCTGGCGCCGGTGCCCGGATCGAGCACACCGTTTTCCTCGAAGGCGCTGTAGGCGTCGGCCGACAGCACCTCGGCCCATTTGTAGCTGTAATAGCCGGCGCTGTAACCGCCGGAAAAAATATGCGAAAAATTATTCGGGAAGCGGTTCCAGGCGGGAGGCACCGCCACCGCCACCTTGGCGCGGATTTCGTCCAGGAGGTTTTGCGCGGTTTGTGTGCCATCGGCGTCAAAATCGTGGTGCAGCTGCATGTCGAACAGAGAGAACTCGACCTGGCGCACCATTTGCATGCCGCTCTGGAAATTTTTTGCCGCGACCATCTTGTCGAACAGTGCTCGCGGCAGCGTCGCACCGGTGTCGGCGTGCGCAGTCATGTGCGACAGTACCTCCCACTCCCAGCAAAAGTTTTCCATGAACTGGCTGGGCAGTTCCACCGCGTCCCACTCCACGCCGCGAATGCCCGACACGCCGAGATAGTCGACGCGGGTCAGCATGTGGTGCAGGCCGTGGCCAAACTCGTGGAACAGGGTGATGACGTCATCGTGCGAAAAGGTGGCCGGTTTGTCGCCCACCGGCGAGGGGAAATTGCAGTTGAGGTAGGCAACCGGTGTTTGAACGGTTGTGCCTCGTAGCCGGCGTGTGACCGCCTCGTCCATCCACGCCCCGCCGCGTTTGGTTTCGCGCGCATACAAGTCAACGTAAAAACGGCCGATGAGCGTGCCATTCTGTTCGCTGATGCGGTAAAAGCGCACCGCCGGGTCCCAGGCTTCGGCTACATCGGTTGTGATGCGCACGCCGTAGATGGTTTCGACCACGCGGAACATGCCCTGCATCACCTTGGGTTCGGGGAAATACTGCTTCACGTCCTGGTCGGAAAAGGCGTAGCGATTGACGCGCAGTTTTTCCGAAACGTAAGCCGTGTCCCAGGCCTGCACCTCGGCAATGCCCAGTTCCTTGGCCGCGAACGCCGTGAGCTCGGCCCAGTCTTTTTGCGCGAACGGGCGCGCCTTTGCCGCAAGGTCGTCAAGAAAACCGATTACCTGCACCGGCGATTCGGCCATTTTTGGCACCAGTGATACTTCGGCGTGGCTGCCATAGCCGAGCAGTTGTGCCGCTTCGCCGCGCAGCTTGAGTATTTGCGCGATCAGCGGCGTGTTGTCCCATTCGGGTTTGCCAAACTCGCTTGCCCGCGTGACGTGGGCGCGGTAGATCGTCTCGCGCAGGCTGCGGTTGTCGGCGTATTGCATCACCGGCATGTAGGAGGGGGCGTGCAGGGTGAATTTCCAGCCCTTGGCTCCGGATTTTTGCGCCGCTTCGGCGGCAACTTGCAGGCTGTCCTCGGGAATGCCGGTGACTTCTGCGGCGGTTTCCACGGTGATCGAAAAAGCGTTGGTTGCGTCAAGCACGTTTTCCGAGAACCTGGTCGACAGGCGCGCGAGCTCGGCCATGATCGCTGCGTAGCGCTGCTTTTTCTCGTCTGACAACTCGGCTCCCGAAAGGCGGAAGTCGCGGATTTCGTTTGCAACGATTTTTTGCTGCTGGCCTGTCAGCTGCGTAAAGTCTGCAGACGCCTTGAGCGCCTTGTACTTGTCGAACAGCGCCAGGTTTTGGCCCAGTTCGGTCCAGTACTGGACGATGGCCGGCTGGTTGGCGTTATAGGCCTCACGCAGTTCGGGCGAGTCGAGCACGCCGTGCAGGTGGCCGACCACGCCCCAGGCGCGGCCGAGTCGTTCGTTGGCGTCCTCGAGGGGCGCGACAAAGTCCGCCCATGTGGCGGGAATGGCGGGATCGGTGAGGCGCGCGATCAGCGCGTTGTTCTCGTCCAGCAGTGTTGCCACCGCAGGACTGATGTGTTCCGGCAGGATGGAGGCGAAACGCGGCAGGCCGCCAAAATCAAGCAGCGGGTTGATGCTCATAAGGGGCTTTCAAGTGATCAGTTCGCGTTGTGGTTCGGAATTTCGCAATATTCACTTTGCTGCTGCAATGCTGTTTTCCGCCGCCTGGACGGTGTTGAACAACAACATCGTCACGGTCATCGGCCCGACGCCGCCGGGCACCGGGGTTATCCAGCCGGCTTTTCCGAGAAGACCGGCAAAGTCGCAGTCCCCGGCAAGCTTGCCTTCGGCGGTGCGGTTGATTGCGACATCAATCACTGCCGCGCCCTCCTTGATCATGTCCGCCGTCACCATGTTCAACTTGCCGACCGCAGCCACCACGATGTCGGCCTGGCGGGTGAAATGCCCCAGATCGGCGGTCTTGGAATGGCATATGGTGACAGTCGCCCCGGCTTGCAAGAGCAACATGGCCATCGGCTTGCCGACGATGTTGGAGCGCCCGATGACCACGGCGTGGCGGCCGGAGATCGCGATGCCTTCGTGCTCCAGCAGCTTCATCACCCCGTAGGGTGTGCAGGGCAGGAAGGCCGGCCCGCCGAGTATCAGCGCCCCGGCGTTTTGCGGATGGAATCCGTCGACGTCCTTGGCCTCGGCAATGGCGCGCACGGCAGCATTGGAGGCGATTTGCGGCGGCAGGGGCAGTTGCAGCAGGATGCCGTGGATGCGCGGGTCCTGGTTCAGCGCGTCAATGTGCGCGAGAAGTTCACCCTGGGAAATGCCCGAAGGCAGGGAAACCAGCTGCGAGTGCATGCCCGCTTCAGCGCAGGCGCGCAGCTTGTTGCGCACATAGACCGCCGAGGCCGGGCTGTCGCCGAGCTGGATGACCGCGAGTCCCGGGATGACGCCGCGGGAGCCGAGGCGGGAAATACGCGGCTTGAGGCCGGCGCGCAGTTCGCGCGCGATGGCGACGCCGTCAATGATGCGGGTTTGCATGGGCGGGTGGGTGGAATTCGGGGAGGCGCCGGGGGTAACTTGATGGAAACAGCGGGGCGACGATTGTAGCAGTTGAAAAGTGCGGGTTGTCCGATAAGCTGCGGAGTGGCGGGGCTTGAGCCAAATGGGGGTTAATTGTATGATGCGCCATGGTGTTTTGCACCCTGGTTTGCCTCGTTGGAAACACCATTTTCCCCCGAACCGGCCGCACGATTGCCACACTTTTGGCCGCGTATTAAGCTAACCCGAGCAAGCACGTTGATTCCGATGTCATTCCCTGTGTTTCGCCGTCGATGAGGAAATAATGTCCGCGCTTCCAGAATTCCCCTCCGCCGCAAACGATCCCGATACGCTCGAAACAAAGGAGTGGCTCGATGCCCTTGAGACGGTGCTCGAGCGCGAGGGCGCGGACCGCGCCCATTACCTGCTGGAAAAGCTCATCGAAAAGGCCCGCCGCTCCGGCGCCTACCTGCCTTATAACGCGCAGACCGCCTACCTCAACACCATTCCGCCGCACTTGGAGCAGCGCTCGCCCGGGGACCACACCCTGGAAGAGCGCATCCGTTCGTTTGCGCGCTGGAATGCCATGGTGATGGTGGCCAAGGCAAACAAGGTCGAAGGCGACCTGGGTGGGCACATCGCCAGTTTCGCCTCGGTCGGTACGCTGTTTGGCATCGGCTTCAATCATTTCTGGAATGCGCCCCATGAAGGCCATGGCGGCGACCTGATTTATTTCCAGGGTCATTCGGCACCGGGTGTGTACGCACGGGCCTACATGGAAGGCCGCTTGACGGAAAAGCAGATCACCAACTTCCGCCGCGACGTCGAGGGCGAGGGCGTGACCTCCTATCCGCATCCCTGGTTGATGCCCGATTTCTGGCAGTTCCCGACGGTTTCGATGGGGCTGGGGCCGTTGCAGGCCATTTACCAGGCGCGCTACCTCAAGTACCTGCATGCGCGCGGATTTGCCGATACCGCCAATCGCAAGGTCTGGGCTTTCCTCGGCGACGGGGAGACGGACGAACCCGAATCGCTGGGCGCGATCGGCATGGCGGCGCGCGAGAAACTCGACAACCTGGTGTTTGTCGTCAACTGCAACCTGCAGCGCCTGGACGGTCCGGTGCGCGGCAATGGAAAGATCATCCAGGAACTCGAGGGCACCTTCCGCGGCGCCGGCTGGAACGTGATCAAGCTGATCTGGGGTTCCTATTGGGACCCGCTGCTGGCGCGCGACAAGGACGGGGCGCTGCTCAAGATCATGGAAGAGACGGTCGACGGCGAGTACCAGAATTACAAGGCCAACGACGGCGCCTTTGTGAGAAAGCACTTTTTCGGCAAAAATCCGAAAACGGCGGAGATGGTGTCGCGCATGAGCGACGAGGACATCTGGCGCCTCAACCGCGGCGGCCATGACCCGCACAAGATTTATGCCGCCTATGCCGCGGCCACCCAGCACAAGGGCCAGCCAACGGTAATCCTCGCCAAGACGGTCAAGGGTTACGGCATGGGCAAGATCGGTGAGGGCAAGAACACCACCCACCAGCAGAAAAAAATGGACATGGAATCGATCCGTCATTTCCGTGACCGTTTCAACATCCCGGTCCCCGACGACAAGCTCGAGGAACTGCCGTTCTTCAAGCCGGCGGACGATTCGCCGGAAATGATCTACCTGCAGGAGCGGCGCAAGGCGCTGGGTGGTTACCTGCCGCAACGCCGGCGCAAGGCCGATGTGGTGCCGCAGGTGCCCGAACTCGCAGCCTTCGACCAGGTGCTCAAGGCCACCGACCGCGAGATCAGCACCACCATGGCTTTTGTGCGCATTCTCACCGCGCTGGTGCGCGACAAGAACATCGGCAAGCACATTGTGCCGATTGTCCCGGACGAGGCGCGCACTTTCGGCATGGAGGGCATGTTCCGCCAGTTGGGCATTTTCTCCATCGAAGGCCAGAAGTACGAGCCGGTCGACAAGGACCAGGTGATGTACTACCGCGAGGACAAGGCCGGGCAGATTCTCGAGGAGGGCATCAACGAGGCGGGCGCTTTCTCTTCCTGGATTGCCGCGGCGACCTCCTACAGCACCACCAACGTCGTTACGGTGCCGTTTTACATTTTTTACTCCATGTTCGGCATGCAGCGCATCGGCGACCTGGCCTGGGCGGCGGGCGACCAGCGCGCGCGCGGCTTCTTGCTCGGCGGCACCGCCGGGCGCACCACGCTCAACGGCGAAGGCCTGCAGCACGAGGACGGCCACAGCCATGTCATGTCCTCGGTCATCCCTAATTGTATTTCCTACGACCCGACCTTCGGTTACGAACTGGCGGTGATCATCCATGACGGCCTGCGCCGCATGGTGACCAACCAGGAGGACGTGTTCTACTACATCACCGTGATGAACGAGAACTATACGCATCCGGCGCTGCCCGAGGCACCGGGCACGGCGGCTGACATCCTCAAGGGCATGTACCTGTTCAAGGCGGCCGGCAAGAAAAAGCACAAGGTACAGCTGATGGGCTCGGGCACCATCTTGCGCGAAGTCATCGCCGCGGCCGAATTGCTCGAAAAGGACTGGGATGTCGCATCCGACATCTGGAGCTGCCCGAGCTTTACCGAGTTGCGCCGCGAAGGGCATGAGGTGGAGCGCTGGAACCTGCTGCACCCGACCGACCCGGTGAAAAAGAGCCACGTCGAGCAGTGCCTGGAAAAGCACGACGGTCCGGTCATCGCTTCGACCGATTACATGAAGGCCTTTGCCGACCAGATTCGCCCGTTCATGCCCAAGGGCCGCGGTTTCCGCGTCCTGGGTACCGACGGCTTCGGCCGTTCGGACACGCGCGACATGCTGCGCCAGCACTTCGAAGTCAACCGCCACTGGGTGGTGCTCGCCGCGTTGAAGTCGCTCGCCGACGAGGGCGCGATCAAGCCTGCGGTGGTGGCCGACGCCATCAAGAAGTACGGCATCGATCCGGCGAAACCCAACCCGGTCCTGGTCTGAACGCCCCAGCAGACGGGGCGTGGCAAGTTGCCCTGACGCACCACTGACAGTAAAACCAATCAAGGAATAACAATGGCTGGTCTCAAGGAGGTGCATGTCCCCGACATCGGCGACTTCAATGAAGTCGATGTTGTCGAGGTTCTGGTCAGTGTCGGCGATACGGTCAAGCCAGAGCAATCGCTCATCTCGGTCGAGTCGGACAAGGCCACCATGGAGATTCCCTCGCCCGTCGCCGGCGTGGTGAAAGAGTTGAAAATAAAGGTTGGCGACAAGGTGTCCGAGGGCAGCCTGTTGCTGCTGCTCGAGGAATCGGCGGGTGCGGCAGTTGCGCCTGCACCGTCGGCCGCTGCGCCAAAGCCGGCCGCGGTTGCGGCCCCTGTCGCGGTGGCCGCGAGCACCGCGCCTGTGCCGATTACCCCGCCAGCACCGGTTCCCTATGAACCGGCGGTCGAGTCGGGTGCGTTCAAGCCGCATGCCAGCCCGAGCATACGCAAATTCGCCCGTGAACTTGGGGTCGACCTTGCCAGGGTCAGGGGCGGCGGACCCAAGGGGCGCATTACCCAGGAGGATGTGCAGTCCTTTGTCAAAGGCGTGATGAAAGGGGCGCCTGCCGCGGCGGTCTCCGCGCCCGTGAGCGGTTACGCCTTCAACCTGCCAGAATGGCCCAACGTGGACTTTGCCAAGTTCGGTCCGGTCGAAGCCAAGCCCTTGTCACGCATCAAAAAGCTGTCGGGCGCCAACCTGCACCGCAACTGGGTTGGCATTCCGCATGTCACGCAATTTGACCATGCCGACATCACCGACCTCGAGGCGTTTCGCAAGTCGAACACGGCGGAAACCGAAAAGCAGGGTTTCAAGCTCACCATGCTGGCGTTTTTGATCAAGGCCAGTGTCACCGCCTTGCGCCAGTACCCGGATTTCAACGCGTCGCTGGACAAGACCGGCGAGAACCTGATCCTGAAAAAATATTTCCATGTCGGCGTTGCCGTTGACACGCCCGACGGCCTGGTGGTGCCGGTGATACGCGATGCCGACCGCAAGGGCGTGTTCGACCTGGCGCGCGAGTTGTCCGAAATATCCAAACTGGCGCGGGACAAGAAGCTCAAGCCCGGGGACATGCAGGGCGGCTGTTTTTCCATCTCCAGCCTTGGCGGCATAGGCGGCAGCGCGTTCACGCCGATCATCAATGCGCCCGAAGTGGCGATACTGGGCGTGTCCAAGGCGGGCATGCAGCCGGTCTGGAACGGCAAGGAGTTTGCGCCCAGGCTGATGTTGCCGCTCTCGCTGTCCTACGACCATCGGGTCATCGATGGCGCCTCGGCGGCACGATTCACCTCTTATCTCGCGTCGGTGCTGTCGGACATACGCCGTACGCTTCTCTGAAAGGTGGTCGCGTATCGTCATACAGAGATGCGGCGCCGGCAAATTAAAAGTTCCGCCGCGCCAATGCCTGAGAGCGCCATCAAACTGAAAGCAAAGTCATGAGCCTGATTGAAGTAAAGATTCCCGATATCGGCGATTTCAAGGATGTCGATGTGGTCGAGGTGCTGGTCAAGGCCGGCGACCGGGTCGAGAAGGAGCAGTCGCTGCTCTCGCTCGAGTCGGACAAGGCGACCATAGAAATTCCCTCGCCGCATGCGGGGGTGATCAGGGAAATCCGCGTCAAGGTGGGCGACAAGGTGTCGCAGGGCACGCTGGTACTGATGCTCGAACAAGCGGCCGCCGGAGCGGCTCCCGCCGTGGTGGCAACGGCGGTGGCGTCGACGCCGGCGAGCGCGCAGGCCAAGCCCGCGGTTGCAGCGGCACCGGCTGCCGCGGCATTTGCAGGAACGGCAGATCTTAATTGCGATGTCTTGGTGCTTGGCGCTGGTCCCGGTGGCTATTCGGCGGCATTCCGTGCCGCCGATCTTGGCCTGTCGGTGGTGTTGGTCGAACGCTATGCCACGCTTGGCGGTGTCTGCCTCAACGTCGGTTGCATCCCGTCCAAGGCCTTGCTGCATGTGGCCGCAGTGATGGACGAGGCGCAACACCTGTCCGAGCACGGTGTTGTGTTCGGCAAGCCCGAAGTGGACCTGGATAAATTGCGCGGCTGGAAGGAAAAGGTCGTGGGCAAGCTGACAGGCGGGCTGGCCGGTATGGCCAAGGCGCGCAAGGTGACGGTGCTGCAGGGTACGGGAGCATTTGCTGGAGCCAATCATCTAGCCGTCCAGACCAAGGATGGACGCAAGGTGGTGGCGTTCAAGAGCGCCATCATCGCCGCCGGTTCGCAGGCCGCAAAAATACCGACCTTGCCGGATGATCCCCGGATTGTTGATTCAACCGGTGCGCTGGAGTTGCGCTCCAAACCAAAACGCATGCTGGTGATTGGCGGGGGCATCATCGGTCTTGAAATGGGCACGGTCTATTCCACGCTCGGCGCGCGCCTCGATGTGGTGGAGATGATGGACGTGCTGATGGCCGGTGCCGACCGCGACCTGGTGAAAGTCTGGCAGAGCTTCAACGCCAGGCGCTTTGACAAGATCATGCTGAAGACGAAAACGACCAAGGTCGAGGCGCTCAAGGAAGGCATCAAGGTGTGGTTCGAGGGCGAAAACGCGCCGGCTGAGCCGCAGCTGTACGACTTGGTGCTGGTATCGGTAGGGCGCACGCCCAATGGCAGGAAAATCGCCGCCGAAGCCGCCGGCGTCGCTGTCAATGAGCGCGGATTCATCGCCGTCGATGGCCAGATGCGCACCAATGTGCCGCATATTTTTGCCATCGGCGACATCGTCGGCCAGCCCATGCTCGCGCACAAGGCGGTGCATGAAGGCCATGTCGCGGCGGAAGCGGCGGCCGGGCAAAAGTCATACTTCGACGCGACGGTGATCCCGTCCGTGGCTTACACCGATCCGGAAATTGCCTGGGTGGGCCTGACCGAGGAAGAGGCAAAGAAGCAGGGCATCAAGGTCGGCGTGGGAAAATTCCCCTGGGCGGCTTCGGGTCGTGCCATCGCCAACGGCCGCGACGAGGGATTCACCAAACTCATCATCAACCAGGACACGCACCGGGTGGTCGGCGGCGGCATTGTCGGCACCGGCGCGGGCGACCTGATCAGCGAACTTGCGTTGGCGATAGAAATGGGCGCGGACGCGACCGACATCGGCAAGACCATCCATCCGCATCCCACGCTGGGCGAGTCGGTCGGCATGGCGGCCGAAGCCTTCGAGGGTGTCTGCACCGATTTGCCGCCCGTTAAGAGAAAGACATCATGACCCAGGACGAACTCAAACAGGCGGTTGCGCGCGAGGCCATCAAGTATGTGCAAGACCCGATAGTCGGCGTCGGCTCGGGGTCAACGGCTAACTTTTTTATCGATGAGCTGGCCAAGATCAAGGGGCGCATAGACGGCGCAGTCGCGAGTTCGGAAAAGACCGCCGAGCGCCTCAAGGCCCATGGCATCCGCGTCATCGATCTCAACAGTGTGGACGTAATCCCGGTCTATGTTGATGGCGCCGATGAGATCACCGAGCACCTTGCGATGATCAAGGGCGGCGGCGGGGCGTTGACGCGTGAAAAAATCGTCGCTGCGGTTGCGCGCAAGTTCGTCTGCATTGCCGACGAATCCAAGCTGGTCGGCGTGCTGGGCAAGTTTCCCCTGCCGGTAGAAGTGCTGCCCATGGCGCGCTCTTACGTGGCGCGGCAGATGGTCAAGCTGGGCGGGCGCCCCGAGTTGCGCCAGGGTTTTACAACGGACAACGGCAATATCGTGCTTGACGTCTACGGCCTGTCCATCGTCAAGCCGATGGAACTCGAAGGCGAAATAAACCAGATAACCGGCGTTGTGACCAACGGGCTGTTCGCCCGTCGCGGCGCTGACATTGCCTTGCTGGGCACGCCGCAGGGTGTGAAAATACTGACGCGCAAGGCCTGAGTGAAATGTTTTTGTAACATACCCGTGTTAGTCTGAAAAAAATGAATACGACAGAGCATATTTCAAAGCAGTTTGACGCCGAACTCGAGGCGGTGCGCACCCGCGTGCTGCAAATGGGCGGGCTGGTCGAGGAACAGATCGTCAAGGCCATCGATGCCCTCGGCACCGGCGACATGGCCAGTATCGACCGCGTTATTGAGGACGACCATCGCGTCAACGCCATGGAAGTCGAGCTTGACGAGGCGTGCAGCCACATCATTGCGCGGCGCCAACCCGCGGCGAGCGACCTGCGCCTGATCATCGCGGTCATCAAGACCATCACCGACTTGGAGCGCATCGGCGATGAGTCCGAGAAAATAGCGCGCATGGCCAAGCTCATTCACTCGGCCGAAAAGACACACATGCCACGGCTCGAAATGAAACACATGGCAGAGCACGCACTGTCGATGTTGAGAAAGGCGCTTGATTCTTTTGCGCGACTGGATGCCGCGGCGGCCTGGCAGGTGCTTGCGGCCGACGAACTGGTCGATGACGAATTTCGTTCCGTCTTGCGCCAGCTCATCACCTTCATGATGGAAGATCCGCGCACCATCTCGGTCTGCCTGGAGATGTTGTTCATTGCCAAGGCGCTGGAACGTATCGGCGATCACTCCAAGAACATGGCCGAGTATGTTATTTACATGGTGGAGGGACGCGATGTGCGCCACCTTAGCTCGAACGGTTTCGGCGGCAAAGCCGCCTAGCCGGGGGCGGCTGTGGCAATAAAAAGGGCCGCTCGAAGCGGCCCTTTTTATTTGTCGCGCCCGGTGTTACTTGGTCGGCGGCACATAGCCTTGCGCCGCATCAGCACCGTCGCCGAAAAAATGCTTTTCCAGCTGTTCGGCCAGGTATTTGCGCGCGCGCGCATCGGCCAGGCTGAGGCGATTTTCATTGATCAGCATGGTCTGGTGCTTGATCCAGCCCTGCCAGGCTTCCTTTGACACGCTGTCAAAAATCTTTTTACCCAGATCCCCCGGGTAGGGCGGGAAATCGAGCCCTTCGGCCTCGCGTCCCAGCTTGATGCAATTGACCATGCGTGCCATCTGATTCTCCTGATTGTTGTCCTGATTGGTGTGTCTTGGTTGATGTCGGTGTTAGATGGCTTTGACCAGCACCTTGGAGCGGCGCTGCCAGTTATACAGCGACCGTTTTGGTTCCGGCAGCTGTTCCAGGCCGGCCTCGGCGAAACCGCGCTCGATAAACCAGTGCGTGGTACGGGTGGTGAGGACGAATATTTTCCGGTAACCAAGCTTTTTCGCCGTTTTCATGCCGTGCTCGAGCAGCTTGTCGCCGTGGCCGAGGCGGCGAAACTCCGGTCGCACCGCGACCGCGGCCAGTTCCGCCGATTTGCCTTCCGGGAATGGATACAGCGCGGCGCAGCCGACGATCATCTTGTCGTACTCGAGTACGAAAAAACGCTGGATCTCGCGTTCCAGGCGCTCGCGCCCGCGATAGACCAGGGTTCCGTCCGATTCGAGCGGCTCGAGCAATTGCAGGATGCCGCCGATGTCATCGATGTTGGCCGGACGCAGGCGCTCGAGCTTGTCCGAGGTGACCATGCAGCCGGAGCCGGCATGGGTGAACAGTTCGATCAGCAGCGCACCGTCGACCTTGTGTGTGATCAGGTGCGAGCGCGCGACGCCGCCGCGAACCGCCTCGACGGCGTGCGCCAGATAAAGCCGCGTGTCGTCGGTGAGCCCCTTGCCTTTTTCGAGCAATTTGTCGGCTTCGTCGCCCGACAGCGCGGCGATCGGCCTGCCGCGGTTGTCCTCGACCGGGGCATCGGTGAGGAACACCAGCTTTTCCGCCTGCAGCGCCCGCGCCGTGACCACGGCAACATCTTCCATCTGCAGGTTGAACACTTCGCCGGTGGGAGAGTAGCCGACATTGGAGATGATCACGATATTGCCGCCGTCGAGGCAGGACTCGATGGCCGCGGTATCCACTTTGCGCACGGTGCCCGAGTACTGGTAATCGACGCCGTCGACCACGCCCATCGGCTGGGCGGTGATGAAATTGCCCGACACGGTGTTGATCGGCGCGCCGGCCATGGGCGAGTTGGGCAGGCCTTGCGAGAGCAGCGCGTCGATGTCCATGCGCAATATGCCCACCGCCTCCTTGACACACTCCAGTGTCGCCGGGTCGGTGATGCGCACGCCGTTGGCAAAGCGCGAGCGGGCGCGGCGCTGGCGCAGTTGCGCCTCGATCTGCGGCCGCGCGCCGTGCACCAGCACCAGCCGGATGCCGGCGCTGTAGAGCAGGTTGATGTCGTTGGCGAGCACCGCGAACTTGCCCTGCTCGACCACATCACCGCCGAAGGCGATGACCAGTGTCTTGCCGCGAAAAGAATGGAAATACGGCGCCGCCGAGCGGAACCATGCGACGAACTGTGCGTTGGGTGTGGTGGCCATGGGGAACGATTCTACTGCAACAGCGCCGCCAATATGGCGTCCCGCCCGGGCATTACATATCCCCCCACATCGCCTGTAAGGCCGCGAGGGCGGCCAGTGGCGCGGTCTCGGTGCGCAGCACCCGCGGACCGAGGCGCAGTCCGGTAAAGCCCGCTGCCCTTGCCATATGCTGTTCTTCCGGCGAGAGGCCGCCCTCCGGGCCGATCAACAGTGTTATTGGCGCTGCGCGCTGCAGGTCGCGCAGGCCGGCGGTCGCCTCGGGCAAGAGCATCAGGCGCATGCCTTCAGCTGGCGACGAAGCAAGCCAATCGACGAGGTTGAGTATCGGTGCCACCGCAGGAACGCTGTTGCGCCCGCACTGCTCACAGGCGGAAATCACCACGTTCTGCCAGTGGGTATGGCGGCGTGCCATGCGCGCCTCGTCCAGGCGCACGATACTGCGCGCGCTTTGCAGCGGCTGGATCGCGGCAACGCCCAGCTCGGTGGCCTTTTGCAATGTGATGTCCATGCGATCACCGCTCGCCAGACACTGGGCCAGGGTCACCCGCAGCGGCGACTCGCGCGTCGAATCGGCAAACTCGCCCACGCTGGCGTGCAGGTCGCGGCCAGCCTGCGTCAGGCTTGCCGCGTATTCGCCCCCCGAGCCGTCGAAAAGGCGTACCGCGTCGCCGGCCCGAAGGCGCAGGGCGGCGGCGTGGGCGCGTGCGGCCTCAGAAAGAGCGATTTCGGCACCTGGGCGCAAGCCGGTGCCGATGTAAAGCCGGGGTGCGGCACGGGATTTAACTGATTTCATGTAAGAATTCTATCAGGACGGAGAGAGGGGCCGAATCTACCGTTGATGACGCACCGCACAATAAACGCCGGCTCGGGCGCTATTTGCTGTAGAATTCGCCACCTTTTGACACCGGTAACACCCCATGTCCCGCGCCATTCGCAACATTGCCATCATTGCCCACGTTGACCACGGCAAGACCACCCTCGTTGACAAGCTGCTGCAACAGGCCGGCACCTTTGCCGCCCACCAGCATGTGACCGAGCGGGTGATGGACTCCAACGACATCGAGCGCGAGCGCGGCATCACCATCCTGGCGAAAAACTGCGCGGTGACCTACGAGGGCACCCACATCAATATCGTCGACACCCCCGGCCATGCCGACTTTGGCGGCGAGGTCGAGCGCGTCCTGTCCATGGTCGACAGCGTCTTGCTGCTGGTTGATGCGGTCGAGGGCCCGATGCCGCAGACGCGCTTTGTCACGCGCAAGGCGCTCGCCCTGGGTCTCAAGCCGATCGTCGTCGTCAACAAGGTCGACAGGCCGAGCTCGCGCCCGGACTGGGTGGTCAACCACACCTTTGATTTGTTCGACAAGCTTGGCGCCACCGAAGAGCAGCTCGATTTCCCGGTGGTTTACGCCTCGGCCCTCAATGGCTGGGCGGTCAATGACATCAAGGACGCGCCGTCCACGCCCGAAGCGGTGATCGAGGGCAAACACAGCATGCGCCCCCTGTTCGATGCGATCCTCAAGCACGTGCCGGTGCGTGAGGACGACGCCGACGGTCCGCTGCAATTGCAGATTTGTTCGCTCGATTACTCCAGCTATGTCGGCAAGATCGGCATCGGTCGCATCACCCGCGGCCGCGTGCGCACCCTGCAGGACGTGGTGGTGATGAACGGCCCCGGGTCCACGCCGATCAAGGGCCGCATCAATCAGGTGCTGACCTTTGAAGGTCTTGAGCGCGTGGTATCCGAGGAGGCGCGTGCCGGCGACATCGTCCTAATCAACGGCATCGAGGAAATCGGCATCGGCTCGACGATCTGTCATCCCGAGCACCTGGATGCGCTGCCGCTGTTGCGTGTGGACGAACCGACGCTGACCATGAACTTCATGGTCAACAGTTCGCCGCTTGCCGGGCGCGAGGGCAAATACGTTACCAGCCGCCAGTTGCGCGAGCGCCTCGAGCGCGAACTCAAGAGCAACGTGGCGCTGAAGGTCGAATTCACTTCCGACTCGGACACCTTTATTGTTTCCGGTCGCGGCGAACTGCACCTGACCATCCTGCTCGAGAACATGCGTCGTGAGGGTTACGAAATGGCCGTCGGCCGGCCGCGCGTGGTGACCAAGGAAATCAACGGCGTCAGGCAGGAGCCTTATGAACTGCTGACAGTGGATGTCGAGGACACCCACCAGGGCGCGGTGATGGAAGAACTGGGCCGGCGCAAGGGCGATCTCACCGACATGCAATCGGACAGCAAGGGCCGCGTCCGGCTCGAATACCGCATCCCGGCCCGCGGCCTGATCGGTTTTCAGGGTGAGTTCCTCACCCTGACGCGCGGCACCGGCCTTGCCAGCCACATTTTTGACGACTACGGCCCGATCAAGGGCGACATGGAAGAGCGGCGCAACGGCGTGCTGATCAGCCAGGATGACGGTGCAGCGGTGGCCTACGCATTGTGGAAGCTGCAGGATCGCGGCCGCATGTTTGTTTCGCCAGGCGAGGCCTTGTACGAGGGCATGATCATCGGCATTCACTCGCGCGACAACGACCTGGTGGTCAACCCGATCAAGGGCAAGCAGCTGACCAACGTGCGCTCTTCGGGCACCGACGAAGCGGTGCGCCTGGTGCCGCCGGTGGAGCTGACGCTGGAGAAGGCGGTCGAGTTCATCGCCGACGACGAGCTCGTCGAGATCACGCCCAAGTGCATACGCATCCGCAAGCGCCACCTGCTCGAGCACGACCGCAAGCGCGCCTCGCGCACCGAGTCGGGTATAGCCGCCTAGGCGGAGTACCGCGTTAGTGGGGAAGGTGACTAAATTGTCACCTAGAACGACCTGAAACCCGTGCCTGGCGCGGGTTTTGCGTTTTAAATCCGGTGAATTACGTTTATGTTCCCAATTCCGCTATTTCGTCGCGGGCGTCCTTTTCAATGTTCTGGCGAAATGGTGAAATACCCTGATTCCCCGCATCTGGTGAATTCTGGTGCAATGTGGTGTATCCTGCCTCCATGTCGATTGCCGAAAAAACCGTCCGTCAGAGCGTAAGCCTTCCAGCGCATGTGGCGCGCCGGGTGAAATCCCTGGCAAAGACCAGCAGCACCAGCGCAAATCGCATCATTGTTGATTTGATCGAGACCGGTATCGAAGCTCGGGATCAGGAAAAGAAACGCTTCTTCGAACTGGCCGACCGCCTGGCGCGTTCCAGTGATGCGGAAGAGCATAAACGGCTCAAGGAAGAACTGGCCCGCATGACCTTCGGTGAGTAATGCCCGCCATCCAGTGGACCGGACTGCCTCCCGCGCTTCGCGACCATCTGTTTGACCGGTTGCGCGAACGCAAGATCACCGCAGAAGATCTTTACCAGCTCAAAGCGTGGCGAGAATCGGAGCCCGAAGCCCCGGACGGGCTTTGGTACAAGGACTTCGGTTCCTTCAAAGTCTGTGGCGAAGGGAAATATCCGAAAACCTTCTTGCTTGCGGGTCAAGCCGCCAAAGGGCAGAAGCTGTAATGTATGCCACGATAGCGAAAAAGGTGACTAAATTGTCACCTAAAACGACGTGAAACCCGTGCCTGGCGCGGGTTTTGCGTTTTAAATCTTGTAGATTTGTATTGTGCGGCTGCGATTTCTCGCCGGCTCAATGGACATTCAAAGATTACACTATACTGCGCAGTAATCTGCCACTTATCCAGGAGTCCCCATGCCAATTTCCTCCAACGATGTTGTGCCTTTTACCGTGGCGCGCGCCAAGCTCTCCGATCTGGCCGAGCAGGCCAAGGCCGGCGCCGAGAAGATCATCACCAAGAATGGCGAGAGTTATGTCGCCCTGATCGATGCCGGCAAACTGGATTACTACCATCTTCTGGAACGCGAGCGAATTCACCTGCTGGTGATCGAAGATGCGCGCAAGGGACTGGAAGACATCCAGGCGGGGCGGGTGCATGACGCCGACAAAACCATCGCCAAGCTGCAGCAACGCCGCAAGACCAAATCGTCCACCGTCGCCCGGTCAACCAAGCCGCGTGACTGACCCGATTCACCGGGTCGCGCTTCACCGGATCGAACTGACCGCCAGTTTCCTCGAACGACTCGGTGCCGTTGAGGAATTCCTGGATAGCGTGGATGCGCATTTTGCCTATGACGATTTGCTCGCTGAACTGCGCGCGACTGTTTTCCCCAACCTGCGGCGCTTCCCGCGCATGGGCCGGCGCTACCTTGATCAGCCACCCCGGTCTGCCGAGGCCCTCACGCTGCTTGCCCGGCTTCCGGCCGGCGCGGCAGATGCGTTGCGCGAATACCTTTCAGGCGATTACCTGATCCTCTATACCGAGGCGGCTTCGACGGTGTACCTGCTGTCTATCCGCCATCAGCGCCAATTCGCGTTTGAGTTTGCGCGTCCATAGGCCCGCCCAAACACATCCACCTTTCCGCCTGGTGAATTCTGGTGCGATGTGGAGTATCTTGTTTTCATGTCGATTGCCGAAAAGACCGTCCGTCAGAGCGGAAGCCTTCCTGCGCGCGTAGCGCGCCGGGTGAAATCCATGGCAAAGATCGGCAGTACCAGCACCAACCGTGTCATTGTTGATCTTATCGAAATTGGTATCGAAGCCCGGGATCAGGAAAAGAAACGCTTCTTCGAGCTGGCTGACCGGGCAGTCAAGTAGCGTCTGAACCGGCACCCGGTCACCGGAAAAGACTGCCGTGCGCCCCATCACTTCGGGGCTGCGAGAGATAACTGGATTACCCATGCCGTCAGACTACTCCCAACCCTGCGGCGGGTGCAACTTTGATGATCGAGCATGAACCGCAAGCGCGCTTCGCGCAACGAGTCGGGTATCGCCGCCTAGGCGGAGCACCGCGACAGCGGTAAAAGTGACTAAAGTGTCACCTGAAAAGACCTGAAACCCGCGCCTGGCGCGGATTTCGCATTTTAAATGTGTGAAATTGTAGAAGAGGACTACTTCGTGCAGGCCCATGCCGCCACAGTGCAGGCGTCGCCGCATTTGCGCAACGCCCGGGTTTCGGCTTCCTGGCGCGTTGCGCCGGTGGTGGCGGCAAAGCGTTTGGGGCCGTTGGCCACCGCACCACATGCGCCGCGAAAACTCGCCACGACTTCGCACTTGGGGTGGTTGCATTGTTTCAGCGCTTCGGTTTTTGCCTCGCGCGAGTTTTTCGCATCGGTGGTGTAGCCAAAGTTGCCCGAGTCGCGATGGTAGGCGATGGCACCGTTGGCTTTGGATGACTTGAAATCCGAGGTCGCCGCCAGCGCCGCCGGGAGCGGCGCAATTAAAAAAGCCAGGGCGATGACTGCGCGCAAATCTTTCATGATCCGCCTCCTACATGGTGGCGCCGACTATCCACGGCGCGAATTCATCCTCGCCATAGCCCCACTGCTCGCTTTTGGTCTTCTGGCCCGAAGCGGTCTTGAGTATCAGTTCAAAGAACTTGCGGCCCGACTCCTCGATCGACTCCTTACCATCGACGATGGTGCCACAGTTGAAGTCCATGTCTTCTTCCTGGTGGGCGTAGAGCGCGGAGTTGGTGGCGAGCTTGAGCGAAGGGGCCGGCTTGCAGCCGTAGGCCGAGCCGCGGCCGGTGGTAAAACAGACCATGTTGGCGCCGCCGGCCACCTGGCCGGTCGCCGCGACAGGGTCAAACCCCGGGGTGTCCATGTAGACAAAGCCGCGTGCAGTGACGGCTTGCGCGTACTCATAGACTTCCACCAGGTTGGTGGTTCCGCCCTTGGCCACCGCGCCGAGGGATTTTTCCAGGATGGTGGTAAGCCCGCCCGCCTTGTTGCCCGGCGAGGGGTTGTTGTTCATCTCGTTGCCGTTGCGCGCGGTGTAGTCCTCCCACCACTTGATGCGCCGCACGAGTTTTTCACCGATTTCACGCGTCACTGCACGGCGCGTCAGCAGGTGTTCCGCACCATAGATCTCGGGTGTCTCTGACAGGATGGCGGTGCCGCCGTGGCGCACCAGCAGGTCGACTGCGGCACCGAGTGCCGGATTGGCCGAGATGCCCGAATAGCCGTCGGAGCCGCCGCATTGCAGGGCGAGGGTGAGGTGTGAGGCGGGCACGGTCTGGCGTTTTGCCTTGTTGGCCTCGGGCAGGATGGCTTCGATGCGCGCGATGCCCTCGCGCACCGCTTTCATGGTGCCGCCCTTTTCCTGGATGGTATAGGCGGCGAGTGTGTCGCTGCGCTGCAGCTTGTGCACGGACAAGAGGTTGTTGATCTGGTTTGATTCGCAGCCCAGTCCCACCAGTTGGGTGCCGAAAAAATTCGGGTGGCGGGCGTAGCCGGCCATGGTCCGGCGCAGCAAGTCTATGCCTTCGCCCTCGCTGGCCATGCCGCAACCTGACTTGTGCGTCAGCGCGACCACGCCGTCGACATTGGGATAGGCCTCCAGGCGGTTTCTGAAGTGATCGGCGATCATGCGCGCCACGGTGGCCGAGCAATTCACGCTGGTGAGGATGCCGATGTAGTTGCGTGTGGCGACGCGGCCATCGGCGCGAACGATGCCTTCAAAGGTGGCTTGCGGCGTAATGGCTTGCGTCGTTTTTACGTCGGTGCAAAAGGCGTAATCGCGCTCGAAATCACCCATGGCGAGGTTGTGGACGTGGATGTGTTCGCCGGCCTTGATGTCGCGCGTGGCAAAACCGATGATCTGGTTGTAGCGGCGCACCGGCTGGCCCTGCGCGACATCGCGCACGGCAATCTTGTGGCCGGCCGGCACGGTGGCGGCAAGGCGCACGTTGCCTTCCTTGGGCAGGGTGGTCCCGCTGGGAATCTCCACCCGGGCGATGACCACATCGTCGGCGGGGTTCAGGCGGATGGTTATATCTGCGGCTTGGAGCATGGTCGGATTCCTTTCCGGGTACCAGGATGATTTTACTCCTGGCTCGGAATATTAATTGCAGCTCAGGGCATCAGCGTCCGCGGTAGCCACATGGAAATGCTTGGCACATAAGTGATCAGGATGAGGCTTGCCAGCAACGGGAACAGCCACGGCAGTATGGCAATGGTGGTGCGTTCGACCGAAAGTTTCGCCACCCTCGCCAGCACGAACAACACCATGCCCATGGGCGGATGCAGCAGGCCAATCATCAGGTTGAGCACCATCACCAGGCCGAAATGCACCGGGTCAATGCCAAGTTGCAGGCAGATCGGCAGCAGGATTGGCACCAGGATGGTGATGGCCGCCGTGGGCTCGAGAAAGCAGCCAACGAACAGCATCAGCAGGTTGGCGAGCAAGAGGAACATGTCCGGGTTGTGGGTATAGGAGAGCACCAGTGCGGCCACCGCGTCGGTAACTTTGGTGACTGTGAGCAACCAGCCGAAAATCGACGCCGATGCAACGATCAGCAGCACCGTGGAAGTCGTCTCTATGGTGTCCATCGACACCTTGATCAGCATTTTCCAGTTGAGGGTGCGATACCAGAACAAGCCGAGGAACATCGCCCATACGCAGGCGGCGATGGCGCCCTCGGTGGCGGTGAAAATGCCGGAGGTCATGCCGCCTATCAGCAACACAGGAGTCATGATGGGCAGGACCGCGTTAAAGCGAAACACGCGGTCGGCGGCAAGCAGAACGGCCATGGCGGCAAAGAATGTCGGCGCCGGGTCGGTGCCCATTTCGGTGGCGGCCCATATGGCCGTCGGGAAGCCGACCACCACCACCAATTCCATCACCGCCTTGTTGAGCTTGGGCCAGCTGAACGGAACGTCACGGCCCCACTTGTTCTTGTGGGCGTAATAGGCGACGGTGCACATCATCAGCAGGGCCATGATGGCCCCGGGCAGGATGCCGGCGAGGAACAGCTTGCCCACCGAGACGTTGGCGAACATGGCGTAAATGACAAAGGGCAGCGACGGCGGGATGATGGGGCCAAGGGTCGCCGATGCGGCGGTCACGCCGACGGCGAATTCGGTGCTGTAGCCATGATCCTTCATCGCCTTGATCTCGATGGTGCCCAGGCCCGCGGCATCGGCGATGGCGGTGCCCGACATGCCGGCGAAAATAACCGAGCCGAGCACGTTGACGTGGCCGAGTCCGCCCTTCAGCCAGCCCACCAGCGCCAGGGCGAAGTTATAAATGCGGTTGGTGATGCCGGCCGAGTTCATCAGGTTGCCGGCCATGATGAAAAACGGCACCGCCAGCAACGGGAACGAGTCGATGCCGTTGACCATGCGGTGTATCACCACAAAATCGGGCACGTTGCCCGAGATCATGACGTAGAGCAGCGATGCGAACGCCATTGCCAGTGCAACCGGCAGTCCCGCGCACATCAGCGCGAGAAAGGAGGTGAGCAGGGCCGAGGTCATGCGCCTTCCTCCCCGGCCACTTCGGGCCGTTCGAGCACGCTATAGCCCTGGCGCCAGTGCCTTATGAGGGCCTGCACGGCGCGAAAGCACATCAGTGTAAAACCGAGCATGACCATGGCGTAAATCAGTCCTATGGGCCAGTCGACGATGGACATCGGTTGTTTGCCGATTTTTTGCATCAGGGCGTAGGTGAGGTAAATGGCGTAACCGAAGAACAGCACCCGTATCACGTCGACCAGGGTCGACAGGGTCCGTGCCAGCGCCGGCGCCATGAAGCGGTAAAAAATATCGACCTGTATATGGGTGTTCTTGCGCACGCCTATTGCCGCGCCGATGAACACCAGGCAGATCAACAGGTAGCGCGCGATTTCCTCGGTCCAGGAGGCCGAGTCGTTAAGGGCGTAGCGGGTAAAGAACTGGTAAAACACGGTGGCGGCAAGCACCCAGAAAAAGCCGCAGGCGATCCAGTCCTCGGTGTGATAAACGGACAGGTCGACAGGCTCGTCGACGACATGGAACTCGCCGTCCGTGCCAAGAACATGCTCGTTCGGGTCGTCAAGGTTTGGTGCATGCGTTGCCATT